>JAGBRZ010000076.1 GCA_017632155.1 Clostridia bacterium
AAGTAGATGTCGGTGACATTATGGAAATGATACCCGACGACAAATAATATGGATAAACACACACCCGAACAACGACGCAAAAATATGCAAGCGGTCAAGAATAAGGACTCGCAGATAGAATTATTATTGCGTAAAGAATTATGGGCGCGCGGTCTTCGCTACAGAAAGAACGTGAACCGCATATATGGAAAGCCCGATATTGTGTTTATCGGAAAGAAAGTTGCTGTCTTCTGCGATAGTGAGTTTTGGCACGGATACAATTGGGAAGAACGAAAGAAAGATTTCAAGTCCCATCAGGAATTTTGGATACCGAAGATTGAGCGGAATATGGAGCGAGATGCCGAAGTAACGGCACGGCTTGAATCCGAGGCTCCCCCGAGTTCAGTGTGCCCCAAAAGGAAGTACAGTTCCCGGAAGTGGACGACATGCAATAATCGCGCACACTTTTGAAAAAGTGTTGAAAAATCGCACGATCTTTGATATAATACCTATTGGAATCAATCATCAATTGCAAGAAAGGGAGAGAATTATGACAAAAAAGCGCAGATTGCTATCGTTTATCCTTGCATTGACCATGCTGCTGTTGCCGTTGCTTGCATCGTGCAATACGCAGACAGAACCCCCGTCATCAGAGACAACGGGGCAAGAAGAGCCGACTGAGCAAGTGACGGAGGAATACACCCTGCCGCTTGAGAACGGCTACAATCAGCTCACCATCTACTTCAACCACAAAGACACGTACGAGAATTGCGACGTGTGGATCTGGTGGGGTGACGTTGCGGGCAAGGGCTATATCCTGCACGAGTGCACCTACGGTGCAAAGGCAGTCATCAACGTGCCCGAGGGCATAGAAGAGGTCGGATTTATCGTCCGCAAGAATTGCTCGGACCCGGGTGGGACGTCGTGGGGCAGCGCCACAAAGGACTTTGAGGCGGATCGCTTTGTCGCCATTGAGGGCAAAGAGACGGTCATTTACTTAAAGTCGGGCGTTGAAGAGCAATTTACGAGCAATGATGGAGGAAAAACTCTCGAAATGATCAATAAATTTACACTTGCAACCATTGCGGATGAGTTTACTCTCGCATACAAAGTAACGCCCAAGGTCAAGCTCGACAGCCTTGACCAGGTCAAGGTCTACCAAGGGGACAGACAGCTGGAGGTCAAGAGTCTCTCAAGTCTGGGCAAATCTCAGGCAACGGGGCAGATTGAGGTTGCCGAGGCACTTGATCTCTCCTTGACCTATACCGTAGAGATTCAGGGCTTTGGCAGCAAGGTTGCCATTCCTCTTGAAATCTTTGACAGCACCTATTTTGCAGAAAACTATCATTACGATGGGGACGACCTGGGCGCTGTGATAGATGGTGACAACACCACCTTCAAGGTCTGGGCACCCACGGCATCCGCAGTTGTGCTCAATCTATTTGAAAAGGGCGACGGTGTGAACGCATACAAGTCGGTTGAAATGGTTAGAGGCGACAAGGGCGTGTGGTCGCACACCGAAGAATGCGGACACGGCACGTATTATACCTACACGGTCACGACTGCTGTGGGCACGCAGGAGGCAACCGACCCCTACGGTAAGGCAGCGGGGGTCAACGGAAACCGCACCATGGTGGTTGATCTTTCGCTGACAGACCCCGAGTGCTTTGCAGATTCCTATCTTTCCGATCCCATCGAGAACTATTCCGACGCAATTATCTGGGAAGTGCACGTCAGAGACTTCTCCAACAAGATCGCGGATGCGCAATACAAGGGCAAATACCTTGCATTTACCGAGACAGGGCTTAAAAACGAGCACGGCGAGGCAGTCGGCATCGACTATCTTGTGCAGCTTGGCATCACACACGTGCATCTGCTTCCCGTATACGACTATGCAACGGTTGACGAAAGCAATCCGGATGCCGAGTTCAACTGGGGCTACGATCCCAAAAACTACAACGTGCCCGAGGGCAGCTACTCCACCGACCCCTTCAACGGTGCTGTGAGAATCAACGAGTATAAGCAGATGGTCGCAGCCCTGCACGAGGCGGGCATCGGTGTGATTATGGACGTGGTTTACAATCACACCTACGACGCTAACAGCTCGTTTAACAGAATCGTTCCTTACTATTATTACAGGTATACCTCGTCCGGTGCAAACTCCTCCGCCAGCGGATGCGGCAACGATACGGCATCCGAGCGGTACATGTACGGTAAGTTCATGGTGGACTCCACCGCATACTGGGTAGAGGAATATCACCTGGACGGTCTGCGCTTTGACTTGATGGGTCTGCATGACGTGGAGACCATGCAAGAGGTGGAAAGCGCGGTGCACGCCATCAACCCGCACGCGATCATTTACGGTGAGGGATGGACCATGGGTGCCACCATTGACGGCAGTGCACAGGCAAATCAGGGCAATATCAGCAAGGTAACTGCGACGGGTGACGCCATCGGCTCGATTGCCGTCTTCAACGACGTCATGCGTGACGGACTCAAGGGCAGCGTGTTTGAGAAAACGGGCAAGGGCTTTATCAACGGTGCGCCCAACAGCGCAAATATCTTGAAGGTCATGTTCAGCGTCAAGGGCGGAGAAGGCGTCGGTCAGGGCTGGTCTGTCAAGGATGCCATGATTATCAACTACATGAGCGCGCACGATAACAACACGCTTTGGGATAAGCTGCTGCTTTCCAACCCCAATGCAAGCGACGATGACCGCAATAAGATGAACAATCTCGGTGCGACAATCATTATGACCGCAAAGGGCACACCCTTCTGGCAGGCGGGCGAGGAAATGCTGCGCACCAAGAACGGTGACGAAAACAGCTATAAATCCGGCGACGAGATCAACAATATCGACTGGTCTGTGCTCAAGCCCGGCAATCGCGAATACGAGACCATGCAGTATTACAAGGGCTTGATCGAAATGCGCAAGGCATTCCCGATTTTCTCGGATGCCGATACCGTCATCACCCATGAGGAGCTTTACAGCGGACTTGTGGTGGTCACGTATGACGACGGCAACGGCGGACAGGCAATCGTGCTGATCAACCCGCACAATCAGAGCCTGCCTTATACGTTAGAGGGCGCGTGGCATCTGGTCTGCGACGGCATGAACGCAGGCAGCACGGCACTCTCGCAGGACAGCGGCAGCGTGACTGTGGACGGCATTTCTGTCAGAGTCTACGTAAACGACGCACTTATGCAATAAAACAATGAGTATCCCCGCCGTTTTTCGGTGGGGATACTGATAAAGGGGAGTTTATGAAACAACTATTGAAAACCATTGCTTTGATGATGACACCGCTGATGCTTGCAGCACCGCTTGCTTCATGCAGCCAAGCAAAAAGTGTGGACTGGACGCCCAACAAGATCAAAACCGACGCAAGCTCTCAAAGCCTCTACGTCAAAAAGGTGGAAAACATGCCAAAGGATTTCATTCTCGGCATGGATGCGTCTTGCGTGCCGTCCCTGGAGGCGGGCGGGGTCAGGTATTATGACCACGAGGGTAACGAGCAGGACGTGTACAAAATTCTTGCGCAAAACGGCATCAACTACATTCGCGTGCGCATCTGGAATGATCCTTATGACAAAAACGGCAACGGATATGGCGGCGGCAACTGCGATCTTGAAAACGCAATCGAGATCGGAAAGCGCGCAACTGCCAACGGCATGAAGCTGCTGGTCAATTTCCATTACAGCGATTTTTGGGCAGATCCCGCCAAGCAAATGGCACCCAAGGCATGGAAAGACATGGATATTGACACCAAATCACAGGCACTATACGAGTACACCAAGAGTTGTCTTGAGCAGCTGAGAGACGCGGGTGTGGAGATCGGCATGGTGCAGGTCGGCAACGAGACAAACGGTGCCATGTGCGGTGAGGACGCAAGCGCGCTGGGTGGTTGGAAAAAGATCACGCAGCTGATGTCCGCAGGATCAAAGGCTGTGCGCGAGGTGTGTCCGGACGCGCTGGTCGTCATACACTTTGCCAACCCCGAAAAAGTGACCAACTACGAAAGCTACGGCAAAAACCTGGACTATTACGGGGTGGATTACGACGTGTTCGCATCCTCCTATTATCCGTTCTGGCACGGCACGCTGGAGAATCTTTCCTCGGTGCTTGGCGATATTGCCGCCAAGTATGAAAAACGCATCATGGTAGCTGAAACCTCTTCCGCCTATACCGCAGAGGATTCCGATTTTTACGGAAACACCATAGGGCAGGACGGCGGCATCGTCAAGGATTACCCGTTTACAGAGCAAGGGCAGGCAAATCTTGTGCGTGACGTGGTTGAGACCGTGGTCAATATCGAGGGCGGCATCGGTGTGTTCTATTGGGAAGGCACGTGGATTGCAGCGGGCGGTGAGAGCTATGAGGAAAATCTTGCGCTGTGGGAAAAGAACGGCTCGGGCTGGGCAAGCTCTTACGCAGCTGAATACGACCCGGACGATGCGGGCAAATGGTACGGTGGCTGTGCTGTCGACAATCAGGCGTTTTTCGATGCGAACGGCAAAGCGTTGGAATCTCTCAAGGTCTTTGCGCTGCTCAGAGAAGGCAACGTGGTCGTAAACCGCGCGGACGCCATAGAGGACACCAACCTTGTCTGTGATCTCAACGGAGAGATCGTGCTGCCGACCACGGTGCATGCCGTTATGCTTGACAATTCCAAGCAGGAAATCCCTGTGGAATGGCAGGACGTGGACGTGGAGGCCATGAAGGCGGGCGGCGTTGCCAAGTATACAATAGAGGGAAGCGCGGGCGGCATGCAGGCACTTTGCTATATTTCCATGGTGGAATACAACTATCTTGAAAACTGGAGCTTTGAACAGGGAAATACCGGCTGGACGGCAAAAGCAGAGAAGAGCTTTGACGAGCTGTTTGTCGAGGATAAGGTCACGGATTCTCTGACAGGCAACAAGCATTACCACTTCTGGGGCGCGGGACAGGACGTTGTGGAGTTTACGCTGGAGCAGACGGTTGCGTCCATCAAGAGCGGCAAATACAAGTATTCCATCTCTATCATGGGCGGAGACGGTGGCGAGACCGAGATTTATGCGTACGTCAAGATCAACGGTGAAATCGTGCAGACTGCGCCCACCCAAATCACGGTATATAACGAATGGCATACCGCAACGGTAGAAAATATTGTGCTTGCCGAGGGCGACGTGCTGACTGTCGGCATTTACGTCAAGTGCTCGGGACCGAATGCCTGGGGTAAGATTGACGACGCACTTCTGAACTCGGTCAAATAATAGGGGAAGGCTTATGAAAACAAACAGAATAACCAAAATACTTTGCTTTTTGATGGTGATCATGATGATTGCGGCAAGTGTGGTCGGCTGTGGCAAGAAAGCCGCGCCCGATCCCGTGGACGATAACTACAGAACCTTTTATCAGGTCTTTGTCGGTTCTTTTTCCGACTCGAACAACGACGGCATCGGGGATATCCGCGGTGTGATCGAACGCTTTGACTATCTCAACGACGGAAACGTCAACTCCGAGGACAGCCTTGGCGTGCAGGGCATATGGCTCTCGCCCATTTTCTCCTCGCCCTCGTATCACAAGTACGATGCTACCGATTACTATAAAATCGACTGGCGATTCGGCACCGAGGACGATCTGCGCGAGCTGGTTGCGCTGTGCAACGAGCGAAATGTCAAGCTGATTCTTGACTTGGTCATCAACCATACCTCCTCGGGGCACGAATGGTTTGTCAAGTTCAAGCAAGCGCGTATGGAAGGGGACACCTCCAGCGAATATTACGATTATTATTCCTGCGTCACGACTGCTCAAAAGGTGGGCGGCGTGACCTATCAGAAAATCGCGGGCGTGGATTGCTGGTATGAGTGCAATTTCTCGGGAGATATGCCCGAGCTCAACTTCGATAACCCGTAGTAAGAGAAAAAATGCTTGACATTGCAAAGTATTACATTGACCTTGGCGTGCACGGCTTTCGGTTTGATGCGATCAAGTATATTTATTTCGGTGATACCGCCAAGAGTGCCGCATTTTGGGAATGGTATATGCAAGAGCTGCGCGCGTATGATCCCGATATCTATTGCGTGGGCGAATGCTGGTCGGGCGAGACCGAGATTCTGGACTACTACGGTGCGATGAACTGCTTCAATTTTGCCATGGCGCAGGCAGAGGGCACGGTTGCTTCCGCTGCCAAGGGCTTCTCGATCTCCAAATATACGAGCTACGTGGAAGCATATCAGAAAAAGGTGCAGTCAAAGAATCCGGACGGTATGGTTATCGGATTCTTGTCCAACCACGATATGGACAGAATTGCGGGCAATTTCGTCACGGACGGCAACATGCGCATGGCGGCAAATCTCTATCTTTTGTGCACGGGCTCTCCCGTGATCTATTACGGTGAGGAGATCGGTATGCGTGGCTCGCGCGGAAGTGCAAACACCGACGCCAACCGCAGACTTGCCATGCTTTGGGGAGACGGGGACCTGGTCAAAAATCCCGTGGGATCGAATTACCCCGAAGCAAATCAGATCAAAACCACGGTTGCAAAGCAAGCAGAAGACGAGCAAAGTCTGCTCAATTACTACCGTCGCTTGCTGACCGTGCGCCACGCTTATCCCGCCATCGCAAGAGGACAATACAAGTCTCTTACCACCAATGAAAAGAATTTCGGCGGATTCTTGGTGACTTACCAGGATGAGCAGCTGCTGATTCTGCACAACACCTCCAACGAGGAGATCAGCTTTGATCTCTCCAAGATCAAGGAGTTGGAGGGCGTTGAGATCGAAAAGCTCTGCGAAAGCATCGGCATGGGACAAGCCAAGCTGAAGGGAACGGTGCTTACGCTGGGGGCACAGACAAGTGCGATCGTTGAATGATTGCCCCGAAGTTTAGCCGGCTAAAATGATTTTAACAAAGTGTCAAAATTTCCCCAAGGTTATTGTTGACAATGACTAAAAAGCAAAAAAAGCGTTAATCATATTGACAAAAATTCATAAAACGATTATAATATCAATGTGCAAAAATGCGCAAAATAAAAAATTTCACGGAGGATTGCTTATGAAAATGAGTAAAATCTTGTCTCTTGTCATAGTTGCCATCATGATGATGACGGCACTGGTGGCTTGTAAGACTCCCGAGGAAAATCCTGCCGAGGGTCTTGAAGGCACTTATGACATCACCATGTGGGTTTCCGAGAAGGAAGGCGTTGCGGAGCAGTTCCAGGCTCAGATCGCTAAGTTCATGGAAAAGAACCCCGGCGTTGTAATCAACGCTTCCATCGAGGGTGTTACCGAAGCTGATGCCGGCTCCAAGGTCGTTGCTGACGTTGCTTCCGCACCTGACATCTACTGCTTCGCGCAGGACCAGCTTGCTCGTCTGGTTCAGGCTGCTGCTCTCGCTGCTCCCGGTAAGGCTGCTGCAGAGGCTATCAAGGCTAACAACGACGCAGGCTCCGTTGCAGCTGCTTCCGTGGCTGGTACCATCTATGCGTACCCCATGACCAGCGATAACGGCTACTATATGTACTACGATAAGAGCATCGTAACCGATCCCGAGAACCTCGAGGCTATCATCGCTGCTTGCGAGGCTAACAACGTAAAGATCCGTTACGCTCTTGAAAACGCTTGGTACACCGCTTCCTTCTTCTTCGCAACCGGTTGCACCTCCAACTGGACCATGAACGAAGCAGGCGAGTTCATCGCTATTGATGACGACTTCAACTCTGAAAAGGGTATGATCGCTATGAAGGGTATGCAGATGCTGGCTCAGTCTTCCGCATACGACTCCAACGCTGACATTTTCACCGATGCAGGCGTTGTTGTAACCGGTATCTGGAACGCACAGGCTGCTGCTGATCACTTCGGTGAGAACCTCGGCGCAACCGACCTGCCTTCCTTCACCGTTGACGGCAAGTCCTACCACCTCGGCTCTTACTCCGGTAACAAGCTGATGGGTGTTAAGCCTCAGACCGACGCTAAGAAGGCAGCTGTTCTGTCTCTGCTCGCTCAGTACCTGACCGGTGAAGAGTGCCAGGCAGAAAGATTTGCAAGCTTCGAGTGGGGCCCCTCCAACAAGGTAGCTCAGGCTTCCGAGGCAGTTCAGGCTAACGCTTCTCTTGCAGCTCTTGCAAAGCAGAACGAGTACGCAGTTCCTCAGGGCCAGATCGGCGGCGCTTGGTGGGATATCGCAAAGGTTCTGGGTGCTGACGCTAAGGCAGCAACCTCCGATGCAGACCTTCAGGCAGCTCTGGACAACTACGACGCAGCTATCGGCTCTTGGCTGGAGATTCCTCCGGAAAAGAGATATGCATGGACCGTTATCGGTTCCGTTGGTAACACCAACTGGGATACCGACTTCACCATGACCGAGGATCCCGCAGGCACTTGGACCTCTGTTGTCATCGAAATGACTGCAGGCCAGGAGTTCAAGGTTCGTCAGGGTCTCTCTTGGGATAACAACTACGGTGTAAACGGCGAATCTAACGGCGCTAACATTGTTGTTGAGGCTGACGGCAAGTACCAGGTTAAGCTGGTAATCGGTGACACCGTTACCATCGAGCTGGTTCCCGCACAGTAATTTAAGTTAAATACTAATCGATATGATCGGGTGAGCCCTTAGTGGCTCACCCGCCTTCGAAAAAAGGCATTGTTAGCCGACATACAAGGAAGACAGTTGTCTTGTGTTTCGACTCACAATGCCTTTCATCTTAAATAAGGAGGGTTTGTGCGTTTTCTATGAAAAGACTAAACGATCTGGAATATTTAAAGCTGAATAAGTTTCAAGCCTTTTGGTATAATCTGCTGATGTTTATCTGCGCGATTCCCGTTTGGTTCAAGAACGTTGGACTGGGGATTTGGAGATTTATCAAGTCCTGCGGGATTACCGTAAAAAACGAAGTACTGGATATCGGAACAACCTTTGCCAAAGGCAACTGGGCTGTCAAGCTGTCCTTCTTCCTGTTCGGCTTTGGCAACCTCTATTACGGACAGGTGATGCGCGGCATCATGTTCCTTGCCTTTGAGCTGATCTTTTTCGCATATATGTTCGTCCCCAGCGGCGGCTTGTATTGGCTTGGCAAATGCAATTGGTTTGTCAAGGGTGCAACGGTCGGTACCGAGCAGGGAAGATTTGAATATGATCCCATTTACGACACCGACGTATGGGTAGCGGGTGACGACTCTGTCAAGGTACTTTTGTACGCACTTCTGACCGTGGTTTTCATTGTAGCTTTCGTCGTGACCTGGAGAATGCAGGTCAAGCAGTGCCGCATTTGTATGGACATCCGTGCAAAAGGCAAAAAGATCAAGAGCGGCAAGGATGACTTGAAGTCTCTTCTTGACGACCAGTTCCACAAAACGCTGCTTGCGCTGCCTTTGACAGGTATCATCGCGTTTACCATTCTCCCCATCATTTTCATGGTGCTGATTGCGTTTACCAGCTACGACGCTGCACACGATGGCTATTCCAATCTGTTCTCCTGGGTCGGCTTTGAGCATTTCAACGAAATCTTCGACTTTGGCAGCGGCGGACTTGGTCTGACCTTCGGTGAGATTCTGGCATGGACGCTGATGTGGGCGTTCTTTGCAACCTTTACCAACTATTTCCTTGGCATGTTCGTGGCAATCATGATCAACAAGAAGGGAATCAAGATCAAGAAGTTCTGGAGAACCGTGCTTGTCATGACCATTGCAATCCCGCAGTTTGTCTCACTCTTGTACGTCTCCAAGCTGTTTGACTCCTCGGGTCTGATCGGCAGAGTACTGGGGCAGATTCCGTTCATCAGCAATTATCTGACCGCCAATCACTTTATCTCTCTGTGGGATTCGCCCATCGTAGCAAAGATTCTGTTGATCGTCATCAATATCTGGGTAGGTATTCCGTATATCATGCTCATGGCAACGGGTATTCTGATGAACATTCCGCAGGACCTTTACGAATCCGCCAAGATCGACGGTGCAAGCTCCACGCAGCAGTTTACCAAAATCACGCTTCCTTACATGCTGTTCGTCACGGGTCCCTACCTGCTGACAAGCTTTGTCGGAAACCTCAATAACTTTAACGTCATCTATCTGCTCTCGGGCGGTAACCCGATCAAGGGAACTGCAGGCGGCGCATCGGTGGGTCATACCGACCTTTTGATCACATGGCTGTTCAAGATGACACTCGGAAGTACTGAAAGTAAATATTACCTGGCGTCCATCGTCGGTATATTGATCTTCTTGGTCGTTGCGGTGCTTTCGCTTATCGTCTACAACGTCATTCCTTCAACCAAGAACGAGGAGGACTATAAGTGATGAAAAAGAATAATAACAATGCATTAAGAAAGAAGAGCCTGAGCATCAAAGCAAGCAGACGCATCAGCAATGCAATCATTTACGTGCTGCTTGTCGCGATAACCATCGTCTGGCTTTTCCCGTTCGTGGGAATTTTGCTTGAATCCTTCAAGACAGAAACCAAGATGCAGACCGCGTATCTGTTTCCCAAGGAATTTGGATTTGATCATTACGTCAGACTGTTCAAAGAGACCGATTTTTTGAAATGGTTTATCAATACCGCCATCATGGGCGTTGCCACCTCGGTGCTGCAAACCGTGTTCATTCTTTCCATGAGCTACATGCTCTCACGTCTGCGCTTCAAGGGAAGAAAGGGACTGATGAACTTCATGCTCATTCTGGGCATGTTCCCGGGTTTTTTGACCTTGATTCTGATCTACAAGGTGTTCTCAGACGTCGGCTTGACCATGCAAATGGCACCGCTTGGGCTGATCATCGTCTACTGCGCGAGCAGCGGTATGGGCTATTACGTATCCAAGGGCTCTTGGGAATGGTATCAAAGAAGCCCTTGGATACGTAATAGCCCATACCGCTGCTCGCGCAGTAGACGATGATCAG
>JAGBRZ010000077.1 GCA_017632155.1 Clostridia bacterium
CCCACGACCTCCAGCGTGACAGGCTGGCGCTCTAACCAACTGAGCTACCGGGCCATCATGGTGGGAACAATAGGGCTCGAACCTATGACCCTCTGCTTGTAAGGCAGATGCTCTCCCAGCTGAGCTATGCTCCCATAATGACGTCGCACTTGCGACGGGTATTATTATACCACAAGTCAAGTTGTTTGTCAATAGTTTTTTGAAAGTTTTTTTGATTTTTTTGCTTTTTTTGCGCTTTCCCCGTCTTGCCTAAAAAAACACCGTAAAAATAGGGCAGAGTATGTAAAAAACGACAAAAAGCCCTTTACTTTTTTATATTTTAGGTGTATAATATATATTACATAATTATGCTTTGCCGAAGAAAGGTGACACATGAAGGCAAAAAAATACTTTGGTTTCTTTATTTTTTTATTTATTGCAACTCTCTCATTGACCGCCTGTTCGGGCGGGGAACCGCTTATGAGTGTCGATGGGCAGGAATATTCCTTTCGGCTTTACGGCAGTACAAACGGTATTACGCGCGTTGATATCTACCGCGAAGATGAAAAAACGGGAAGCGTCAAACCCGATTACCGTGTAAACGAGCCTTGGCTCGGCGAGGACAAGCATGACTACGGCTTTCGTGTTCTTGATATTGACGGCGACGGCGACGAGGATTTCATAATCCAGAGCAACCGCACCGAAGGGGCAGAGAAGTACCGTTGCTTTATCAATAAAGAGGGAAGCTTTTCCCTTGAAAAGAAAATTTCGGCTCTTGCTTCACCGAAGTTCGTGGATGGAACAGTCATTGTTGAGACATTTGACCGCATTGAACAGCCTACATACAACAACGAGCCTCCAATGTACGAGCTGCGCCGCGACGAGATCGTTTACGGCTTTACGGAGCACGGCAGATTCGTCATCAAGCAGGTGAACCGATTCAGTTATTTTTCAGAGACCGATATATACCGCTTCAGCATTTATCTTCCCGACGATGAAGGCGAACTTTACTCGGATAGCGACAAGTGGATATATCCCGAGGACCTTGAAAAATACGGCTTTGAGCCCTTTGACGAAATTAATTGAAAATTTTTTCGGAAATCGTGAAACTTTTTGCGATGAATTCCGTCTATATAGTATAGGAAAGTTTAGGAGATAAAAAATGAGCGAACAGAAAACAGCTATAATCATCGGCGCGGGACCTGCGGGTCTGACTGCGGCATATAAGCTTCTCAAGGAGACCGACATCAAGCCGATCATTCTTGAGGAAAGCGAATACATCGGCGGTATTTCTCGTACCGCGCGTTACAATGGCAACCGTATGGACCTTGGCGGCCACCGCTTCTTCTCAAAGAACGAGGAAGTAAATGAGCTTTGGCGTGAGCTTATGCCCCTTCAGGGCGCACCCGCTTATGACGATAAAAAGCTCGGAGTGGAGAAAGATCTTGCAGAGGGCGGCCCCGACCCCGAAAAGGAAGACAGAGTATTCCTGCTTCGCAACCGTATCTCGCGTATTCTTTTCCTGCATAAATTCTTTGACTATCCGATCTCGCTCAAGCCCGAGACCTTTATTAATATGGGCTTTGTACGCACAATGAAGTCGGGATTCGGCTATCTTGGAAGCTGTATCGTTAAGAAGCCCGAGGATTCGCTCGAGAATTTCTATATCAACCGCTTTGGCAGACCTCTTTACGAGATGTTCTTCGAGGATTATACGGAGAATCTTTGGGGACGCCATCCTTCGCAGATCTCCGCAGATTGGGGCGCGCAGAGAGTTAAGGGACTTTCTCTTATGAAGGCTGTATGGAACGTGCTTTCGAAGCCCTTCCGCTCCAAGGACAAGGTTGAGACCTCGCTTATTGAGCAGTATTACTACCCCAAGCTCGGCCCCGGCCAGCTTTGGGAGACTCTCGCATCCGATATCAAGGAAATGGGCGGCGAGATCGTTATGAATTGTTCCGTCAAGGATATTAAGCTTGAAAACGGCAAGGTCACAAGCGTTATTTCCGCTGACGGCCGTGAATTCAAGGGCGACGAGTTCTTCTCGACAATGCCCGTCCGCGACCTTGTAAACGGCATGGGCGATACCGTACCTGCCGATGTCAAGCGCATTGCAGACGGACTTCCTTACCGTGATTATATTACCGTAGGTCTTCTTGTTGATAAGCTCCTTCTTGAAAACAAGACCAAGGTGAAGACTCTTACCGGCAACGTGCCCGACTGCTGGATCTACGTTCAGGAGCGTGAGGTTCGTCTCGGACGTCTTCAGATCTTCAACAACTGGTCCCCCTATCTCGTTGCCGACCCCGAAAACACCGTTTGGATCGGTCTTGAGTATTTCTGCAACGAGGGCGATGACCTTTGGGAGATGAGCGACAAGGAGTTCATTGATTTTGCCATTGCCGAGCTTGCAAAGATCGACGTTATCGATCCCGCTGACGTTAAGGATGCAACGCGTATTAAGGTCAAGAAGGCTTACCCCGCATATTTCGACACTTACTCCGAATTCGATACCGTCAAGGATTATCTTTCCGGCATTGACAACCTCTGGTGCCTCGGAAGAAACGGTCAGCACAGATATAACAATATGGACCACTCGATGCTCACCGCCGTTGAGGCTGTCCGCTCGATTGCAAACGGCACCCGTGACAAAGCAACCGTCTGGGCTGTAAATACCGAAAAGGAATATCACGAGGAAAAGACCGAAGGCGAAGACAATAAATGAACGAATTAAAGGAAAATTTCAGCGGCATCGGAGGCAAGCGGTGGTTTAAGATCGTATTCTTTATGCTTGCCCTGATACCGATGATTGCAGCTCTTTATATTGCCCTTTATTATATCTACGGTCCCGGGGAGGGATATTTCCACTCCGACTGCACCGACACGATCTATTGGGCAAATGCGGCTCTCGAGGGAAACGGCATTTTTGACGATCAGTATAATTATGCCGCGCTTCTGCCTTTTTCGACCGTTTGGATAATGCAGCCGCTGATCAAGCTTTTCGGCTTTGGAATGACGGCGCACAATCTCGGAATGGCGATCTTTGCCGTTCTATTTGCCGGAAGCATATATTTCTGCGCGAGAAGCGCAAAATTCTCGCATCTTTGGAGCAGTACCGCCGTTTTTGCGGTGTTTATGCTTCTTTCATGCTCGGACAAGCTCCGCGAGATGATGTGGGGGCACACGATTTATTACAGCCTTGGGCTTGTGCTGATGTTTTATCTGCTTGGTCTCGGTATGCGCCTTTGCGATGCTATTGAAGACGGCAAAAAGGTCGCTGCGATCATTTTCGGCGTTCTTCTGCTCGGCGTTTCCGTCGGAAGCGCGACCAACGGAATGCAGATCATCGTCCTGACCGTTCTTCCCGCAGCCGCGGCATTTGCGTCAGAGCGAGTTCTTTCGGCAAAGGACGGCATCGTTTCGAAAAAGTCGATCCCCGCGATCGCGGTGGCGGCAGTTGTTGCTGTCGGAACACTTGTCGGAATGAAGCTCCTTCTCGTTATCACGGGCGACGGAGCTATCAAGGCGGGTTATGCCGCAGGATATTCGGGTTGGTCTGACATTTCTTTGTGGCTTTCCAACGCACAAAAGTTTGTAAATCACTATTTCTCCCTGCTCGGAGTGAATATGGAGAAAAATGCCCCGCTGTTTGAGGCGGAGTCTATAAAATATTTCTTCCGTATTGCAGTTGGCATCATTCTTCTCGTTATGCCCGTTGTCATCCTCTGTCTTTACGGCAAGATCAAATCGCGCGGCGTGAAGTTTATGCTTTGGGCGCATTTCGTGCTCACGGCGGTTGTTATGTTCGGCTATATCTGCGGCGAGCTCAGCGCGGCTAATTGGCGACTGACCCCCATTCTCGGAAGTGCCGCAATGCTTACAGTTTGCGGACTTCGCGATCTGACATCGGATCTCGGTATCTTTGAGGTCAAGGAAAACGGAGGTGCTGTTCTTTCAAGAATCTGCGCGCTCGTTTTGGCTGTCATCGTTGCATCCTCGCTTGTCTTTGCCGACGAGGTAAAGTCGCTCGATCCCGAATACGGTCGCGACAACACAAATCACCGCCTTGCCGAATTCCTCGTCGAGGAAGGTCTTGAATACGGCTACGCGACCTTTTGGTACGCGCAGGCGATAACCGTGCTTTCAAATTCCGAGGTGCGCGTCCGCAATATGGACGTCAACGACCGCGCGGGCGTTATCGGACGCCATTATCAGTCAAGCCTTAATTGGTATAACGACCAGGAGGGCATAGAGGAGTATTTTGTTATCCTTTCTGTATCCGAGTATAAGAAAGTCTTCCTGACCGACACCTGGCAGACTTGGATGGATAATTATTATCTGCGCGAATATGATTCGCCAAACGATGCAAACGGAATGCTTGTATTCGTCTTCTCGGAAAACGTGCTCCGCGACTTCGGTTCAGAAGCGAGGGGACAATAACCGACAAATGCCGACGGTCTTTGACCGTCGGCGTTAAAAGCTTATAAATATAAGTATAGTTTATTTATAATTTTATATTTTGTAATTCACATATTTGCGTTATCATTAGATCAGTAAAAGAAAGGAGTGTTGCTTATGAAATTGAATAAAAGATTTCTCTGTTTGCTTCTCGGTTTAATATGTTTCGGCGCACTCTTTTCGTCCTGCACTCCCGGCGGCGGAGAGGTCACGACCGAAGCTTTGACCGAGCCAACGCCAGAAACGAGTCTTATCGTTGATGAAACAACTGCGCCGGAGACCGAAGAGATAACGACCGGAGATGTCACAACAGAAACCACGCCGGAAACTACCGAACCGCCCTCTGTTTTCGAGGCGAAGGTATACGTTTACGATCCACTCGGAAATGCAAAAGAGCATATCATAAAATCAACAACTCTTACTTCCTCGGCGCTTGAAACGGTCGACCTTCCCGTTGGTGAGGATAGAACCGCCAAGCTTATCGGATGGGAATATTCGATCACCAAGGACGGCAAAAGATCGCCATACGATACAAAAGAGCCGCCTTTTGTGACTTTTGAAGGAATGCATATCTATCCCGTCATTGAATACAGCTACCGCGTGAGATTTTCCGCCGGAGAAGGCATTTTCTCGGATAGTGCAACGACGGAGTTCTATATCACAGATGGCGAGAATGTCAAAATTTCCGATCTTTTGAATGAAATGCCGACGAAGGCAGAAGATGAAAAATATACATATACCCTGCTCGGCTTTATGCTTGACAGCAAGCAGATCTCTGCGGCTGATACCGTTAAGGTGACTGAACCGCTCAATCTTACCGCAGTATTCGGAAAAGAGGAGCTGATCTATACCGTCAGCCTTTCGACCGAGTTTGGTGAGCTTATCGGCGGCGGCAAGGAAAAGACCGTTACCTGCAACTATCTTGATGCGAAAGAATTGATCGAATCCTACAATTCATATACCTCCGAGGATGTTTATTTTCACGATGCGATGCACGAGTTTACGGGCATCAGCGTGTCGATGGAGGGAAGAGAGTGGAAGGTGGTTCTGAATTGGCAGCATATCGACATAAGATTTACCGTTACGTTTGACTACGGAGAAGGACAAACAGCTGTCATCTCGCAGATATCTGCGGGCGGAAAGGTCATTATTCCGACGGGCGAGCGCATTGCGGATGCCGAAAAGTATTATGATTTTGTTGGCTGGCGCGACGGCGCGGGTCAGCTTTATAACGGCGGTTACGAGCTCACGGTAAATGAGAGCATGACTCTTTACGCCGAATATACCCCCGGCGAGCGCAGAGTTTATACGGTTACGTTTGATACCGAGATCGGAAGCTTCGAGGACGGTTCTCCCATACTTGTGCTGACGGGGTATTACGGCGATCCGCTCGTCCCCCCGACCCTTACCGATGTTACTTTCGGCGAGGTAGTGTATGAATTCAAAGGTTGGAATGCCGAAATTCCCGCTGCATTCGGCGATGATATGGCGTTTACCGCGGTCTATGTGACCGAAAAGCCTGTTTATTTCATCAATTATTATGTGGACGGTGACCTTTACCTTACCGAACATCACTATGCGGGCACTACTCTGATTCTTCCCGAGGCGCCCGAAACCTCAGAGGGCTATATCTTTGGCGGATGGAACGATGTCCCCGAATTGATGCCCGAGGGTGATGTGGATATTTATTCCGAAACAAGATTACCTAAAGTTATTTATCTCCTTGACGGTGAGGAGGTATCTTCGCAGAGCGCTCGGGCGGGAACTATTATCACTCTTGCCGCACCTGCGTGGAAGCAAGGACATACCGTTAGCGGATGGAGCACCCAGAGTATCGAGGGGCTTACCGACGTCGGATTTATAATGCCCGCATTTGACGTTATTTTCGAAGCCTTTTCTTCTCCGAACAAGCATACAGTAAAATACATCCTTGACGGAATCGAGATATATTCCGACACCGTTCATTTCGGTGAACTTTACACAGTTCGCGGAATCGAAGTTCGTCTTGGATATGATTTTTCGGGTTGGAAGGTCCAAAATCACGGTGTTGAATTCCCGGGCGGTGTGTTCACTGTACCCGACGAAGATGTGGTTTTCTTCGCGGAATCAAGAAGATGCTCCTATAAGGTCAATTATTTCCTTGAAGACGAGCTTCTTTACAGCGACGAGTATTTCTTTGGTGATACCGTGCTTCTTCGTCCACACGAGGAGCAGACGGGTTGCACCTTCGCTTGGAGCTCTGCGGGAGTTGATATAACTTCGGGAATTTTCACTATGCCCGCGGGCGACGTTGATATATACGGCGCTTTCTCGGCGGGTGACAATACAATGATATTTATTATCGACGGCAAGGAATACGGCAGAATCGGTGTTCTTTCCGGGCAGACTGTCGATCTTGGTATGATGCCGACAAAGTACGGTCACACCTTCACGGGTTGGACATGTGCGGAGATCGACGTTTCCGAAGGCGTTTTCAAAATGCCCGAGGGGGATATCGTCCTTCGCGGAAGCTTTGTTCCGAATGCGCACGATATTTTCTTCATTGATATTGCAACCGGAACGATCATAAATACAAGTCACCTTGACTATTCCGCGCGTTTTTCGCTTGTTGATCGTGTTTATACCGCGCCCGGTAAAGTCAGCGACGGTTGGATCCTTCTTGCCGGTCATGCTTTGCTTGACGGCGACGAATACATTATGCCCGACTGTGACGTAATATTCGGCATTGTATGGGAGGAATGCCTTACTCTTGAAATAGATGAGGAATATTATATTCCTTATTTTGCGTTGTTTGTCGAAGAATTCGGCGGATTAAGATATGACGCGACAACCAATACCGTTTATATCTCCGAGCCTTCGATCAAGGCACACGGCGAAAGCGAGGGCGTTACCGTCGTTTATGAATACTAAAAAGATTGGGTTGGGATATTTGAATATCCCAACCCTTATTTTATTTTTATTTCCTGTTTTTTGCCGTTTGAAGAGAGCATTGAATCGATATATTTTGATATAAAGGAATCGCCGTAAGCACGCCATAGTTCAATGCCTTCTGCGTGATCCTTCTCTTTGATGGCTCTGCCTTCAAAATACGCGGAATTGATCTCGGCGTAGGTTTTCGCCATCAGCTCGATTTCCTCTTGAGAAAAGCTTGATTCGGCAAGTGTTTTGTACGCCTGATCCTTTGCGATCTTCTCGAAATAGTATGTAGCATATTCGGCAAAAGAGGCATAGCCGTCTACGGTGATATCGGTTTCGAGTGATTTGACCGAGTATTCAATTTTTCCGCGCTTCGACACGATCTCGCCGTAGTGCAAGCCTGTAACGATAAGTGACGATGTGACGATCTCGGGAAGTTTTTTGCCTGTGATACTCTGGATATGCACGTGAGCACTGAAATTGCACTTCACGCCGTACTTCTCGTAAAGTGCGATGAGGTTTGAAGCGTTATAAAGCTGATATCCGAATGAGAGCATATCGCTGTGCGCGTAAATGTTTTGGTGTGACACGGCAATGACGTCAATTCCCGCCTCGTGCGCCTTTTTGAGATTATCCTCAATCCAAGCAAAGGTGCTTTCAGCAACGTAGCACTCTGCAAACGTGTTGCTGTCAAGCATCAGCACCCACAGGTCCTCACTTGCTTCGTAGATATAATTGAACGTGTCCCCCTCACGGCTGAGCGTTTCGGGAATGAGCGGATCATACAGCTCGTAAAAGTATGCGGCGCTTGCCGCATCGGCTTCCTTCAGAGTTTCACCCGAGTAATCGACCGCGGTTTTGTCAAAATCGTGATTGCCGGGGATTATGAGGAGGTCGATACCTGCGTCCTTGATCTGCATCAGCTTTGCCGCAAGCTCCTGATGGCTGACTTTTGCACCGTTTAGAGTCAGATCACCTGCAAGAATGAGCGCTTGCGGCTTTTGCTTGATCACTTCTGCTATGAAGGCATCTGTGATCTCGGGGCTGTAATGAACAAGCTTTCCGTCCGCACGGGACTGCGGATTACGGAAAAATTCTCCATCGCCAAGCAAACTTGGAGAAATGAAATGAAGATCGTTTGCAATCATAAGAGTGAGTTCCTCACCTGTCCCGCCTACGCAAGATAGAAGCGGTAGCAGAAGAACAGCCGTCAGGCAAAGTGCAATAATTTTGTTTTTCATATTGATTTTCCGTTTTTTATTTAATTATACCACGAAAATAGATTGATTTCAATATAAAATGCTTTTCAAGCCGCAATTTTTATGGTATAATAAAAATAATTCAAGAAAAATCCCCAAAAGATGTAACCTTTCGGCAAGTTTGACCGTCTATATAGATGAAGGCGTCTTAAAGAACCTACTGCAGAGGTGATAAAAATGGATGACATAAAGATCGTAGAACTCTTCTTCGAGCGCTCGGAGAAGGCTATCGAAGAATCGGAAAAGAAATACGGGCGGTATATTTCTGCCGTTGCAGACTCGATACTCGCCTCGAAGGAGGACACGGAGGAGGTCGTGAACGATACATACCTCCGCGCCTGGAATTCGATACCTCCGCAAAAACCGAAAAAGCTTGGCGCATTCCTTTCAACCATCGCGCGCAATCTCGCGCTCGACCGCTATGCCGCAAGGCGTAAGGAGAGGGAAAACGTAGCCGCCGAGGCAATACTCGACGAGCTTGCCGACTGTCTGCCCGACAGCGCAGGACTTTCGCCCGCGGACGAATTTCATCTTCGTGGGGCGGTCAACTCATTCCTTGTCTCGCTCGATGAAAAAACGAGGGTGGTATTTATGCGCCGTTATTGGTATATGATGCCGATAGCGAAGATCGCATTTATGTCGGGAATGAGCGAGTCAAACGTCAAAACAACACTTCACAGAACGCGCGTGGCATTCCGTGAGCATCTTGAGAAAGAGGGGATAGCAATATGAAAAAAATTGATATGGCAAAGGCGATAGGCCTTGCCGATGAAGCTTTCGTTGCCGAAGCCGCGCCGAAGGCAACGAGAACAAAGAGTATATTTGGGCGCAAATTTGCAATAGTAGCGGCTTGTGTTTCGCTTGTCGTAACCTCAGTTTTTCTGTGGCTGCTGCTGCCTTTTTCGAACGAGGTCATCCTGCCGGATTTTGATAATAAGAAGGACCTTCCGGAAGAGCTCAAGGCTTATGCAGACAGCGAGTATATCGACCTGATATATGCTATTTACAAAAACGGCGAGCTCGCACCAAAGAAAGAAAACGGATCGTATCTTAACGGCGAATACCGCTATTTTATTCCAAGCGTTACGACCGGTTTATTGACAATAACCGATCTTGATAGCGATTACATTAGATATAATGGAAGTTTCGATTCAGACGGCTTTGATTCGAACAGTGATGAAGAAGGCTCCACGTTATGTAGCAGCTATGTTGAAACTACCGACAATCAGGTAAAAGGCGTCATAGAGGCAGATCTTTTCAAGCGAACCGAGACTCATATCTTTTATTTTGACATTGACTCAAGGAAGATCAACGTTTATTCGATAGCGGGCAGTAAGAGCCAACTTGTTTCTGATATCAATCTTACAGATTACGTTTTTGACTCATTCGAGAATCTTTACTTGGGTCAGCTGTTTTTGTCGAAAGATGGAAAAACACTCACCGTTCTCAGTAATAGCTATAAGTTGAAAAGAGTAGTATCGACGGGAAATCTTTATGCTGACCCTTATACGTTTCTTATTTCTTTTGACGTATCCGATCCGGAAAACATTAAGGAAAACGGACGTTTTGCTATAAGTGGCAGCTATTCTACCGCGCGTGTGGTTGACGGCGAGATCCTGCTTTTCACCGAATACTTTATGGATCGACCTTTGGCTGACGATTATTCCGATATAGAGGATTTTGTTCCTTCGATCAACTGCGGAGAGGGCTTTGCCCTCATACCTGCGGAGGATATTATTATTCCCGACGGTAATATTGCGGGATGCTACACCGTTGTGTCAAAGCTTAATGAATCCGACCTTTCGTTCAAGGGCTCGATAGCTTGTCTTTCTTTTTCCGAAACCGTTTACGTATCCGAGGATAAGATATTCCTTACAAGACTCTACAGTGACTGCGTTGAGCGCGAGAAAGACGGTAAAATGTCTCCCTGCCGCATCAATATGACCGAGATCACCGCTATCTCTTACAAGGGGGGAGGGTTCCGGAAGCTCGGAAGTGTCTGTGTTGAAGGCAGTGTGAAGAATCAGTACAGCCTTGATGAATTCAATGGCATTCTCCGCATTGTCACCACCACGGGCGGTACGAGTTATCTTGCTGATAAATATCTTGTGACCGAGGCTGGACTTTTTTACGGCGAGCCCGGCGGGGAACTTGTAAAAACTGAACGTATTGAAACCAATGCCTCGCTTTACTGCATTGATCTTTCAAATTTCGAGATTGTCGGCGAGGTTCGTGATTTTGCTCCCGCAGGCGAGACCGTTGAATCAGTCCGCTTCGACGGCACGAATGCATACGTCTGCACCGCAGTCGTCGTGACTTTCACAGACCCCGTTTACTTCTTTGATCTTTCCGATCTGAACAACATCACCTATACCGACACGGGATATATTGACGGTTTTTCATCTTCGCTTGTCAATTTCGGCGAAGGACTTCTTCTCGGTATCGGCTACGGGGAGAACCGCAGTACTCTCAAGATCGAGGTCTACGCAGAAGAGAGCGACAAAGTGGTATCGCTTGACTCTTACGAAGTCGAAGGTGTCACTTTCTCCACAGACTATAAGTCTTACTATATCGACCGCGAGCGCGGACTCGTCGGACTGATGTTTGATGAATGGAGAATCGGGGACGGCTGCCGATATGTTCTGCTTGGCTTCGACGGCTATCAGCTCTTTGAGGTAGTGAATCAGAAATTTGACGTAAGCTTCTCTCCCGATAAAGCCCGCGCCACTATTGCGGACAATTACTTCTATATGATGGTATCTTACGAATTCAAAGCCATCAAACTGTTTGATTGATATGAAAAAGATAATATTGCTATTACTTGCAACAGTAATTCTTTTTCCGTGCTTTTCGGGCTGCGCGGAGAGTCTGCTGCCAAAGGAAGTGCCCGAGGATTTCTCCTTTGCGCTGACTTGGGGTGTTTATGGGATCAGCTCTTATGACAGCCGCACGGGTAAGCTCGTCAAAACGAAGGACGCGACAAATCCGAGGGATTACGTGACCTACGTCAAGCTTTCGGACGAGGTGATGGAACTCATTTATAAAAAACTTCGCGCGCTTGATGTCGATTCATATCCCGATGAATACGATCCCGATCTTATGATGGCAAGTGATCCGTCTGCTTCGCTGATACTCACCGTCCGCAGGGGCGATTACGTCAAGACCATTGAGGCGAAAGACGTTTCACTTTCCTTTGACGCGTTGTTCCCAAAGGGCAAAAGGTTCATTGATACGTGCCTTGACATCAGCGACATCCTCACTGCCACCGAGGAATGGAAAGCCTTGCCCGATTATGAATTTTATTATGATTAAATTAAATGAGTCGGCTTTTTGCCGACTCATTTTCTATAAAAATCTTGACAATTCCCCCGAATGATTGTATAATCATAGTATAACATTCCAGGAGGTACAGTTATGTCCGAATTCAAGTTCCAAGCCCACAGAGGCGATAGTGTATCATATCCCGAAAATACCCTCATTTCCTACCTTGCCGCAGTTGAGCAGGGCTATAAGATCGTCGAAATGGACTGCAAGTTCACAAAGGATAACGTCTGCATTATGCTGCACGACGGCACCATAAACCGCACCTGCCGCCGCGAGGACGGTTCTGCTTTCGAGGAAAAGATCGCATCCACCGCGCTCACTCTCGATGAGATCAAGGCACTCGACGCGGGACTTTTCAAGGGCGAGCAGTTCAAGGGAACAAAAATTCCCACCCTTGCCGAAACTCTCGAGGCACTCAAACCCACCGGCGTTGACGTCAAGCTTGACAACGTCTTCCAAGGCTTCAATGAGGAGCAGTTTGAGATCTTCTGCGAAACCGTCAAAGCGGCTGATATGGGCGCAAAGGTTGGCTTCACCTGCAAGACTCTGCCCTATTTCGATTGGCTTGCAAAGAAGTTCCCCGAGGCTCATATGCACTATGACGGCCTTATGACCGCGGAGGCTCTTGAGCACACCCGTGCTGTTGCCGAGGGCAGAGTGACCTATTGGATCCCCTACGCAAACAAGTCGACCGCGTGGTTCAAGGGCAGATTTGCCGATCCCGAATTCTGCGCCGAGGTTCGCAAGTACGGGAACATCGGCATCTGGACGATCGGCGAGATGGACGAGCTTCGCACCTCCGTCCGCGAATTCGGAGCGGTAGCCGCAGAAACAAACGGTCAGCTCAAGCCCTATATGCTTGCGGATATTTAAGCCTTGACAATCCGCATATATTGTGATATAATTAATTATTATTTATTGAAGAGAGGTGCAGACCAATGCCCATCCAGGTTCCCGAGGGATATTCCTCGCATCTGACAGCAAGACAAACGCAAATAGCGATCAAAAAGATCAAGGACTTCTTCCAATCCAATCTTGCAAATCAGCTCAATCTGCGCCGTGTTTCCGCGCCCCTTTTTGTCGATGCCGCATCGGGTCTCAACGATAACCTCAGCGGTAGGGAGCGCCCCGTCGCATTCGATATGGGGTATTCCGCCGGCAACTTCGAGATCGTTCAGTCGCTTGCAAAGTGGAAGAGAGTTGCTCTTCAGAAATACGGCTTTGCGCCCGGCGAGGGACTTTATACCGATATGAACGCCATCCGCCGCGATGAGGAAACAGACAACATCCATTCTGTTTTCGTTGACCAGTGGGACTGGGAAAAGATTCTGCGCCCGAACGAGCGCACGCAGGAATATCTCCACAGAACGGTTCGCTATATCTACGATGCGCTTCGTCAGACTGAAAATTACATAGCCGACGACTACAACTTCATCGGTCATCTTCTCCCCGAGGAGATAACCTTTATCACCTCCGCAGAGCTTGAGGCAAAATATCCCGATCTCACTCCCAAGGAGCGCGAATACCGCGCGGCGAAGGAGTACGGTGCACTTTTCCTTGAGCAGATCGGCGGAGCTCTCCCCATTTCCGGCAAGCCGCACGACGGCAGAGCTCCCGACTACGACGATTGGTCGCTAAACGGCGATATCATCGTTTACTATCCCGTTCTTGACATCGCGCTTGAGCTTTCGAGCATGGGCATCAGAGTTGATGCCGAGGCGCTTAGCCGTCAACTTGAGATTTCGGGCTTTACCGACCGCGCAAAGCTCCCCTATCATCGCGATCTCCTTGACGGTAAGCTTCCGCTGACCATCGGCGGAGGTATCGGTCAGTCGAGAATGTGTATGTTCTTCCTGCGCAAAGCCCACATTGGCGAGGTTCAGGCATCCTGCTGGCCCGCAGAGGACGTGGAAATCTGCAAGAAGAATGGAATCGAGCTTCTGTAAAAGAGAGTAGATTGAAATGAAAAGAAAATTAGGCGTTAATATTGATTGCATCGGTGACGGATTTGACGAAGTCCGCACGCTTGAGCTCGCGCATCAGACCGGCTTTGAGGTATTTACAGGCAGCAAAAGACCTGTGGAAATGATGGCAAGGATCAAGGAGAAGGCCGTAGAGCTTGGAATGGAATTCCCCTTCCTTCACTCGCCCTACAGCGGCATCAATAATTTGTGGCTTGAGGGAGATGATTACCGCGCGATATTTGAAGGAATTATCGAGTCGGTGGATATTGCCGCGACATTTGAGATTGGCGCGGTCGTCACTCACGTTTCAAGCGGTTGGCAGGCTCCTCCGGTAAACGACCTTGGTCTTTCACGCTTTGATGCTCTTGTAGAATATGCCAATAAGAAGAATATAACACTTGCTTTTGAAAATCTTCGTATGGTCGGAAACCTCGCTTATCTGATCGATCGCTACGAGCATTGCGACAATGTACGCTTCTGTTTTGACTGCGGACACGAGCATTGCTACACCAAAACCGTCCCGTGGATCGACATTTTCACAAATAAGATCATAGCAACGCATATTCACGATAATATGAGCCGTCCTTTTGGGGATAAATCAACAGATCCCGATTCGCATTGGCTCCCCTTTGACGGAACCTATAACTATCACGAGATGATGCATAAGCTTGATAAGTATGGATATGCGGGTCCGCTTGTGCTTGAGATCTATCGCAAAGCAAGAGCGGATTATAAGGAACTTTCTCCCGAGGAATTCCTTGCAACCGCATACGATCGAATCACTCGAATCTCTACCTTGAACGATTTATAAAACAAAAGAGGAATATTTTATGTGAAGCACTTGATCTTCAATAAAATATTCCTCTTTTTTATCAGATATCTCTTGCGGAATAAACCGCACGGTGGTCGGGGTGGGAGATAACGATCGGTACATCGCTCATAAAACGCACGGCAAAATCGGCGTTTTCGGGCACTCCGCGCTTTTTGAGCGATAGCCAATCGAAGTATTCGAAGTCACCGTTGACCTCTTCACCTACAATATTGAGCTTCTTGACTACAAGCGGTGCGGCGGTTGCCTTGATCGAGCGCACCATTCGCCAGCTGTCATCGAAATAAAGCTCTATGGTGACGTCTGCGGCTTGATGTGTCATATTGATAAGGGTGAATATAAGATCGCTCTCACGGGCGGTGTTGAGCTCTGTGAAGACCCACGTGTTTGCTCCGCAACGGCTCTGCCCCTTTTTGTAACGGCTTTCGTGCTCGGCGCGCGCGTTGCACGGAGCAGAGTAGGGAAGGGTGATCGTTCTTTGCGGTGTACCTATGATGAATTCCTCGATCGAATCCACACGGGTCATCAGATATTTTGTGCTTTCCTTGTGTGCGGAAAATGCTGTGTATGCGTTGTATTCCGAGATGGGAAGCAGGCAGACCTTGGGGCGGATGAGATCGTAACCGCGCATCATTGCTTCAGCTGTTCCGCACTGCAAACCGTGGTGGGGAACTTGAAGAATGTCGGATTTCAGATATCCGCCGAATTTTTCGGGCAGCTGCGCGTCGCTGAAGGAGGCATCGGTTGCCCAAAGAATGATCTGACCGCAAAGCTCCATTCGGATAACAAGCGATGAGGCATTTATGTTTTTGGAGAGATGAATGGTGTCATCCATCGAGGCGAGGATCTCAAGCGAAGCACCGCCGATGTTGAACCGCTGACCCGTGTGAGCCATATAGACCTTGCCGCCCGATCTTTCGATCTGCTCCCACATCTTCGGGATGTTCGTGAACGCAGATACGTCTTCAAAACGGCGGTCTTTCTTTTCAAGCTTGGGGTAATGCACGAAGTCATCGTGCTCGGGGAAGTTGAAAATATAGCGCTCAACTTCTACTTTGTCGCCGTATGCTTCCATAAATACGATAAAACCGATGTAGTGATCGCTGTGCGGATGTGTGAGGATCCACGCGGCAATTACGGGCTTTTCGCCGCCCGAGCTCTCAATAAGGCAGTTTAAGAGGCGGTCGCGGTCGGGTTCAAAATGACGTCCGCCGTCAATGACGATGAATCGTCCGTCGGGCAAGCGGATGACATACGACATACCGAAATCTTCGAGTTCGATCTGCGTGATCTGCGCGGGAAGAGAATGCTCACGCGGGGAGTCTGCAAAATCGAAATAAGCGCAATTATCCTCCGCAGCGACGGTAAGCTCACGCAAGGGAGCAAAATAATTCAAAAAAACGCCGCCATTGTCTTTCGAATACGCCGCAAAACGATGCGCGCCCGCGGTGTATTCTTCTTTTTTTGTAAATCCCGCATTGTCCAGCAGATTGCAGTAGCTGTCAAACGATTCTTCGCCGACATCCGAGAGCACAAACACACGTGACGTCGCATTTGTGCGGTTTTCTATGCATTCCTCGCCGAAAGCGGGGATATTGAAGAGTTTCATTTTCTTCCCCTTATGTTAGAGATAAAGCTATTATAACATAAAAGAGAAGGAAAGTCAATCGTTTTTTACGGGTAGATCGACATACCGTTTCTTACTACGACGTGAGTGTAGTAAATGAGGGATATGCAGAGATCGCGATCGCCGTTATCCGGATCAAAGGATATTTCGTCCGCCATACCGAGCAGACGGCTGATATATTTCATTGAGCCGCTGAAGTCAAGTGAGAGGTCGACTTGGATGCAGCATTCATTCCGTGTGATGCGGACGTTGAACTCATAAAGTTTTGATACATCAATAGCATGGCAAATGAATTCATTGCCTTCTTCCTCGCGCTTAGGAATGGAGATATACTGTCTGTTGCCAAGAATAGCCTTGTAGATGTCTTCCGAAGACATCTTCACAGGATCGTCTTGCGCTTCTTTCAAAGCCTTTTGAAAAAAAGGATCGGTCGTATAGTCCTTGCGGGGATATTTTGCTTCGTAAATAATTTTTTCTTTCTTTTGTATCATTGTGACCTGCCCAAAATAAAAAGTGCGACGACCGAAGCCGCCGCACAAAAACGCAGACCTCGATAGTCGCCAAACTAATCCAATAATTGTACTGTAGAACAATCCAACCAGGTGAAATCTGCATTTTATCATATTTCATGATTAGATTGTTCGCCAAAAAAAGGTATAGTTATACCTTATGATTAAAGTTTGTTATTGAATTAGTTTGGCTCTTGTATTTTACTATATTTTTGCGGAAAAGTCAAGAGGGAAAGGGAATAAAACCAACGAAAGTGCGATTTTTGCGTTACTTTATTACGGAAGCCAAACTATATTTTACCGTTATTTATATTGCGAGCTTGTAGGGGAGGGCGTCCTCGACCTCCCAAGCCCAATTAAATTATCGCTGTGTATTAAGCCAAGAAACGAATAATACAGTTCCTGCATTTGATTCGTCAAATAATATCGCATATCCAGGGAGGTCGAGGACGCCCTCCCCTACAAACTCGTGATATTATTTTGATTATTTTTATGATTATTCTTCGTTCTATAAAGTGTCGGTTGTCATAATCGCAAAATGAAGTGGACCGATTCACTGTTTAAAAGAATCGGTCCACTATTTTATCAGTTAAACTTCTTAAAGTTTTCTTCTCTTATCTTGTCAAAATGTCTTGATCTTACTCGGTCAAACGCCTCGCAGGTAGCTGCCCAAGCGCGCTCGCAGCATTCGCTTTTGTAGGTGTTCGACTCGCTTCCGCGGTATGCCCAGGAAATGAGCGTTCGCGCGCCCGCATCGTATGCGGCGTCGGTTGCAACGATGATCTCGTCCTCGTGTCCGCGCGGAATATCGTAGCTCTGAATCCAGATGTGATTCTGCTTGCCGACAGCCTCGGTTTCGGTGATGATCTGCTTCGAAGACTTGTAAACGTATTCGTAAGGATCGCGCTTGCCGCTTCTGGGATGCCAGTAGGGATCGATTCCGAAGTCATTAAGAGTCGGGATGGTCATGATCTTCTTTGCGTAATCAAGCGTATGCAGCATTACGCAAACGCTGTTTTCAATGCCCATTGATGCGGCATAGGAACAGACGGTATCGAAGTAACTCAAAAGAGAATTAACTCTGAATTCGCGCATCTCATCGGTCATTTCGGTGGGCATGGGGTGACCGTATTTTTCTTCAAAAAGCTTTTGGCAGGTCGGGCAGCAGCAAGAGAAAAGCTCGCCCTTCGCCTTGAAGTGGGGCTCGTCCCAAAAGATCTTCTTGCCGCCAAAGGAGGCAACTGCCTCTATCCAGTTCTTTGTGAAATTAATGAATGCGGGAGCATTATAGCAGGCGGAAACGGGATCGATCGAGCCGTCCGAATATACCTGATGCGCCTCGGGATGGTACTGAAGGAAGTGGGATTTGTCACCGGGAGGGCCTCCGATGCCCCAGTTGTCGATCCAGACCTCAAGCCCGTTGTATTCCGAGATCTTGCAGATCTCGCTCATAACGCCAAGGTGGCGGTCCCAGTCGTTGTGCGAGAACATATGAACTACAACGTCCATATTGTGACGTGCCATTTCAGCCATATCGTCCGCAACGTGGCGAAGGATTCGGTTGCCGTGGTATGCGGCGCCTGTTCTGATTCTTTCCATATCGTTAATCCTCTGATTCTTCATATAGTTTCATTCCCTGCATCTTGGAGATCGGTTTGAATCCATCGATCTCACCGCGCTGGATCGCGCCGAAGATGCGGTATCGCAGTCCCTTGTTCCCGCGCTCGATCGAGGCGAGAAGCTGCTTCATATTTTCGCGTTCGGTGTTTCCGTCGGCAGGGCAGGTCGAGGTGACAACGGGCAATTCCGTTTTCGATGCGAAGTAGCGGACGTCCTTTTCGGGCATATAGATGAGGGGGCGAATGACGGTTATGTTCATTCTCGACAGATATGTGACGGGGGAGAAGGTTCCGATTCTGCCCTCAAAAAAGAGATTGAGCATAAAGGTTTCAACAACGTCATCAAAATGATGTCCGAGTGCAACTTTGTTGCACCCTTCCTCCACTGCAGCCAAATTCAGGGCTCCGCGGCGCATTTTTGCGCATAGTGAGCAGGGATTCGGCTCCTTTCGGACGTTGAAGATGATATTTGAAATCTCGGTTTTGACGATCTTGTATTCAACTCCGAGCTCCTCGCAGTATTTAGCGACCCCGGAAAAATCCATTCCCTCAAGCCCCATATCAATGCTGATTCCGATGACCTCGAATTTCTTCGGGTAAAAGCGCTTGAGTCCCGCAAGCGCGGTCAAAAGTGCAAGTGAATCCTTGCCGCCTGAGATACCAACGGCAATTTTGTCGCCGTCCTCGATCATATTGTAATCGTCAACCGCGCGGCGCGCGTGGCTGAGAAGTCTTTTGGTGTCGCTCATTCAAAGAGATACCTTTCAAGTTCCGCCGTGTCGTAAAAGCATACGTCGGCGTTATTTTTCATAAATTCGCGGCAAAGCTTGCTCGGCTGAGCCCAAAGCGCGGCGGCAAATTTAACGCCCGCATTTTTTGCCATATCAAAACCGTGTTTAAGATCGTCGATGACAAGGATATCGGAAAGATCAAGCGAATATTTCTCCGCAATGTCCAAAACGGGGAAGGGATGGGGCTTTCGCTTGCCCTCACCCGCCTCCCAACCGTAAATGGCGTCGGGCGCAGAGTTGAAATTTGCTTTCCAGTCGCGCAGGATGTTTTCGCTTTCCGAGTGTGAAACAGTGCAAACGATACCTCCCGCCGCACGGTGACGCTCGATTATCCGAGCAATACCCGGGCAAGCTCTTGGCGTTATATCGGCGACGAACTTTTTCCAGTTGTTATATTCATAACGCATCTCGTCGCCATTCAGCGCGAGTATTTGCGTGCAGTATTCAAAAAAACCCGGCTCGAAGCAATAATCCATAAATTCCTCATATCCCGGGTGAATATCGGGGCGCAGATGCGAGAGGGTGTCGAGCAGAGCGGGGTAGTTGACCTCGACGGTCGAATTGACGGTCGTATCGTCGTGGTCAAGTATCAGGCATTTATATTTCATATTTCAAATGAAGTCTTTTCGTATATTTTTTCTATCCGCTCGGTGCGGATTCGGGGATTTGTGATCTCGTCGGTGTAAAGGAAGAGGGGCGGCTCGAATTCAAGGAGCGGAGCACCGCCAAATTTCGCTTCTACAAGCACGAAGGCGGGCTTTGACTTTGTATCCGCATATACGGTGCACATTCGCTTAGGCTCAAGTCTTGCCTCTCTCATAGCGCAAAAAAGATCGACGAGTCTGTCGGGACGATAAACGCAGACAAAAGTTCCGCCGTAGCGGAGAAGTCTTGCTGCCGCGGCGCAGAAATCCGAAATGCCTCCGTGAATTTCGTGGCGTGCCGATTGACGTATCGAATCGGGGCTTTCGGGTCCCGGATGGGCAAAATAGGGAGGATTTGAGAAAACGCAGTCGAATTCACCGCCGAGAGCATCGGCGCGCGCCTCGCGGATGTCGATGTTGTGAACCGCCATTCTTTCACCGAGGTTATTGAGCGTGACGTTGCGCGCGGCAAGATCTGCACTCTCTTTTTCTATCTCAAGAGCGCAGACATGATCAAATTTCTCAAAAGCCGCCGCGAGCAGGCTGACAACACCCGTGCCGCAACCGAGCTCGCAGGCTCTCTTTCCCTTACGCAAACGCGCGGCGAGAAGATAGGAATCTGATCCCCAGGCAAGCCCCTTTCCGTTCGAGATCATCTTCACACGATCGCCGACGGCGATAATGTTTTCGTTTTCCGAAAGATTTATATTTTCCATAAAAATTTTTCCTTAGGGTCAAAAAAAGCGGAGCGTGTACTCCGCTTTTTATGTTTGGACTGAATTACTCAGCCTTGGGAGCCTCAACAGGGCAAGTATCTGCGCAAGAACCGCAGTCAATGCACTTGTCGGGGTCAATTACGTACTTGCCGTCCTGCTCGCTGATAGCCTCAACGGGGCATTCCTCAGCGCAAGCGCCGCAAGCGATGCAATCATCAGTGATCTTGTATGCCATTGTGACACCTCCGTATGTTGTGGTGGATATATTGTATCACAAATTCGTTAAAAAGGAAATAGGTTTTGCAAAAAAAGTTTGAAAAATCTCAAAAAAATTTTTGGAAGGCGATTATTCCTCGTTTTCGCCTCCGTCGGAGTCGCCGGATTTTCTTCTTTCTGCCTTTGTGATTACTCGAATATCACTCATATGGTAGTTTTTGGGAACAATATCCTGCTTGTCACTCAGCTTGACCTTGACGTTGCCCGCGATGGGAAAGATGTCAATAACGACGCCCTTGCCGTCGGGAGTGTCAACAAGAGAATCAACGGGCGGCATCAGCGCGATCTCGCGCTCGTAAGCCTCCTGCTCATAGCGCAGACAGCACATAAGTCTGCCGCAGGTGCCCGAGATCTTTGCCGCGTTGATCGAAAGACCTTGCTCCTTTGCCATTTTTATCGAAACCTGAACGAAGTTCGGAAGGAATCCCGCGCAGCAAAGCTTGCGGCCGCAAACGCCGAATCCGCCGATCATTCTTGCCTCGTCGCGGATACCGATCTGACGAAGTTCGATTCGGGTGCGGAAGACGGATGCAAGATCCTTGACAAGCGCGCGGAAGTCAACTCGACCCGCAGATGTGAAGAAGAATATGAGCTTGGTGTTGTCGAAGGTGTACTGCGAGTCAACAAGCTTCATGTCAAGACCGTGATCGGCGATCTTTCCAAGGCAGATCTTGAAAGCCTCGTGCTGACGGCGGCGGTTGTCCTCGTGGTGAGCCTCGTCCTCCTTTGTAGCCGCGCGGATAACGGGACGGAGGGGAGCAACGACCTGATCTTCGGGAACTTTTCTGTTAGATATAACTACCTCACCGAATTCAAGTCCCTGCGCAGTTTCAACGATCGCGTGGGTGCCAATGCGGTATTTTTGATCCTTGGGATCAAAATAATACACCTTGCTTCCGTGCTCAAAGCGTATGCCGACTATCTCGGGACCCTCGATCTCCTTGGGCTCTTCAACGGGAGTGTCTGCAAATACAGCGTCAAGCGTGGGGTCGAGAGGCATCTTATCGAGGTATGCATCATCGGTCTTTCCGAGAGAAAGGAAATCAGATTCGGATTTCGAACGAGTGGGAAGAAAATCAAGATCGTTTTCGGGCAGAGATGTGAGAAGCTGGGCGTTATCGTTTTTCTTCGGTCTGTCACCGCGTCTGTTTCGGCTCTTGTTTCTGTCATTCTGCTCCGCGGGAGCGGGAGCCGCTTCCTTCACCTCAGCGACAGCTGCTTTGGGCTCTGCTTCGGGGCGGGGCTTTTGCGGCTGATGATTTTTCTTGTTTTTGTTTGAATTGTTTTTGTGAGGCTGATTGCTTTGCGCCGATGCTTTGGGCGCGGTTTCTGCGGCGGGAGCCTCCGCCGTCTTCTTTACCTTTGCAACAGCTTCGGTATTTTTAGGCTTATGATGCCCCTTCCTGTTGTGATGATGTCTTTTATGATTAGGCTTCTTCTCGCCTGCATTTTCGGCGGAAGGCTTCTTGTTTTCGTTGTTTTCCAAAATGTATATCTCCTATATCTATCATCTAAAATTTCGATAGCATCGAAATCAGTGTAAGTCTTGTGTTTGAATTGCGTTCAAGGGCGGAAATTGCTCCGAGGAGCGCGTCCGAGATCAGAAGCAGCTTTCGAATCGAAAAGCTGTCCGAAAGGGCGGTTGCCCGCTCACGGTCGGAGAAGAATCTCAGTGCGGCATCGCCGTCGCGTTTGAGAAGCGCCAAGTCCCGGATCGCAAGCGCGAAGGATTCAAGCTGATCCTTTGCCACCTCGCGCGTGGAGGTGCAGACCTCGGTTACGTGAATGAGCAATTCGGCTTTTTTTGCCGCGTTGGCTGCAAGGGTGCAAAATTTTTCGGACGCGCGGCGTGCTTCGGCGATCTTTGCCGCTTCCTTGCCGGAAAGAAGGTCGATGGCAAGCCCCGCGGAGCCGTCCGCGCTCATTATAACGTCATCGAAAAGCGCGCCATCGGTGCGCTTTTTCGTTTCGAGTGAGGGATCATAGAGGAGCATTGCGCGCTCGGTGTCCTCGGGTGAGAGTGGCTTCATACGAATGATCGGCGCGCGGCTCTTGATCGTTTCAAGCATCAGCGCCGAGTTTTCGCAGAGAAGCAGAATGAAAGCGTAGGCGGGCGGTTCTTCAAGCGTGAGAAGAAGCGCGTTTTGCGCCTGAACGGTCATTGTGTGCGCGTCGTTTATGATGTATATCTTTCGTTCAAGATCGTTCGGATAGATGTGAACGTCGCGGCGAAGATCTCTGATCGATTCAACGCCAACGGATGCCTTGCCGTCCGTTCCTATCTCGATGACATCGGGGCAAGCCCCGCGCGAGATGTTGCGGCAATTTCGGCACGCGCCGCAAGGAAGTGCGGGAGCATCGGGGTTTGTTCGGTTCTCACAAACAAGAGCCTTTGCGAGCTCTGTCGCAAGAGTGTGCTTGCCCGTGCCGTATGCACCCTCAATGATGTAGGCGTGGGGCAGATCGGGGTTGTCTGAAAGCAAAGACCGCGCAAGCCGCGAGCAAAGCTCTTCGTTACCTATGATCTTCGGGAAAATCTCCTTCAACGCCTCACATCCTTTCGGTACAAAGTTATACATAGTATATTATATCATTAAATTGTGAGTTTGTCAAGAAAAGAGTGAGAAGTGAAAAGTGTAAAGTGAAAAGTTGTGGAGAATTTCCTCACTTCGTTCGGAAATTTTCATAAAAAACAGAGCAGAAGCCGTGTGGATTCTGCTCTGATAAAAATTATTTATTTGCTTTCGTCATCAGCATTGATTTCGAGCTCTCTGCTGATATTTTTCCAAAGTCCATCTATATCAGAACTTGTGAAATAGTCAAAATTTCCGGCGGAAGATTTCAGCCTTCCGCTCTTAACGCCGTAGCTGATGTAGACTAAATCATATTCGGAACCGTCATAAAGCTTAAAATTGAAGGATGTGGTTCCGTTAAGAGTGCTTGCATTCGAATCTTTGTCTTTGTAAGAAATGCTCTCGAGTTGTCTATACAGAGCTGTCTTGCTTTCTTGCGATGTGAATACTTCATCTTTAGCATACATGTAAGAGCGACTGTGATGAATCTCAATAAATGCAATGTCCTCCGGTTCAAAAGGAAATTTTATATTGACCGTATTCTCCGGAAAACAACCGACGAGCGCAAAAACGCATATTAAAGCCAAAATCAATGAAATGAGTTTTTTCATAACGGAATACCTCTCACTCGTTTTTTTCTAACTATTGCCCAAATGCCCCAGCCAATGCCACAAACAATCAACATAATTGTGAGATACACAGCGCAAATAAGATAAAATAGGGCGTCCCAATCTGTTCGTGTGGCGGTGGCGACAGCAGCTGTTACGGACAAAACAGAAAAAATAATCACAGGCAAAAGGCGGATGATTTTTGATTTCACCTTAAAACAAAGTACGAGTTGAATTGGAAGAACCACGATCAATGTAAAAAGCCATATAAATGGAGCAATGTTTATATCGTCTATCCAAATATCAAACATATCAATATCTCCTTTCAAGAGGGGGTTACCATATCGAGAATTATTTTGTAATCTCCGTCACTCATTCGGTAATATCTTTCTTTCCCGGTGTTCGTGTCATAAACATTTGCCGTGTCAGTATCAAATATTATCAAATACGTACCATCAATTTCGATTTGAATCGAGGATTTGCTGTTTTGTTCGGTGTTTCGCTGTACGTTTCGAATAAATCCGTTTTGTGCAGTCCAGTTTGCTGTATTTAAGAACTGTGCCAGCTGAAGTCCATTGATTGTATAGCTTTTTTCTTCTTCTGAAGACTTTATTGCAGGAAGTGTATCGGATTGTGCGGCAATAGATGCCAAATTTTCATAATTCAAAAACGGGAGGTTGTGTTTGTTTTTTGGATTTATTGCAAACCATACCGCTACTACGAAGATTAGAGCGACACACAGTATTATTGAGGGTAATACTTTTTTCATAACGGAATACCTCCTTGAGGGATTAAGAAGCTAACAGAGAGATCAAGTATATCGCCGTCATATGGACGGGATAGAACCAGTAAAACGCGTGCTTGAGGATCTTGCTGTCCGCGCCTTTTTTGCCGTTATAGAGGCAGATGGGGATCATTGCGAGTACGCCGAATCCCTGAATCGGGAAGAAGAATCCGTGCCCTGCAAGGGTAAATTCGAATCCGAGTCCCTTGAAGAAGACGATGAAGAGCAGAACGAGCGACAAAAGCTGAAAGAGTCTGCCGAATTTCACGTCGCGGAAAACGTAAAACGCGATCACAACGAGTATGCCCATTGCACCGTAGTCAACGAATCCGACCGTACCGATAAGGAGGAAGAGTGCGATCTTGAGCAGGCAGAATATGCCGGTCTTTATTTTGAAATTCTTTTTGAATTTGTCGATCTCGCGGATCGAAAGCAAGCCGAGCAACAGGGTGAACATCACGTTCTGATGGAACGGGAAGAAAAATCCGCCCGCAGACATCAAATTGAAAGGGATTTCGGATATAAGACCGAAGATGAGAAGCCTTTTTGCATATTTTTTGAAATCCGAGGTGTGAACGTATCCCTCCGAGATCATAAAGGCAAAAATGGGGAAAGCAAGCCTGCCCACGCAGGTCATCCATTGGTTGCCTGGGATCACGGTTGCCCAAAGATGGTCAAGCAGCATCAGCACCATCGCAAGTGTTTTGAGTGTGTTTGAATTGATAAATTTAAGTTTTTTCATTTTATTTTTCCGAGTTTACAAAAATTGCATCGTAAGCGTAGCAGTTGCGAATTTCATCGTCCGCGATCTCCACAAGGACGAACCACCCCGCCATATCGTCGGTAACGTTTTCCGGACGGTTGGTCTGCTCAACGTAAACGCAGACCGATTCATATGTCACTTCAATATTATGCACTCCGAATCTCAGCGAACCGCTGTTTGCGGGGACGTAGACAGCAAGCAAAGAATGATCTTTGAAAAAGCCTTCACTGTTCCACTGCGCTTTGGTCAAAGCCTCATTGAAAGAAAGCACGCTGTTGTAGCCCTGATCCAAAGCTAAAACGCCATCGTACTTTGCCTTGAATTGGTTCAGATCATCCAAAGTATCGAATTTGAAGATCGGCAGATGATTGCCGTTTTCGTTTGTAAGCTGTCCTTTGTTAAGCGCACCGTCCGCGATTGTGGGATCGTCCGACCAACCCGCATACGCCACGGTGTTTCCGTAACCGGGGTCAACGGGAAAGCACGCCACAAGCCCCAAAAGACAAAGCGGAGCAAGAATTAATGTTAACAGTTTTTTCATAGGAAATCTCCATCTGTATATAAATGCGAATTTAATTAAATTCGTTTTTTCGGTAGCTTTGCCACCGAAAAAACACCACCAAGACGAGCAAGGCGAGTCCGCGCGCCGAGGGGAGCCACCAAAATTTTGGATTTTGGCGGCGGCGATAAGCGCGCGTATTACCACTTGTAAAACGCAGTTTTACAAGTGTCTCAGTACCCCTGATCAACGATCTCCCATTCGCCGCCGTTCGAGCGGACGAGGATGAATTTCCAATTTTCGTATTCAGAGGCGGTGTTTTGTGTTGGCGTGTCGGAGAAGAAGCTGACGTAATAATCGGTCAGAAAAACGATGACCTCGTCTGCTCCGTTTCTGTCAGCCCAGTCCCTGTAATCGGCAATCTTGGCGTCACCGATATAGGAAAGATTCAGAAGAATTCTATCTTTTTTGCCCTGAAATTCCTCAAGAACAACTTCCATAGCATCGGCAATATCACGACCGGTGTAAATTTCCGAGCTGAATTCTTCGATGTCAACGAAGTTGAGAGTCCCGCAGGAGGAGAGGGATAAAGTCAAAGTGCATAAAAGTATAAGAGAAAGCAGTTTTTTCATAGCATTATCACCTGAATTACGGATATCCGCCGCCTATATATTCCCAACCACCGCCATCGTAGCGGAGTAATACACAGCTCCAATCCTCGTATTTATGATTTGTTTCCACTACGAAAGTGTCGCCAAATCCGGGGAGGCTGGCAAGGGAGGGGACATAAAAATCAATGCTGATAACGATCACGTCATCGGCTTGATATTGTTCCGCATATTCCTTGTAATTGTAAATATCAAGAATGGAATCGCCTTTGTATGATATATCAAGAAGAATGCAACCCTTCCAGATCCTTTTGAAATTCTTTTTCACCTCGTCCATTGCCGCAGCTATTTCTTCATCGGTATAGAGGTCGGATTCTGCATACACAACGTTTGAAAATAGTGTCACACCGCCGCAGGAAGTCAGTGAGAGCAGCAGGGAGATTGTCAGAAACAGAGAAAGTACTTTTTTCATCACTCGTCACTCCTTTTGACTATGGTGATTCCCCCGTCCACTCTTTCAAGCAACAGATATTCTGTGCTGCTTATTGGCTCGAGCCTCCAACGGTAGACACCGAGTTTTCCGTTGGGATCTGCACCTTCAATCTGCTTACCCTTGATAAAGGGAATGACAACGGAGCCGGGGCTGACCCAATCGAGGCTGTGATATTTGGTCTCTTCGCCGTTGATAGTCAGGTTGTAAATATACATGACGTCCGCACGGGCGACAAAGGGATTTTCATAAAGCGGACGAAGCATCAGCACGATGACGGCGACCAGCGATAGGATCATAACGACCGCAAGTGCGGCAAGGTATTTATTTGTTTTTGTCATTTTATCACCTCAATGTCCTTTGATATCAAGCAGATTTGCGTGCGGGTGCGCGCTTTCGTAGAACCATACCACGTAATAATCGGGCGAGAGGTTCTCGAAAGACAGATGTGCGCGCTGTGCATATTTTAAGTCTATTTCGCGTTTTTCCTGCTTGTAATAATCCAAAAGCTCAAAATCCTTGTTCAGCGACACAAGAGCATCGAGCACATCGGGATCCTCGGCTTTGACAAGCACGGCACCGAAAAAGTTTATGCCGTTTCCGTTGCCATTGAGCTTACCGTATTCCGACACGGTTTCGATGATCTCGATACCCTCCGCCGCGCGGAGCTCGGATTTAAAATCCGAAACGAGCCCGCGCAGGATAAGGGAGTTCCAATAGAAAAGCAGAGCGATTGCCGTGCCGAGAATGAGCAAGACGAGCAACATTATACCGGCGGTTCTTATGATTTTAGCATCCATTATTGCTTTTTGCTCCTTTCCTTTATTGCATCGAATATCTTTTCCGCATACTCACCGTCAATAACGGCGAATTTTTCATTGTTTACGGCTTTAGAGGTGATAAGATACAATTCGGTGGAGTCATAGTTTCTGTAAAGCGGGCAGTACCACACGATATTGTCGCTTTCCTCAAACCTTATGACCGCATAGCAATCGTAGGATCGGGTGAGATTGGCGGTTGGGTAGATCTCTAACAGTTTGAAATCATCGGGACGGATCGGATTTGCGTAGCCCTCCTTTAACATTTCCATAAGCTCGGGGGCGCTTTCTCTGTCAAAGGTACAAATACGCCTCTCGTCTGTGTCGAAGAGCGACATATAGTCTACGTAAAGCTCTTCCATTGTGACATACGTTTCGCCGTCGGTCGCTTTTACGGAACGGAGATCCGTGTCTGTTTCATAAGAGGTTGAGTTGATGTCTTGCAGGTTGTCAAGAGCGAGCACCGAAATGCTTTTTATCGTCCAATCCGTCATAGGATCGGGCGCATCCTTGCGGCGGTAGACTTCAAGGTGGCAGATCACGTCCGCCAAAGCCGGAAATTTGCTTCGGTTTACGATCGACCTTGCGACAAAGGACATATCCTCGCAGCCGTCGATCACGGAAAAGCGGTATTTTACTCTGGCATTGAGGTCGTCCTCTTCCTCCGCTTCCCATTCGGAAGCGGAGTAGTAGGCGAGATCGTCTGCGTACACGTAATCATCCTCGAAGGCTTCGAAAAATTCCTCATCGAAATTGTCCGAGTAATCGGGTATGGTATCTATGTCAAAGAGAATGGCGGTGTCGAAAAACACGTAAGGATTTGATCGAACGCAGGATGTCAGCGAAAGGCAGAGACAGAGCGTAAGGACAAAAGTAACTATCCTTTTCATCTTACCACTCCAAAAGTCCCATAATGAAGCAGACGAAGCAGGCGGCGATGACCAAGATATCAAAGACCTTGAGCTTTACGCTTCGGCGGTAGATGATGTAACCGACCGTCGAGAAGATCAGCGCTAAGATGGAGATTATAGCGGCTTCGCCCTCAAACGCCCAATAGATCAGCAGGCCAGTGCAGACGGGGAGAAGTGTTTTATAGCTGAAGGGAGTATTCGAGATCTCGCCCGCGCTTTCGGTACGCTTTTTGTTGAAGAAATAAAGTATTCCCGCAACGAAGAGGGCGGTCAGTATCGGGACCACGATAAGGTAGATCAGCATAGCGTAAGGGTTGTCGGTGCCAAGGTCGGGCACGACCACGGAGCGTCCTCTTGACATGCTCGAGAAATAATCGCAGATCTGAACAAGGGGCATCCAAAGGATGGTCAGGAGGGTTTCGCTGTCGATATTCAGATTGAACATTTCCGAGAATGTCAACAGAACAACGCAGATGATAAACTGCCACGCGGCGGCGGTCAGGAATCCATCAACCGTTGAATTGCAGACCGAGAAGAAGAAGGCGTTGACCGCATAGTAGAAGAGCGAGCAGAGAAGCGAGATGAAGAAGAATGACCAAAGCGCGGGGTAGCTTATCTTATCTGCGCATGGCAGAAGCGCGATGGTGTACCAGATAAAGGAGAGGGTATACGCCGCAAGGAACTGCAAAAAGCCGTTGATAAGGTTAACGGAAATCAGCGAAATGCGCGCGATGGGGAAGGAGAATGCCGAATCGAGATATTTGCGGCTGTTGAAGCAGGCGAGCTCGAGCATCGGCAAAAGCGTGGTGAGGATCGCCGAGAAGGCAACGAAGAAGCCGAGGGAGGGGTCAAGCGTCCAGGTGAAATCCTCCGAGTAGCCGTATACGTACCAATTTTCAGAGTATTCTTTTTGTCTTTGATAGGTTTCATTTACCCCTTGCGCCACCATTGTGACTATGACAAGGCAGATGAAGGTTATGATCGCGGCACGGATGAGCGTGTCTTTTGCGTGGTGCTTGAAATAGCGGAGAGTGGTCTTCATTGTCTGCCTCCTTTCACGTCGGTGATGAAGATGTCTTCGAAGGTGAGCTTTTCCTGCTCAATGACGGCGGGATTCAGCTTGAGCAGCTCAGCATAAGCGGTTTCCGAGTCACCCTCGATGGTTACTGTGACAAATTTGCCCTTCATTTCGATGTCGCGTACTGCGAGATTTGAGAACGCGAGCGCGGACGGTGCCTCTGTGAACGCAAGGCGGAAGCGGCAGTATTTCGCCGCGTGCTCTTCAAGCGAGCCCTGCGAGGAAACGGTGCGGTTGTCGATGAGGGCGTAAAGATCGCAGAAGGTTTCAAGCTCGGAGAGCGCGTGGGACGAGATCACAACAGTCGAATCGTTTTCCTCGACCGCGCGGTTGATCTCCTCGATTACCGTCTTTTTCGTGAATGCGTCAAGACCGTCGAAAGCCTCGTCGAGGAGGAGATATTTGGGTCTTGCCGAGAGGGCGATCGCGATATAGAACTGACGGCGCATACCCTTCGAAAAATTGCGCTGATGCGCGTTTTCGTCGAGCTTGAAGCGCTCGAGAAGGCGGCGGTAAAGCTCTCGGTCAAGGTTTGGGTAGAAGGTCAGATATGTGTCAAAAATGCCCTTGCCCGTCGTTTGTCCCGCATAAAAGGGATCGTCGGGGAGGAAGAAGACGTCCTCGCGTACCTTTGGGTCGGTGGCGTTCTTGCCATCGTAGAGAACGATGCCGCTGTCGGGAACGTAAACGCCCGACATAAGGCGCAAAAGGGTGGATTTACCCGAGCCGTTCGTGCCGACAAGACCAAGCACCTTGCCGTCGGGAATGTGGAGATTTATATCTTCAAGAATAAGATTGCCGCCAAGATAATGCGAATTGATATTGACAGAGATCATTTGCCGTACACCTCCTCTATAAGTGTCGCGAGTGCCGCGCGCGAAAGTCCTTTTTCTTTGAAAGATATAAGAATTTCGCGTGCATCTTTTTTCAGAATAGCTTCGTTTTCGTTTCCTTCTTCGGGCGAGGAAACGTAGACGCCCTTTTTGGGCAGGGTGTAGATCAGCCCGCGCTCTTCAAGATATGAATAGGCGCGCGCCATTGTGTTGGGGTTAATTCCCATTTCCTGCGCCGCCGCGCGGACGGAGGGGAGCTTTTCGCCGGGCGAAAGAATGCCGAGCTTGATGTAGGACTCGTATTTTTCCGCGACCTCAAGATATATCTCCCGCTTGCCCGTGAAATTTGCCTGCACTTATATCACCTCGTTTCTGTGTGAACTGTGTTATCTGTACTAACTGTATTATATCACATTCGTGGGCGTATGTCAATAGGATTTTTATAAGTTGTTGCGAAAATTTTGTTGGGATAGTTTTTTATAAAAGTGAACAGTGGTCAGATAAGAGTGGACAGTGGTTAGTGGACAGTGGACAGAAAGATGCGATGATGGATTAATTTTGATTTTTGAATTCCATTGTACCGGCAGATAATTTAATAATAAGAAATCGGATATTAAGAAGATTACTTCAAAATATCCGATTTCTTTTGTTTATTTTAGTTTTGCAGTAAACAGAGTTTCAGACGTACTGAACAAAATTTTTTGCCCGCATCTTTCTGTCCACTGTCCACTAATCACTGATCACTAATCCTCAGTCCTTCTTCTTGAACACAACTGCCGCGCCAAGGAGAGTTACAAGAACTGCTGCGCCTGCGATCATACCGCCGCATCCGCCCTCGGACTTGGGAGCCTCTGTGGTGGGAGCTTCGGTTACTGCGGGAGCGGGAGCCTGGGTCTCGGGAGCTTCGGTTGCAGGCTCGGTAGCGTGCTCTGTTTCGGGAACTTCGGTTACGGGCTCGGTCTCGGGAGCCTTGGTGGTCTCGGGAGCTTCGGTCTTTTCGGGATATGCTACGGCAAGGCGTGCACCGATAGCTTCATTCCAAGTGGCAACGGTCTTTGCTGCCGCGTCGGTAAGACCAACCGCGAAGATCTGGTCGCAGCCGTTTGCATCGTTTGCCTGGTCGCCAAGGAAGAGAATATCGTTGATTACGGCGACATTGCAGATCGAGTTTGCGCCAACGTTGATAAGAATATCGTCACGGGTGATGGGAAGAACCACATTGTCGGTTGAGATAGCAAAAGTTCCTACGGGCTGGTAGGTATACTTGTTGTAAACACCGATATTGCCGGTCTTCTGAGTGGAAACCAAGATGTAATCGCCCCAAAGTGCAACGCCGTATGCGGTGGGATGGGAAATCTGGTTGAGAATGCTGGTTCCGTCTGCGGAGAGAATCATAAGAACTCTGTCAGACTGGGTCTGGCAACCAAGATAAATAGTACCGTCGGTGTCAATGTCAAGGTAGTTTGCTTCCTTGAGGCTGTAGGGCGCCTTCTGAAGGTCGATAACGCCGCCCTCGCCGAATGCGCTGTCAAGAACGGGATTTGCGGGGTCATTTACGTTAACGCGGATGAGGTAGTCAACGTCATAGTTGACAACAATGTATGCGTAGTATGTGCCGTTTACCTTTTCAACTGCAACACCGTTTACACCGGTCTTGACATCGGGGGAGGTGGTCTTGATGGTGGTGTGGCTTACAAGCTTGAGGCCGTCTGCGTAGCTGTAAACCGCGAGGTCAGCCTGAGTGTTGTTGGGGTTGTAAGCAAGACCGGCATAGAGGTATCCGCGGTCGTCGGTTGCAAGTCCCTTGGGGTAAGAGGATTTGTTGTTTTCGGACTGGATGTACTGAATACCCGAAACGATCTTACCAGTTGCGGTTTCGAACATTTCGATAGCAGAGGAGCCGTTGGGATTAAGGAATCCGCCGAACATATACTTGCCGTCCTGCGAGATTGCCATACCTCTCATGCAGTATTTACCTGCAAAGAGAACGTCGTCTGCGGTGTAGGAATAACCGTTGATGGACTGCTGGAGAACTGTGAATTTTGCGCCGGTGATCTCTGCTTCGGTGAGAGCCGCGGAGGGAAGCACGAAGAGAGTGGCGATCATTGCAAGAGTGATTACGAGGGTGATAAGCTTTTTCATAGAGCTTCTCCTTTCAAATTTCTTTAGAGTGACAAGAATAATCCGAACTAGCCCGAGAGCGTAAATTTTTGGCGCTTTTGGGCTTGTCGTCCTAGCAAGATTAATATCTTGCGTCGTCCTCCGCACCCAAAATTACCTAAAAATTAAGGCTCTCTGGTCGGAGATTTTTTGGCTGACAAATATTCGTCAGCAGCAGGAAAACGCCGATGATGGTATATTAATACATTCGAGGCGTTTGACGAACTGATGGCGGATAATTGTCGCCAAAAAACTAGTTCGTATTATTCTTGTCACTCTATGTTCATTATAATACTTTTTATATAAAAAGTCAATGCATTTTTTCTGCAAAGGGTTGATTTTTTCGTGTTTATAAGTTATAATTAATTCATATATTTACGAAAGCGAGAAAAACAATGAAATTTGCTTCGTCACTCAATTTTGCCGAGCGTTCCCGCGAGGGCGCTCTTACGCTTGAAGAAAGCCTTGAACTTATAAAATGTGCCGGTATGGATGCAATCGAGATCGATCTTTCGCGCGGTGTCGGTGCCGAGCTGTTTTGCGACGAATTTGCGGGAATTCGCTTCGTTGAGCTCAGAAAGAAGATAAATGCGGCGGGAATGACCGTTTCTTCGGTTCATGCTCCGCACGACCCCACTCTCTATATGCCCGAGCGCGGCGCATCAAAGGAAGAAATAGAAAAAGCTCGCACCGATGCCGTTGCGGCAGCGAAAATGGCGCATTTGCTCGGCGCAGAGGTTCTCGTTATACATCCCGTTGATGACCATATAAACGGTGAATATGACAGAGAGGTAAATATAAGAACAAATCTTGAGCATTACAAGCCGCTTCTTGAATATCGTGAATTTTTTGCCGAAGCTTTTTCATTCAAGCTCGCCGTAGAGAACGTATACTATTCAAGCGAGTACCGCCTGCGCCGCCGCTTTGGCGAGAGTGCGGAGGAGGTCATTCTCCTTGCTGATGCACTTGGCGGAAGTGTTTGCTGGAACTGCGGTCACGCGCATCCGGTAACGATGGATCAGGCTCGCGCAGTAGAGAAGATCGGTGATAAGCTCGTCCTTATGCATATCAGCGACAGCCGCGGCCACACAGATGCGGGGCTCCCCCCGATGATCGGCGGAGGCAACATCAAATGGGAAAGCATAATGCCCGCCGTTGCAAAGATCGGCTTTGAAGGATATGCAGTGCTCCAAGCGGATCAGTACCTTACCAATATGCCCAAAGCGCTCCAAAAGGATGCTGCAGAGTTTGCGGGAACGGTGTGCAAGCGTTTGGCAGAACTTTGCGACAGCGCAAAGTGAGTGGTTAGTGGACAATTCAAGTGAACAGTGGTTAGTGGACAGTGGACAGAAAGATGCGACAGATAATTTAATTCGGATTTTTGCCATCTATCGTACCGACTGATAATTTAATACAACAAAAGAACTCGGATATTGAGGATTGAAAGTTTCTCAATATCCGAGCTTTTAGTTTATTTTAGTATTGTAGTGAACAGTGTTTTTGGTATACTGAACAAAATTTGCCCGCAACTTTCTGTCCACTGTCCACTGTCCACTAACCACTGCTCACTTATTCTTCATCGCCTTGTAACTCTCCATAAACCTCTTCGTAAACTTCTCATCTGCGCGGATTCCGATGTTGTAGAGCGACTCGACGGAGCAACCGTAGACAGGCTCGACTTCGCCGAAGACAATGTTCATATCCTGCGGTGCGAGTGCCTTGACGGCTGTGGCGTATTCGGGATAATTGCGGAAGATGCCGCCATTGAGAATGAGTCTGAAAGGCCCGCCGTTTTTGTTATACTCCGCCCAAATGACGTCGGCAAGCTCTGCCGCGCCCTCGTTGAAGATGCGACGCGCAACCGTGTCGCCCTTGTTCCTCGCCTCAAAAAGGACATGCGCGAAGGATGCGATATAGGAGCGTCCGCCCTCGTAGACCTTATCAAGTCTGTACCAAAGAGGGAAGCCTGCCGCCTCCTCGAGCATTTCGACGAGCATCGTCTGAACCTCGCTTCCATCAACGGCACGAAGCGCAGCGCGGATGGCGCGTCTTGCGAGGACATAGCCGCTTCCGCAGCTGTCGATCATATGTCCGCCGCCGCCGATGTGGTAGTAATCGTCGCCGTGGCGAACGTAGAGTGATGAACCCGTTCCGCAGATCATGCCTGCGCCGTCTGTATGTCCGAAAATGCCGGAAATGAGCGCGGGACCGTCGCCTTCGATGCGAATTTTTTCAATGCCGTATTTTGAAAGTGCTGCGTTAAACTGCGGTAAAAAATACTCGCAAGCCGCCGCACCGATATAAAGGCTGACGGGCATCTCTGGTGCGCCGGCAATCAAGCTGTCGATACACTTGCAAAGATTTGTGATCGAATAATCAACTCCGTTGTCAAAAGGAGCTCCGCCCTTTTCAACAACTCGGCAGACGACCTCGCCGTCTTCTCTGAAAACAACGCCTTCTGCCTTTGTTCCGCCCATATCAACAGCGGCAAGATATCTATAAGCCATATGAAACCTCCAAGGTGTTACTAAGCCAAATTATAGCACAGATGCATTGTGAAGTCAAGTTTTTATTAAATTTTGTTTATGATTCTTCAATATTGTTGACATGGAGAAAATATAGTGATATAATTGATATAATAACATTAAGGAGTGTGCAAGAAAATGCTTCCGACAGTAACAAATTACCGTGTAGTACCTTCGGTTGTTCCGATGGGCAAAGAAACCGAGATCAAGATAGTTCCAAACGAGCGCGCTTTTCTCTTTTTTGACGGTGCAGAGTATAACCTCAACATTATCTGCGCCGATGATGACGAGGTGTGCTATTTTACCCCCACAACAAAACACCCCGTAAAGCTTATTGCCGAGGACGGTATTCTGAAATTCAGCTATACTTTCGACCGCGAGCAGGAATATCTTTTCCAACTTGAAAAGGACGAAAAGAAGGTTGCGGAGTTCTATATTTATTCTCTCGCCGAAGATCTTTATGAGCTTTCTCCCCTTCGCGGAGATTTTCACGGTCACAGCTACCGCTCGGACGCAAAGCGCGATCCCGGCGCGCTCCTCGGTCATTACCGTGAGCAGGGATATGATTTTATGTCGCTGACCGACCATAACCGCTATTATCCGGGACTTGAGATGGATGAGGCTTACGAGGGCGTTAAGCTCGGCATCACACACGTACCCGGTGAAGAGGTTCATTTCCCCGGCTGTATGATCCATACCGTTCACGTCGGAGGTAAGTCGAGCGTTGCCGCACTTTACTGCAAGGATGAGGCAACCTGCCGCGCAGAAGCCGATGCATATCTTGAAAAAGTTCCCGCGAACGTGCCCGAAAAGTACCGCGAAAGATATTCGCGCCTGATGTGGATCACAGATCGCATCCACGAGGCTGGCGGACTTGCAATATTCCCCCATCCCTTCTGGAAACCGGGAGGATCGAGAGTTTTCAATGTTCAGGAGGAATTTGCCCGCATTATTCTGGGGAGCGGAATGTATGATGCCTACGAGCTTGTCGGCGGAATGGGACAGATCGGAATCAACTTCTCGATCAATCTTCGCGCAGAACTGCTCGCAGAGGGTGTAAAATTCCCCATTGTCGGATCGAGCGACGTTCACGGTATAGTCGCGGCGGAAACCTTCCCCCACCTCTTTACCATCTGTTTTGCCAAGGATAACAGCGTAGATTCCATTATGGAAGCGTTGAAGGCGGGCAGAACGGTTGCTGTCGAGGCAACCGGTGATGAATATAAGCGCCACTATCGTTGCTACGGCGACCTTCGCCTCGTTTATTACGCACAGTTCTTGCTCACCAACTACTTCCCGCAGCTTCAGCGAGTTTGTGCCGGCGAGGGAGTGGCAATGAGAAATTATCTTATGGGTCTTGCCCCCGCGACGCTGATCGAGGCTCAGGTCGAGCAGACAGAGTCCTTCAAGACCGAATTCTTCGGAAAGCGCGAGTATATCGCCGTATCCGACGAGGTTCGTGAATACGAAAACAAATGGCGCGAGGTACAGCTTGCCGGCCCCACGGGAAAGGGAAGCGCATACCATTCGGAGAAGATCACAAGACAGATCTGATCGGAGCTATCAAAATGGAAGAAAAAGATAAAGTTCAAAATCAAGAAAACCGCGCGCAAGGAAGCTCGAAATTCGAGCATTTCTTCGACGGTGGCAGACACGATCACGAGTCGATTCAAAAGGTCAGAAACAGTTTTCGCATTGAAACGGCTACTTGCGTTAAAGTCGCGATAGCCGTATTTGCGGTCTATCTTTGCATAAGATATTGGCCGAGCCTTGCAAAATTCATAACCGATGTCATCAATTCCGCGGAAACGCTCATCATCGGCGCAATTATTGCATTCCTTGTCAATATCCTTATGAGAAGCCTTGAAAAGATCATTTTGCCGAAGGCAACAAAGCAAGCGCTTATAACGGCAAGGCGAGTCATATGTATGTTTTTGGCGTTTGTATTGCTCATCGGTATCGTGGCTCTTATCGTATGGCTGATCACGCCGCAGCTCGTTTCCTGTATCGAGATCATCATTGCCGAAGTGCCGCCGCTATTCAACAGCATTATCAAATGGCTGCAAAAAACACAGATCTTGCCCGATGACATTATGAAGGAGCTTGCAAGCATAGACTGGAAATCGAATCTGACCAAGATATTCGAGGTTCTGACCTCGGGTATCGGAAGCGTTTTCGATATCGTTGTCAGCACCGTGACTTCTGTATTCTCCGGAGTTGTCACCGCGCTTGTCAGCCTGATATTTGCCATTTATATTCTTCTCAGCAAGGAAGTGCTTGCAAAGCAGTTCAAAAGACTTGAAAAATGCTATCTCGGACTGTCAAGAAGGAAAAAATACAATCATACACTGCAGACGATCAAGGAAAGCTTTGAAAACTTCATCGTCGGTCAGTGCAAGGAGGCGGTCATTCTCGGCGTGCTTTGCGCCGTCGGAATGTGGATATTCCGCTTCCCCTACGCAAGCATGATCGGTGCTCTGATCGGCTTTACCGCGCTCATCCCCGTTGCCGGAGCATATATCGGTGCCGCGGTCGGTGCGGTTATGATACTCACCGAATCGCCAATCAAGGCACTCCTCTTTATCGTCTTCATCGTTGTGCTTCAGCAGCTTGAAGGTAACCTCATTTACCCGAAGGTCGTCGGCGAGTCGATTGGACTTCCCGGACTTTGGGTGCTTGCCGCGGTAACCATCGGCGGCGGAGTTATGGGCATCCCCGGAATGCTGATCGGCGTTCCGCTCGTAGCCGCGATATATAAGCTCGTCGGCGAGGATATGGACGAAAGACTTGCGGCAAGAGCCGCCGCATCTGCCCCCACATCTGCCCCCACATCTGCCACCCCGCCCGCTCCCGTACCCGAAGAGCCGAAGCTTGAATCTATAAAGTCTGTAGAACCTACAAAACCTGTTCAGCCGAAAAAGAAGAGTAAGAAAAAGAAAAAATAACAATAAAGACCTGCTTTTGCAGGTCTTTATTGTTTGAAAAATTTTTTGAAAACGCTTTCGGTGATACGTATCAAAAATGCGCAAGTTGACAACGCTAAAATATAAATTACCGAATTTACCGCCACTCCGAATCTCGCCGTGATCTCGCGGCAGATGGGAAGAGTTGACGGTTTCGGCCCGATATAAAACATATTTACGTCGATCCCCTGTGCGTTTGTGCATAGAAGATTTATCCCGAAAGCTATCGCGCAAAGCGAAAGATAAAGTATTTCCGCGCCGAGAAAATCGCGCTTTTGTATCTTTGTATTCTGCGAGAAAAAGACGTAAAAACCGAGAAAAATGAGGATCAGATGCCAAATGAATGAGTGCAAAGTCAGCTCAAACCATTCGCGGCACATCGTTCCGGGGGCAATATAGGATGCAACCCCACCCATCAGCCCGAAGGTTGCAATAAACGTGCGCATTGCACCGGACAATTTACCTTCGGGTAGCATAGGAATCAGTATGCAGAGATACATCGGGATACTGCATAGCTGAAAGGGAATAAGATCGAATCGGGATGCGCCTTCGATTGCGGTAAATGAGAGCTGCTTGAAAATTTCGGATAGGATAAGAAATGTGCCTATTGTAAAAAACAAATGTTTTTCACTCTTTTTCGATATTTTACGAAGCCCAAAGGCGATCAATATTGCGGCGGGGATACCTATGAAGAAAAATAAAGAATGAAAAGTTCCCCAGGCTGTCGGGCGTTCCATGCGGTGAAGCAGTGGCAGAAGATATTTTTGCAAAAATTCAGTCAATTTTATCACCTCGGGAAAATGATACAATAATTTGTAGAGTTTGTCAAGATTATTTTTCGGTCAGGCGGAAGATAATAAATAAAAAAGGAGTTTTATGATGAACTCAAAAGCAAAAATTGCATTGTTTTGCACGGCGGTGATATTGATTGCGGCGGTTATCTTCGGAGCGACTTTTGCCGTCAGCCGTGCAATGGAGGAAAAATCACGATATGTGGAAGCTGAAAAAAGACTTGCATTGCTTGCTCTGCGCGATGCGCTGAATGAAATGGAAAAGGCATTGTCTGTCGGCGACTCGGGCACTCTTAACCGCGCCGCGGGAATGGCAGAGGCGTATCTTTCTCGCGCGGGACTCGGCGATACCCCCGATGCTTACAGAATGATCGGACTGATCGCATCGGGCGAATGCGGAGAGGGTGAATGCAAGGCACTCATAGACGCGGTGAAAAACGCGCTCGATGGAGATGTCGGAGCATTGATGGAAAGAGAAGCGCGAACGGTAGAAAATGAGCAGGAAACGACCGAGGATATGCTCGCCTCGCGTATGCTTGAAAGGATAGGAAAGGGAAAAGACGACGTTGCCTTGGCGCGCGCCACTGCGTTTGCCTGCCCTAATGCCCTTTTCAGCCCCGCTCTGTGCGATGACGGATGCTTCAAGTATTCGGGCGACAATATTTTTATTGCGGTCGGCGGCTCGAACTCGCGCGTTTTGATGTACTGCTTCGAGCGCGAGCTTGACCCGAATCACTCGGTTAGCGAGGAAGATGCGCTCCAAACCGCCGCGAACGTGATAAAACGCGAAAAGCTGAAGCTTCGCGGCGAGGCTCATACCGAACTGCACGATGGAATATACCGAAGCGTTTGGTATAATGAAGACGGTGCACAGCCGCTTGTGGTACTCGAGATCTATTCGGACACGGGCAGATTGCGGCTCTATGATGCCGTGAATTATTACAATAACTTGAGCTGATTTTTTACCTTGCTCCCTACTTTTTTTGAAAAAACAAATAATTTTTCCAAAAAAGTGTTGACAAACGGGGCAAAATGTGGTATTATATATTGGTCTGGAAAAGACCCATTAGCTCAGACGGTAGAGCACTTGACTTTTAATCAAGGTGTCCGGAGTTCGAATCTCCGATGGGTCACCAATAGAAACAAATCCGAACTATTTCGTAACAAACGATGTGTTCGGATTTGTTTTTTATTTCAATTATCCATATTAAAAAACGAGTGTGCAGGCATTACGCCTGCACACTCGTTTTCTTTTGTCCTTTTCGTTTAGCTTTCCATTCTTCGTAATCCTTCATGTTTTCTTCCTTGCTGAAGTATTCAAGAATATAAGGCAAAAAGCTACGGGCGAGAGCTTCATATTCAGAATCGGGAACTTTGGTTGGGATCTCAACGGTTAAAGAATCTCCTCCCATCAGTCCAAGTTTATTGCCGAGCAACCACAAACCGAAATAATACAATTTCTTATATAGACTCAATTAATCATCTCCCATCTCTATCCCAACTACTGCGGCTCTGCACCTTACTCTGCTCTTTCTTTTGCCATTCAGTTAGGATTCTAATAATTGCACTTTCCATATCTTTTGGCGTATGATCGGGAAAGAAAGTTCGCAGAGATTCCAAATCAAGCTTCAAAGTTTCTTTCTGATTTGCTTTTGGGCGGCTCATAATATCGAACATCATATCCGCATCAAGCATCTGTTTTGCGCTCATTTCTTTGAGTTTGACCGCTTGCGAGAGCGAAGGTGTTGAATCATAGTCTTGAATCAACTCGGCGAGAGCTCGCTGTTCTTCTTCTTTGAGATAAGATAATTTCTCGGCAGGAGTCAGCGCAATCTTTCCCTCATCCACTAAATCAAGCATCGGCTTAATAAGCTTAGTAAGGCGAATATATCTCTTGATCGTATCCTTGCTAGTATTCTCTTGTTCTGCGATAATCTCGGTAGATAACTTCGGTGCTACTTGCTCCGAAGTTAAATCACTCCTTGCTCCTTGCCGTTTCAGCGCCTCAAACTTCATCTTGTACGCGAAGGCTTTCTCCGACGGGAGCAGTTGCTCTCTGTGTAGATTGGAATCTACCATTGCAAGGATCGCTTCGTCATCATCCAAGTTACGAACAATAGCGGGTATATCTTCGATACCAAGACGCTTACACGCTTCAAAGCGACGGTGTCCCGAAACGATCTCATACTTTGCTCCTTCTCCTACGGGATTCGGTCGTGCAAGAAGAGGTACGATCACACCGTACTCCTTGATGCTTTCCATTAACTGTTGCATATCACTATCGTCTCGCACTTGGAATGGATGGTCGCGCATCGGGGTGAACATATCCAAGTTGTAATTAACGGTGGTCTCGATTCTTTTGTTTGAATTTGTTATCATCTTTGTTTTTCCTCATTTCTTTTAATTTTAGGTTGGTTTTTTGCTCCCGTTTCTCTCGGGAACATTTCTTGCCCTTTCTCCTTTCATTGGCGTCACATTCGGGGGTGTTAGGGGGTGGCCCCTCTCACAAGCGAATTATGGGTACATAATTCAGTGCTTGCAACGACTTATAGACAGCTCGCTGTCATACTTGTAGGGACAAAGTGCGCACTATCTCAATGCTTGCTACAGTATAGGACGGAGTCCTTCCTCGTTGTTGCCCTTAACCTTACCGCAGATGTGTGCTGTCTCCTTTCTTGAAGATTTACGGTGCAGTTTGGGGCTGTGTGCATAAGCACTATGTATATAATTCTTGAACTTCAGCGCAACTTGCACCGAAGTTCTTTCACTAATACACCGTATCAAAAACGCGAGATTTATCCCGGAGATTTTGAAGTTTTTCAAAAAAAGAAAAAAGGTCATTTCACACATTTGCCTATGTTGAGCAAATATGGTAAAATAACCTTGTAATAAATATTCAATTAGAGGATCCGTCCATAGGACACATAAATAAACCCAAAGAGCTCTCGGCAAAAACCGTCACAACCACATTATTTCGAAAAAGTGGTCTGGATGGTTTTCATCCAGAGCACTTTTTATCGATGCAAGGGTTTCTCACTATATAACCGTCACGAAAACGCGAAATTTGTCCTAAGTCAGAAAAATATTTTTCATTATCCACTTAAGCGCAAGTTGCTCTCAAGTGTTTAGAAAAAAGTCATCTTACACATTTACCGAAGCTCTATAAATGCAATAAAATGACTATGAAATAATTATTATATGGAGGATTTACTATGGAACTTACTTATACCGAAAAAGATGGTATTTTCTATCCCGACTTAGCACTCCCAGAGCAAACCAATTACCCCATCGGCAAGTACGGCAGAATGCGCCTCGAGCATCTCAAAAAGCATCGACGCGGAACCTACACTACGCTGCTAACCTCGTGTACGCTCAACCAACACCTATACGAAACCGATCAAGAGGCAAAGAAGCAGATCGAGCTCATCCTCTCCCGGTTGGTAAAAGAGCGCGGCATCACCGAAGAACTCAAAGCTACCGATTCTCTCAGATGGGTGCAGGAGATGAACAATGCGAAACATTGTGCGGAGGAATTCGTGCTGAATGAGATAATTTATCATTAAAACAAAACACTACCGAGAGTGACCGTTTGGTCACTCTCGGTAGTGTTTTGCGATATTAAGTGATTTGTATTATGTAACCACCCCAATAATATCATATAAACTTCACTAAATCTCTCAACACCTCAACGATTTCTTGAGACATTTCGCTATTAATAATAACAAAAATTAAGTAATCTTGGCTTATTAAATTGAGCGTTTTAAATATGTCTTAGCATCCTTTAATGCCACGGGCGCATCATTTGCTGAACGATTATTGGACTTGATATCGCATACAATATAATTGCACATGCGGAAATCAGCCTCATTTTTGGTTATTCTTGGTTTGTGTCTCTCAACTATTCGAATTGCCCTATTTGGTTCAAGTTTTCCGCAATTAACAAAAGCTCGCGCCAAGGTATTCTTTAAACCTCTCCATGAAATATCAACAAATTTCTTGTTTAATATACAAACAAGCAGCTTTTCAAGCAAAGGAAGGTAAGCAGGATTGTTAACACATTCGATCGCCGCAGTCGGTCCGTCCACACTCATTCCATCTCCTTCTGGAGGCTTTTTGTTTTTCTTGATGAATTTGACATATTCACGTATAGCTTTTTTACTACCAAGTGTAATTAAGTGTGCAAGCAACCGATTATTCGGTGATTTTTTGTATTCTTCTTCCATTCTCACACGCATAAGATCACGAGGGATATCCTTACAAGAACCATTTATTTCTACCAAAAAATCTCCATTTGCTGTGGGAAGTACTTCACTTGAAAAGTACTCAACACCTATCACCTCATAAATGTATTTCCAAGCAGACATTCTTAATGATGAATATTCAAATGTTTCTTTGCAAATTTTTACTGCAAATGATTTAAGTGCAGGATCACGATCATCACAAAAGTAGTCCAAATGGTCTTTTAATACCATATCATGAACACGACCATCTCTGACATTTTCGATCAGTCGTTCTTTGATTCTTTCTTTTGGCAATCTTGATTCTATAAACTCGTATTTTACGCTTTCCTTTTGGCTATTAAAAAGGACTGATGGGATTTCAGTAAGCTGCAACATAGTCTCTTCGTCCAGTTCAAACTTAAAATGCAAAATAGCATCTATGAGTTCTGGTACAAGATTTTTGGTGTTAAATCCATTTTTGCGATATATAATTGCGTTTATAAAAGCACCTTGTTTAATATGTTTAAGTATTATTTGATAAATATATTGTTGCTGTTCCAAAGAAAGATTGGGTATAGACGATGATTCTAATAATTCTGCGAAAACGCATAATATAAAATCTTCAATATCAACATTATTAAAGAAATCCTTCACCTTCATATCTTCCGGTGAATACCTGTAGATGGCAGATTTTAAGTGCCATAACGCGGAATAGTGATCGATTTTTGCATCAGATTTCAAAAGTGTTCCAGCAACAATATTTGTGTCACCTATCTTACTTACCAAATCCAGCAGCATTCCTTCGCGAATATCTTTATCAAACAAAGAATCAAAATATTGTTGCACAGCTTTGGATCGCAAATCATCATAATCAATAACGGGTATAAACTCCGGTAAAACATCGCCTTCTTTGTTTTTAATGATTTCAGCATATTGGGTATATTTTTTCGCATCTCTAACATACCGTATAACATACTTAGGAAATGCTATTTTAGATTTTAGTGATCCATCACAATAAGCAACTTTTAAATAATCCATTATATCTGGCGTAGCATAAATCAAATCAGGTATATAGTGTGGTGAATTCTCAAATGCGTCTACCACTACAGGAACCGCGCTACTTAGCGTGCAGGTTTCTTTGAAAAAACGAATTGCTGCATTTGTAATAAGATGGTTCCATAACTTAGCTGCTCGAATATAGCAATTAACAAAAACATCATATATTTCAAAAGTCCCTGCCTTATATAGCATAATGGCTTTATTTGTTATTTCTAACACAACTTCGTCGCTACTATGAAAATTAAGATGTTTTTCGTCTGATAAGAATTTTAGAACCGATGAAATACTTTCGAGGGTCGACATATTTTTTAATCCATTGGTCAACTCATATCCTTCATTACCTACCCTGTTATCTCTGCTATTCAATCTATATTGAATATACTGTATGCCATCTAAAAAGTATTGAACATAAGTATTATGTTCGTCACGTTCCATCAAATACTCGTACATTCCCAATCTTATGTAATCATCTTGTGAGTCACCAAACAGATGCATCAACTTGGATGTAAGTTCAAAACTTCCGAGTTTAAGTTGACAAAGAGCCAACAGACAAAGCCTGCATACAGTTTTAGAAGTTTGAGGATAATTTTCACAGCGAGTAACCAAACAATCTCTTACCTCATCTTCCAATCCCATTAAAGTTGGGAAATGACGCAATATATTAACTGCAGAATACTGTGATGGAATATTTCGAGGATTCGCAATCCTATCCATAAGGAAACGAACAATTACGTTGCTTTTTGCAAAATTAGCAATTTCAATCTCATCACATAATTCATCATTGAAATACAAGGATAATTTTTCATTTTTTATGAAAATTCGCTTAAATACCTCTTCCCGTATTTTAGCAGATAATCTATCTGATTCAAATTTCACAAGGGCAGACGGAGAATTCTCACTTAACCATCCAAGCAAATCCCAATCAAGTTCTATGCCGGTTAAGTATCCTAACGTATTTACCCAGCTGGGCTTAATATTTTTACCATCACTAATAATTGATATTACTTGATCGCGTGACATCTTTGACAGATATCTCGCAGCCAAATATTCGCGGAAATTATTATGAATAAATAGCCAACTCTCGCCCTCTCTTTTTAACAAACCGCTTTTCTTAACAAGTTCACGAGTCTTGTATGTTGGTAATATTTCTTGAAATTCTGAGTAATCATTAATGGTTTGCTTATGCATTAGTTGCATAACTAATGCAACACTTTCCAATTGAAAGAATAAGTTACGATAGTGATCTTCGAGATCACCTGGGAATTTTTTTGCATCTATAACAAAGCTTGACTTTACCAATTCATTCATCAGCTCTGTTTTTTGAGGTAGATCCCACTTCTTTAAAAATATGTCGGTTAATCTTATTAGATAAAACGGAGTATAGATCAGTTCCATCACTTTTTTTGCACAAGCAATATCATAGAAGCGTGTTGGGTCAATATGAGCCCTTTCTAAATACGATTTTACTTCATAGCCACTTAATTTATCAAGAACAAATATTTCAAAACCATCAAAATTATTGCACCGATTATTATTAATACGACAAAAATTAGCTCTTGATGTAATAACAATATGTGCGCCCGCATACTCATCTATAAAGAGCCTGAGTTTTTTCTCAAACTCCTCACGACAATCTGAATTCAACTCATCATATCCATCAAAAAGTAAAGCATACCTATAAGGAGACAATGTTTTGTATTGTTCCGGCAACAAATCAAAGATGTCTTGGTTGGAATAATTCCTTAAAGAAAAGAGAAAAGTGTGCATTTTATCATGAAGCTCATAGGCTAAATTCTGTATTTCAAGACTTTTACCCATTCCTGCATCAGATAGCAATAATACTTTTTTATGCTTATAAATAGCATCTTTTAAAAAAACACGATCATCCTTTAAAAAAGCAGCCGCCCACGAATTATCTGTTGCTTTATCATAAGGCAATACCTTGCGAGAAATATAGTTTTCAACAGGCTCATAACACACTTTCAGTATTTTATTAGGATCTGAAAAAGATACTTTATGTGGATAAAGTTGACTACCTGCAAACATTTCGAATTCACTGGTATTTACCCAACGATGAACACAAACAATTTTTCCATCTTGAATATAACAAACCCCGAACTGATTAAACAATGACTTGTCCCAAGAAATATCAGCAGACAAACTCCCGAATCCTATTTCAACCATGCCCTCTTTAGGAATTATTGCATTTGAACTATGGACATGACCGTGAAAGAAAAACGAAACATTTAATAAATTTAATTGTCTCTTTACTTCCGGAGCATTTTCAATTGTATCATGCTCTTTATCATTTTCCTGTGTAAGTGCATGATGACAAAAAAGAATATTGGTTATTCCCTGTTTAATCTCTTTTTTAATAACCTCTATATCAAGCTGACCGTGAGCAGAATGATCTCTGGATAAAGTTGAATCTGCAAAAATAAAATTCACATTGTCATATACTTTCGAATACGCAGAACTCTCATTAAAAGCATGTGAAGAACCATATTTAGCGGTAAGAGCGTCAAACAAAATCAGATTTTGATCATCTTTTTCAAGATCGTGATTGCCTGGAACAAACTCAAATTTTACAATAAAATCTTTCAATTCGTGGACAATCAAATCCAAACATTTTGATGCAACGTCGAAGGATAATGAACTTCCTTTGTTTGCAATATCGCCTAACACAACAAATAGTACCAATTCACCTTGCGCAGTGGTTCTTCTAATTTCACTACAAAGCTTGAGTAAAATATTGGCAGCATCTGTTTCATTCCCTTTGTTGCCTAAATGCAAATCAGATAATACATAAAAACGCATCTTACACTCCAAATCACTTAAAATAATAACTTAATAAGATAAATAGGCTTTAATAATTATAGCATAAATATCTTATTTTGTAAAGCATTGTCATTTATTATATTATAACGACGCCAAAACGCCGAGAGCAACAATAACGATCGTACTCGTCGGTATAACATAAAGATTTATTTCTGATGATTATTTCTCAAGGCAATGATAACACGTCATTAGTAACCACACTAAAACTACAGTTACCTATGGTAAGATTATTGGGATAGTTTTCAGAATTGCTTATTTACTTTAACTGCCTGTAAATTGATCCACAAACAAGTGGGGACAATTATCAACATATACACGGTTAACACAAGTTTGTTTATATAGAATATTCTTTGCGCTGATCTCATTTCTCCATTGATCAACGAAGCCAATATCTCATTAATAGCCTCGGAATGAAATTCAAAATTAAAAACATTGCCTTTCTGCGGCACCGCATCGCTCGGCAGATTCCCGACAGCGCAGACTATCAGCAATAGAATAACAAACAGCAAAATCAAGAATATCCATTTGAGGTTGCTTTTGCGGAATCGGATGAGGTTCATAAACGTAACCGTTCCGGCTAACACAAGTAATATAACATACTGCGTCACGCGCAACTGCTTTTTGTAATATACGATATCCGACGATTTTGCTTTCATCAATCGAAGCGAGAGCTCCTCCGGGACTTCACCGGCGCAAACAACCGCGGCAACCTTCAATTCACCGTAATCGGCAACCGAGGTGTATGGAATAAAGAAGGTATCGGTGAAATCAATTCCCGCAATATCCTCAAAAGCATTCGTTTCGTCATCAAAAACCGCGCTGATCTTGTATTGAACCTTGTTAACCTCAACCGCGCACCCAAGAACGTCAACGGTCAGAAATTCTTCAAGCGCGTAAGACTTGCTCACGGAAATAACGCAGTCGCCTCTGCTGACAATTCCGCTGTCGAAATCCTTGCCTATGATGATGTTAAATCCGACTGCATCAAGGAATCCCGCGCTTACTGCATAAATACCGGTTTTATATTTCGCCGCAAAGGTACATGAATCCGAATATTTCTCAATCCCCGAAAGGGTGAATCCCGACGGACTGTGCCAGACCTTTATATCGGGCTTCTGCAAAAAAGAAAGAGGTATCAAAAATAGCGGCAGTAATAGTACGATCAGCAGCAGAACGAGTGCGGATTTTTTAAGTATTATCCGAAGCATAGCCAAATCCTCATTCCTCGATTGCCTCAGCGTGTGAGCCGAGAGATGCCGTCGTCGAGGTGACAACGAACTTATCCTTGCTGAAATTTCGTTTTATCGCGGCATAAATATCGTTTTCCTCGATCACGGTGACCTCATAGCGGTAAATATCGTATCTGCCATCCTCAAGCGCTTCGGCGAGATAAACGTAATAAAGGTCGTCCTTGTCAGTTCCGAACAGCGCGGATTTCGGGATAACACAGTCGTGTGCATCTCCCTGTCTTGTCAGTTCAAGATCGAGACTGTCGCCGAATTCTATCTTGCCCTTCGTATTGTCAAAGGCGAGTGTAAAGGTATAATCTGTGTAATTAGCCGCAAGCGTTTTCGACTTGATTGTTCCCTTGATCGAGGTTGCCTTGCCGTCGCGAACGGCTTTACCCTTAACGTCATCATCAACCTCGAATGTCTCTCCTTTAGCCTTCGGAACTGTTACGGTGACGTAGACCATGTTGACCGCTTTGAGATAAGTACAAATCTTCTCGCCTGCCTTGATCGAGTCGCCGAGCTCGAAATAAAGATCGACAAGATAACCATCCGCAGGCGCAACTATATCGGTTTCTCCGATCGTTATAATGTGGTCGCCCTTCTTCATCTCGGTCATCTCGCTCTGATCGCATTTTGTTACAACTCCGTCGTTTTCGCAAAGAATAACAGTATCGGGCGTGGCTTCCGCGCGCGCCGAAACGGAATAGGAATATTCAAGCGCACCTTCCTTGATCGAGGCAAGCGTTACGCGCGGCGTGCGCAGATCTTCTATCGTCACCGATGCGTAAAAGCAAACTATCATCAAAAGCAAAAAGGTAACGAGCAGAAAGAAAAATTTATTGTTCAGTAATTTAGCCATTTTAACCTCACACGGTATCTATGAATGATTTGAGCTTTTCCGCAAACAATCCGAAAAGCAGAAAAGGAATGATAAGGCAGAGCACGCCCATCGCGTAATTTCGTCCCGTGCCCGAAACCGAATTAAATATCACCGAAATCGGCATTTTATCTACCGAAGTCAGAAAGATCTTCGGCGCCTCTACCATATTCCAGGAATCAAGAAAGATGAGCAGTGCAGCGGCAACGATGCTCGGAGCCGCGCCGGGAATCGCCATCTTTGAAACAAGTCTAAAATCTCCGCATCCATCTATCTTCGCCGCATCGAGCACGGAATTATCAACGTATCGCATCCCCTGCCGCAGAATGCAAATGCCGATCGTCGAAAAGATATTCGGCAAAATGATCGAGATCTGCGTGTCCATCATCTCCCATTCCTTCATCAAGAGATAGTGCGGAAGCTGAAGCACCTGATAAGGCAGGAGCACAAGAATAAGATAAACTCCAAACAAGATCTCCTTGCCGGGAATCTTGTATTTTTCAAGCGCAAATGCGGCGGGAATCGATATGGCAACCTGTCCGAGCGTGATCGAAAACGCCATCAAAGCCGAATTGAGAAGACCGCGCAAAAATTTGCTGTTCTCGAAAAGGCTTTCGTAATACTGCCCGAGCGAGAGGTGCGAAATTCTCGAAAGAATCCCTTTCGGCAAATAATTTGGTTCAAGTACCGAATTGAGGCAAAGAGAAACCATAGGGTAAAAACAGATAACTCCGACCAACAGCATCAAGCAAAGCAACCCCGCGCGCGGTATGATTCGTTTTATTTTCATCACGACTCCACCTCCACGCGGCTTTGAATGAAGAAGAGTATGCCGACAATCACGAGCGTAACTATCAAAATCAGCACACTCGCGGCGGCAAGGCGGTGATAATTGAGCGAGTGGAGATTGTTGTTGATGAAATGCTGGATCATATAGATCGTTTCATTTGGGTAATCTCCGCCGATCCAATATGCCTCGCGGTAAAGCTTGTAGGAATTGATGATCGTGACAATAAAAGTCAAGAAAAACGTCGGCATCATAAGCGGAAGTGTGATCTTGAAAAAGCTCCGCACCGAACCCGCACCGTCAAGCGCTGCAACCTCGTAATACTCCTTCTTTATCCTCACGCGCCCTGCGAGGTAAAGCAGAAAATTATACCCCGAATAGCGAAAAACGAAAACAATAACGAGATAAACGAATGAAAAAACATCGCTTTGCGTGTTGATCGGAGCCATACCAAGCCATTCGAGCGCGGAATTGAGAAAACCATTACTTACAAAAAACGAGTCAAGCACAAGCATCACCGAAACAAGCGGCATAACGATCGGCATAGTCATCGCGACGGTGCAAAAGGAAGAGATCTTCTTGTTTCTGACTGCCGCCAGCGCAAGCAAAAGCGGAATTATCAGAAGCGCGGGAATGGCAATGGCGTAGAATCGCAGAGTATTGCCGACCGCAAGCGCGAAAGCCTTGTTTGAAAAGAGATCGGTGAAATTTTTGAAACCGACATAAACCTTTTCATTCACGCCCTCGGTGAAGCATTCGGAAAAATTATTTATGAGAGGGATGATGTAAAGGATCATTACACCGATCAAGCTCGGCGCGAGCATAAGAAGCGGCGGAATGATCCTTTTCATCCGTATAAAAATACGTTTCATATTATTCGGTTAGGATAAGTTCGAGTTGTTTTTTGTACTTTTTTATAGCTTCGTCAAGGCTCATGCCGTTTGCATCAACCTCCCACGATATATTTGCCACCTGTCTCAGAGGGTCTGTGCTTACAAATTTGGGGAAATACAACCTGTTAATAATTGAATAATAGGAACCAAGAATTTCTTCGTCCAGATCTTCATAATCAAAGCTGTAGGATCTCTTTTTGTAATCTGCAGAAACTTCAAGTTCCTCGCCGTAGAAGACGTCTTTTATCGCTTCTCTGTGTTTGTTATTTATAAAGAGGGGTCTGTGCCATTCATCATCGGCGCAATATTCAAGGCTTGATGCATATCTCAAAAACTGCATACACGCCTCCGGGTATTGGGTGTTCGAATTGATCGCAAGAGCATATTCGACTCTTGCTGCAACACCTTGACCGTCCATTGTCGGCACGTAGGTTATTACAGGTGTGTTTCCGTTTTCAATTATTGCTGTGATGATAGTGTCAATGATCGGCAGATTACAATTTTGATAGTTATAGCGGTCGGTGCTGCAGAACAGTACTTCTTCGGCAAGAAGTGCACCGCACAAATCATTTGTATATCCTTTGTGGCTGATTTTCAAATCGTTGTAGCCACCGTTATATATATTGGGGAATAATTGAACATAACACTCCATAAAATCTCTGAATTCCTGACTTTCAAAATCTGCCGTTCCTTCTTTTTCGTCGATAACTTCAAGACCGACAGAGCGATAAAAACGATATGCGTATTCTGGGCGGTCAAAAACAGGCATAGAGGAAGCAATGCAAGACTCGGCGAATTCCTTAAAGGTTACACCGTCGCCGTACTTGATACCTTCCGCATCAAGAACCTCTTTCATTCCGATCAGGATGGGGAAAGAATAGAATATCGGGAATATAACGCGCTTTCCGTCAACGATGCCGTAGTCCATTGCATCTTGGTTGTAATTATCCCAACGGAGATAGTCATAAACTGCGTTAAGCTCGTCAATATCCGCAAACACACCGCTTTTGATATAATCGTATGTATTGAAGAAGATCTCATCATTAATAATAAAAATATCGGGACCGTTTTGTGCCAGAACATCTGCTGCAAGCTTTTCTTCGCAACCGTTACGTCCGTCTTCAAGTACCGTAAGATTTACCTTTACACCGTATACGGTTGATTTAAAGCCCTTTACAAGATACTCAACCAAATCTATGGTTGCAGTATTACACATAATATTAATTGTCTGATTCAGCGGCACTTCCGGCTTTTCGGGTTTTGCGGTTGTTTCGTCAATACTTAAAGTGGTTTCTACACTTGTCTCCTCGGACTGTGCATCGTTGCAAGATGCGAGAGAGCAGAGAAGCAAAATAATCGCTAAAATTGCGGATATAATTCTTTTCATAACAAACCTCCGTTGTATATCCTTTGCGATCTTATCCGACCGCATCATCATTATATCACAATTTCGGAACCAAATTAAAAAATGGGATAATTCGCGGCGGTTTTGGGATAAAACGGTCGAAGGTATCAATTTATCCCTGAAATGCTTGATTTATCCCAAATCACCCCAATTATCCCAACCGCAACAGAAAAAGCACACCCGCAAAAGGTGTGCTTTGTTGGTTTTATGATTGTTAGTTTTTATGATCGTTTTGTGCACGGTGCATTCTTGTTTTGCTCCAATATCGTGTTACGATCAGCCACGCGATGAAGGAAAAGACAACAAAAGGCAGATCGACTGTGAAAATCACAAGAATCGATGTGGGAAAACTGCTCAAAAATTCCTTACTCGCATAAAACAAGTTTATTGCTCCAAAAAGTTTAGGTACAAGTATTGGCCATACTGCGAATCCTGCAGTGTTGATCCAAAAATATTTGTTTTTAATAACGTAAACACACGCATCACGCAGATTCCATTCGCTGTTTTCAATATGCTTCAGATACACCACCTTGTGCTCGGTATTTCTGACAAGCAGAAAAACAACACAAACAGCAACCATAACGGCATATTGAACGAGAGCTTTCCATAAATATTCAAGCTGACTTTCCGCATCAATAAAAATGCGCATAGGTACTTGAAGGATCAACATTATCAGAAACGCAGCTATAATATACGTTCCGAAAAGAAATATGGAATTGCCGATAAAGTTAATTACTTTTTTCATACTGCTCACCTCATTAGCTTCTTTCTATCATAGAACAAAATGTTGAAATATCGTGGAAATATAAATTTTGCCATGATTCGCCGCCCACGACTAACTTCCAAATAGTTTTATCAAGGTAATATGCTCGCAGCGGCACGGGATTGAAGATGACCACCTCGTGTATGTTTCCGGTTTGCAGATTTTCAACTCCAGTTGTGTGTATTCTTTTGCTTGGAAATGCAAATGTCTCACTATGCATCCATTTGAGAAGATTTCCGGAGATGTTCTTGGGCTTGAATATTTTTGCCCAGGATAGGAAACCGGAACCTTTGGCGTTTAGGAGTATGTATCCAACGATCTTCTCACTGACGTATTCATCAGGCGAATAGAAACGAAGATTTCGATTTTTTCCGAAAGTTGAAAGAAATCTTACGTTATATTGCGTCAGTCCCTTTGTAAGCACCATGCAGGTCTCCATATTATGACAGTCAAAGTTAAGATAATTGCCCGTTTTTTTGCATTTGAATCCCGCAATTTCGGCACTCTTTCTTATATTCTTGACAGCTTTTACTCTCTTGTTTACCGCTCGTAGGTATCTGTAAAGAAAGTATATCATCACTCCGGCAAGAACGTACAGTGCTATCTCTCCGAGAAAAACTATCCAGTTATATAACATCTGCGCTCTTTCATAGTCGCCTACTCTTGATAACATCATTATCTCCTTTCCGGTCTTCCCGACCGCACCTATATTATATCACAAATTCCGCCCAAAAGCAAAAAGTGGGATAATTAGTGCATTTTCTGGGATAATTTGATCAAAATCCTCAAATTATCCCTAAAATCAAGCGATTTATCCCAAAACTCGCGTTCGACGCGAATTTAGTGTATAATTATAATAGCATAAAAACATTTACATTTACGCGCCGATATGCTATAATATATTTATCAACCCAACGGAGTAAAAACATGATCAGAATAGTTATCTGCGATGACGATCCTTGCTTTGCTACAACGCTGACCGAAGAGCTGACCGCGCTTGCCGCGAAATATGAGGGCGACCTTGATCTCAAGATCGGTCCCACCTTCACCTCGCCCGAGCTCGTTCTTTCGTTCATGGAGCAGATGGATTTCGACATTATCTTCCTTGATATAGATATGCCGAAGATCACGGGCTTTGATCTCGCGGCGAAAATATCCGAAAAGGATCCGAAAGCGCTAATCATATTCGTTTCGGCTTACGATAATTACGTTTATCAGTCCTTCGCTTACAGTCCCTTCCGCTTTTTGCGTAAGCTTCATCTTAAAGAAGAGCTGCCATCCGCATTCGACAAGGCGATAGAAAAGTGCCTTTCGGAAACGCAGGCACTCTCATTTAACTCGACCGAAGGAAACATCACCCTCCGCCCGAGCGACGTGCTCTATTTTGAAAACGACAAAAACTATTATAATATCTATTGCGAAAACGGCGCGACCTACAAATGCCGCGGCACGATAAAGGCGCTTGAAAGCATCTGCACCGATAAGAGATTTTTCAAGATCCACTCGGCATATATAATCAACCTCGAGCACGTTTCGGAAACGCATAGCAGCTCCGCGGTTACGATGAAGGATGGCGCCGTCCTCTCGGTAGCGGCACCCCGCCGTTCCGAGTTTAAGGAAACCTATATGAAGTTCGTCCGCAGGAGGTATTCAAGATGATGCAGATGTTTGAGGTAGCTGCAACTCTCTTTGATTCGATCCTCACGATATGGTTCGTAACAAGGTTTTGTAAGCTTGAAAGTAAAAGGAGATATCAGATCGGCGCGGTTCTGCTGATTTTATGTGTAACCGTTTTTTGCGACAAGCTGTTTGCCGATTTTAATACGGTATCAATATTGTTGTGCGCTGCGATCACTTTGATGTATACCGCTCTTTCAGCGTATAGCATTTCATTCAGACAAATACTTGCCGTATGTCTGTTTTGGGTTTCGCTGATGGCGGTCAGCAGCACACTTTTTATCGTGATTTCGATGATAACGCAGGATTTTGAATCCCACCTTATGGGCAGCGATTCGACGGTAAGATATATTTACGTTATTCTTCACAAGATAATACTTTTTACGCTTCTTCGCCTGATCCTTGCCTTAGTAAATGTGGATGGCAAAGTTGGTAGATTGAATGCGGTGCTTACATTCACGGTTTCTGCGGTTTCGGTGTTCGGACTCGGCGCGACAATGGTGATCGCCACAACGGATCACGCAAGCACTCTCGGCTCGCAGATCGCCGTGCTGATTGTTTCCTTCCTTTTGGTAAATATTATTCTGTATTTCATGCTCGCGCAGATTCAAAGACTGCAAAAGAAGGAATACGAGCTGAAACTCCTCGAAGAAAAGACCGCGTTTGACAGCGCGCGCCACGAGGAGACCACAGCAGTCTGGCAGAACGTTCGCCGAATTCAGCACGATATGAAGCATCATTTTTCTGTCATAAACGCCCAGCTCGAGGCGGGAAAAGCCGACGAAAGCCGCGAATACCTCGCAAAACTTCTTCCCGAGATCGAGTCGATGGGCAGAGTTATCCGCTCGGAAAACAAAACTATCGACTATATAATCAACTCCAAGCTCAGCGCGCTTACCGATACTCAGATAGTGATCTCGGGTCTGATTGCAGATTTTTCGGATATCGAAGACCGCGATCTCGCTTGCCTATTCGGCAACATCCTCGATAACGCCATCGAAGCGATCTCGGAGCTTGAAGAAAAACGGATAGAGATCCTTTTCTCTGTCGAAAACGCAAGCCGAATGATCATCTTCAAAAACACGATCGGCAAATCGGTGCTGAAAAACAACCCCGACCTCCGCTCGACCAAAAAGGATAATTCCTCGCACGGCTTCGGACACAAGATCGTAGAAAAGATCGTCTCCGACCACCGCGGAATGATAGACTACTTCGAGGAAGGAGATATGTTCGGAGTGCAGATCATTTTCCCGGGAATAGCAAAATAATATAAAATAAAAATAGGGTGTCGTAAATCAAAAAGATTTACGACACCCTTTTTTGATAAAATGAAAAGTTAAGCTTTGCAAACGTTTTTTAAAAATTCATCAAAGGTCATTGTTGGAATACCAACCTTGTTTAGCTTTGAAACAAATTTTGCATCGTCAGTTACAAGAGTACAACCTTCTCGTTTTGCTGCCTCACCGATCATCGCATCTTTTACATTGCTTCCGGTTTCAAATAACAGATCCTTATATGTTGTATCTTTTTCGTCAGCCAAAACAGAAAAGCCTAATCTGCTATAGCCCAGAACAAGTATATTTGGAACCATTTTGGCTCGCATTTGGCACAGACACAACATATGTTGAATACGTGATTCTTTCTTTGAATCAGGAATTTCCGTCAGTTCCTCAATTTGAAGAGCGGTTACATAAAATTCATACTGGCCATCACACTTATGAAAAAAACTTGTCCAATCCAGATCAGACTCAAGCAAAGAACTGAACGCGTTAGAATCAAACATTATCTTTTCCAAATTAATCACCTCATTATATTGTAAGCTTATTATTGATTAAAGCATATATTTGTTGTTTCTGTTCTTTAACACTCGTTCGATTTCATTCTTGTCAAAAAGAACCCTACTTGTTAAGTTGCCCGTTGGAATTCCTAAATCAATTTCTTTTGCCGAGTCAAAGGTTATGTCCAAATGATAAATGAGTTCGGTAACTATAGTTCTTCCATACATATCATTACCGCCCACATATAAACTCATTTTCATAGTCAACGTATTTCCTCTTCCTTTAAGCCTATCATATAGTTTTTGCAACATTTCAGGATTGAGCGAAATCATAATATCGTATCGATAAAATTCATCGACATCTAAATAGCTTAATACAGGAATGTTGGTATTGACCGATTCGATAATAACATCATCAATCTTACATACAATGTTATAAAGTGTAGGGTTATACAATATGCCGTTTCCCGCATTTTTTATAGGCAGGATACATTCAATGACCTTGGTTCCACTGGTGTCGTTCTTAATTCTTTTTACCTTTTCGTAATCACATTTTGTAGAGACAATGATTGGTCGAGACATATCCTTCATATCTTCCATACGTTTTTTATTCTGATCGATTATGGTCCATGCAACACCGATTAAGGTAATACCACCACCGATTATCGCCCCTAAAAAACCAATCCAAGAACTCTCATTTTCGTTTGTGATAAAACCAAAGAATTGAGGAAAAATAAACGCTTGCATTTTTATAGCAAAATTAACAGTTGGGGAGATTAAGAAAAAAGCAATACACAAGATTGCAATCTTAAACAATCTGCTTGTAAAGATTGTATATGTTATACGTTTCGCTTGGGAAGCTATTCTTTTAAGTTTTTCACAAATATTCCTCATAATCATCTTTTCCCATAGTTTTATTAATTGATCAAAAAACGCACAGAATCCCTTCTACACGGTTGCTTTGTTTGGGGCAAAGTCCATTGATAAATAATTATACCACACAATTTGTTGTTTTTCAAGACGTTAGCATTTTCGAATTATTTAACAGTTAAATTTTTTCATAACTTTGACAATAAAGCAAAAGCTTATTTCAAATATTAAAACGTATCTTGACAAACCCTCAAAAATATGCTATAATTCTATCGTGAATATATTTTCATTTATGTATTGAGGTGCACATATGCGATACTTACGCGAAGAAACGATGCAGAGGATCATAGCCTTTGTAGACGAACATTATAATGAAAACAGTTACTCTCCGACCATTGCGGAGATTTCGCGTAGCTTGTCTTTGGCGGTGGGAACGGTACACAAATATCTGCATCGTATGACCGAAATGGACAAGCTGTATTTTGATGGGCGGCACATTATTACGCCCTATATTGAGGAACTGCAGGGCAAATTTCACGCGCCTGTCAGCGGAGATATCGCCTGCGGTTCTCCGATCTATGCAGAGGAGCAACACGACGATACGTTCCCGATCCCAACCAATTATATTGGCAAGGGCGAATACTTTTGGCTTCGTGCAAAAGGCCACTCTATGATTAACGCCGGAATTGATAGCGGTGATTTAGTATTGATCCGTAAACAGAACACCGCTAACGAGGGAGATATCGTTGTTGCCTTGATCGATGACTCAGCTACACTTAAAACTCTTTCCTATGATAGAGCAAATCACAAAATTGTGTTGAAATCCGAAAATGATGATAAAGAAAATTATCCGAATCTGATCTATGACAACATTATCATTCAAGGTGTTGCAGAACATATATTAAAGAAAATAGATAGGAGATAAAACTATTGCCAGAAGAAAAAGACATTCAACAAATCACGGATGAATTTGTAACCGCGCTTGTAAACACTGTTGGAGAAGGAACAGTGCAGGAAGTTGTTGAGAAAAACAAAGACGATGCTCTCGACATAACCAACATAGCTACCGCTCTTTCACTTAAAGAAATGCCGACGGAAGTGGTAAAGTATCTTAAAGAGCTCTCGCAGATCGTAAAAGATACAAGTATGGATACGCGCCATGATCTGAATTTAGCCTTTCCGCCATCGCACTTTTCAGGGGAAAGCAATCCGTTAATGCTATATTACAAGGTATTCTATGATACCGTTGCTTATTATACCGCACTTATTCAAGGTACGCCAGAGGTTCGTGATGCATTGATCAGAGCTATGGCAGATAAGGGATATAACGAGGATAATATTGACGAGTTTTTGAAGCGCGAGTGGGATATCAGTGCTTATCTTATGAATCTTCCGCAAATTGCGGAGATTTTCAAGGAACTGCCCGATTATTCCGATTATAACTGCGGCAAGCCTAACAATTATTCTCTCCAAAACGCCAAGCGCAAGATTGAGCATATTATCGACGGACAGCTTGTTGAAAAGGTATCGCTTGAACGTGGCGGTCCCATAGATTCAAGCGGTCAATATACACCTTATCCTTTGGATGATGTAACCGATGTTACTGCCGAAGTCATCGACAAGGTATATCTTGAACAATGCCTTGCTCTGCTTTCGCCCGAAGACCGTGAACTTTTGATTCGTCACGCTAATGGAGAAACCTTGACCGCGCTTGCTAAAGATTACGGTTATGCCAATGCAAGTGGAGTAAGAAAACGTATTGAACGGATCAAGAAACGAATTACTGAAAAATTTTCTGCGTAAATTGCTCGCACATTTGCAAGGATCGAAGACTTATGATAAAATAAGCGGGAAAGGGGTGATTATATGACAGGCGTTATTTACGCAAGATATTCCTCGGATAATCAAAGAGAGGAATCTATCGAAGGTCAGCTTCGCGAATGTACCGCATTTGCACAAAAGAACGATATAAAGATCATTGAGCATTATATTGACAGAGCCTACTCTGCCAAAACGGACAACCGTCCCGAATTTCAACGGATGATACGGGAAAGTGCAAGGAAATCGTATGATGTTGTAATCGTATGGAAGCTCGACAGATTTTCGAGAAACCGTTTTGACTCAGCAAAATACAAAGCTGCTCTGAAAAAGAACAATGTGCGTGTGATTTCTGCAACCGAGGCTATATCTGAGGGTGCAGAGGGTATTATTCTTGAATCGGTGCTTGAAGGAATGGCAGAGTATTACTCAGCAGACCTTTCGGAAAAGGTTACAAGAGGTCATACCGAAAATGCTCTCAAATGTCAATCTAATGGCAGCATTGTTCCATACGGGTACGTAGTCGACAAAGAAAAGCATTATCAGATTGATCCCGAAAAAGCGCCCGTAGTTCTTGAAATATTCAATCGCTATACAAGCGGGGAAACTGTTACCGAGATCATAACCGACCTTAACGCCAGAGGTCTTCGCACTTCAAAAGGGAACGAATTCAACAAAAACAGTCTTCATCATATGTTGAAGAATCGCAAATACCTCGGTGAGTACCGCTACAACAATATCGTTACGCCGGGAGGAATTCCCGCAATCGTTCCCGAAGACATTTTCAATAGAGCCGTTACTATCTTGGAAAGCAACAAACGCGCTCCTGCGAGAAAGAAGGCTAAGGAAGATTATTTACTTACTACAAAGCTTTTCTGCGGAGATTGCCTTGCCATGATGGTTGGCGACAGCGCACAAAAAAGCAACGGTAATATATACCGTTATTATAAGTGCGTAGGAGCGAAAAAACATATTTGTCGCAAAAAAGCCGTCCGCAAGGAATGGATCGAAGAAATAGCTTTTAAGCTAACGATGAAGATATTGATGAGTGACGATGATCTTCAAAAAATAGCCGATAGGATTATGGAGTTACAAAAAGCCGAAAACACAATAATCCCAATACTTGAACGGCAACTCGAAGATATTCGCGCTTCTATAGATAACATTCTCAAAGCCATCGAAATGGGAGTGTGCACACGTTCAACGAAAACCCGCCTTGAAGAACTTGAGGCGGAAGAAGAAAGAATCAAGTGCGACATTGAACGCGAACAAATGGGCTCACAACTTATTACCGAGGATCAGATCTGGTACATCTTTGATAAGTTCCGTAAAATGGACTTGTCGATGCCCAAGCAACGCCAACGACTTTTTGACAGTTTTCTGCAATCCATCGTTCTTTTCGATGACAGACTTATTATATCGTTTAATTATCGCAGTCAACCCGTTACCATTATGCTCGATCAACTGATCGAGTTTGTTAATGGGGACATTTCGGATTTGAAAAGTTCAGCTTCACCATAACAAAACGCACGGCGCTCGCGCCGTGCGTTTTGTTATGCTAATTCAAAAGATTCAGAACTCCGCGACTTTTGCTTGCAAAAGTCGCCATAGCACGCGGTAAGTAAAACGATATTATAGAACAAAGAAAATCCGCGTGCATGAGTTCAGAATCCCCGATGGTTCGGAAATCCGCTTGCGGATTTCCCTTTTTCTATTTGCTGCCTCCCTCTACGATTCAGAACTCCGCGACTTTTGCCTGCAAAAGTCGCCATAGCACGCGGTAAGTAAAACGATATTATAGAACAAAGAAAATCCGCGTGCATGAGTTCAGAATC
>JAGBRZ010000078.1 GCA_017632155.1 Clostridia bacterium
AAGAGTTCATGGTATTCGTAGATTCCGATGCTCCAAACGGTGTAGGCTCCATCTTCGGTGAAGGCTCACTTGCGTTAATCGTTGCTTTTGTGGCACTTATCGCTTCGATTGCATCTATCATTGTAAACGTTACCGAGAGAAAAAAGAAGACTGTTCCCGTAACTGCAACAGAGCAGTCGGAGGATGACGAATAATCAATTTATCTCTAAAGGTGCAGAAAAAACTGCACCTTTTTTGATTTTTCATAGGATTTGTAACACCTTTGTAACGCCCGCCTTGTTATAATACTATAAGTATTTATATTTACATATATGTTTTAGCACTTTTGAAGAAAAATCACGCATTTCAACCGTTTTGCAACAGGAGGCTTTTATGGATATCAACGCTGCTCCGCGCATATTTTTGTTGCTACAATCAAGTGAATATATCCGTACTGACGATCTCGTTTGTACGCAAGACGGCTTTTGGCTGGTGTGCAAGTCGATGTCGGAGATATTGGCGCAAAAAGGAATCTTGGATTTTCCAAATACCGACGGAACAAGATTTTCCTGTGATAAATTCTTCGATGATTGGTTTTTATACGCTGTGCCGAGCGAGAACGATTACGTGTATGGTCTGTTAAAACTTCGCGAACAAGAGCACGATGCCGAAGGCGATTCTCCTGCCGACGGAGATACTCCCGGTGTTACAATCTCCTTCATTTCGTTCTCGTGCGAGATCCTGCTTGATTGCCTTGCAACTCCCACAGATGAAAACAGACTTCGCTTAGACAGTGAGATCGACCGTGTGGTAGCACGCAAGGGACAGAAGCATCACGCTGAGCTGAAACGATATTTTATCACCCCTAAGTCAGAGGGCGCATACCTTGTTGCGGATCGGTATGCAAGGTATATAGCTTCCTTTGCCGAAAACGGCGCACTCGACGTTCCGGACTGTTACGGAAAGATTTCAAGGAAAAGAAAATCAAGATTGCCGGTCTTTATCGAATTACTCAATCGGGGTGCCGGACGTGTCGTGTGCGATCACGAAAAATTTTATTTTGAAAACGCCGAAACACCGACCGACTATGAACGAGCGGCAATTCTCGCCACGCACACAGGGAACACCTCAATATATTCCTTTGCAGCTGAGGTGGAATATAACGCAAGATATTTAACCGGTTTGGCAAAAATAAAAATTCCGTTTTTCAAAAAATCCATTTATGATTTTGCCATTCGGGCGGATATGACTATAGGTGATGTGGAGCGTATAAGACCGGCTCCGTATTACCGAGAAAACTCTAAAATCGTACAAAGACATTATCAATTACATAAAAATTATGATGGAGTAAAAAATGAAGGTTGTTTGCGTAGATGATCATTCTGTTATGCTGAAAGGTACCAAGCAAAGCGTAGAGCAGATCCTGCCCGAGGCAAGCATTGTTGCTTTTGCCAATGCCGAAGAGGCGCTTGCTTTTGTAAAAGAGAACGGTTGCGATATCCTGATTGCTGAAATAGAGCTTTCCGGAATGGATGGTCTTACTCTTGCAAAGTGTGTCAAGAAAATAAATTCCAAGGTGAATATTATATTCCTGACGGTTTGCGATGAAAAAGAGCATGCAAAAGAGGTGCTCAAGATCAAGCCGAGCGGTTATCTATTGAAGCCGGCGAAAAGAGAGCAGCTTGAGGCGGAACTGAAAAATCTCAGATATACCGCCTGAGCCGAATGATGGGAGGTGCAATAACATCGAAAGATTAGAGTTTATATGTCTGTGGATTGCGGAGCTTGCTCCTTTAACCGCAACACTGTTTTGCTTAATTTACGGCTTAAAACATTTCTTCAAAAAAGGGAAGCCGCTCTGCTTGCAAAGTCTTACGATGGCAATGGCAAGCCACGCACTGGGAAGTATTTACCACCTGTGCCAAACGCTCACAAGTGAAAATATTGTAGAAGGGTTTACGCCCGCGTACCTCGGTCGCATCGGTTTCTTTCTATTTATACTTACTGCAAGCTACGGACAGCTTGACAGAATCGTTGACGACGGTTCCTCAAAAATGCGAAGCGCAAGAATTATAGCTTTAATAGCACCCCTCTTTGCTGTGCTTTTGTATATTCCAAACGCTGTAATAGAGGAAGTGGCGATATCGACTAAGGTTGTATATGCTCTCGTTTGGATACCTGCAATCTTCAGCGTGTATTTCAATTTGAAGCACGCCATCATTCCTGATCTTGACTTTGGCTTTATCAAAGCGATAAAGCCGTATAACATTTTTGTTTTACTGCTTAGCTTCTCAGAACTGCTATCTCTGACCACGTGGAATTATTATTATCCCATCCCGATGGCTATTGCGTCGATAGTATTTGGTGCGCTTTGCATTTGCAGCATGACCTTTGCAAAGAAAGGGGTGAAAAAATGGACAATATAATTTATATTTTGTTCGTATCTATTTTTATCCCAATCTTGCTGATGACCTTGCTTGTGGAGAAGAAATCGCGTTTCCCGATGATATTCGTGTTGGTCGGAATCTTTGCTTCCGTGTTCGCATCCGAGGTCAACGGATATCTATTGCAGATTTTACCGATGGATCAGTATAGTATCACGGTAACCGTAACTCCGGTAAGCGAAGAGGTTTTGAAGGCATTGCCGGTTTTGTATTATGCTATTGTTATATCGTACAAAAAGGAGAAGCTCTTTACCGCATCGATGGCAATCGGTATCGGATTTGCAGTCCTTGAAAATGCGTTCTACCTTCTCAGCTATCCTAACTTTAGTATGCTAAGTGCTGTGATCCGCGCCTTTGGTGCGGGACTTATGCACGGTATGTGTACCTTGCTCGTTGGAGTAGGTATATCCTTCGTTAAAAAGAAACGTAAGCTTTTTGCGGTTGGCACGTTCGGCTTGCTTTCTACTGCAATCGTGTATCACGGAGTTTATAATATACTTATTCAATCCGAATACAGTATTGTTGGCGCACTGTTGCCGATCGCAACCTATATCCAATTCGTTATTTGGAGAATTAAGTACAGAAAAATGCATTCTATGGAGGGAAAGAAATGAAAAAAATATTTGTTGCAATAATTGCTTTGTTGCTGCTCTCGATCGGCTTGACAAGCTGCGGATTTG
>JAGBRZ010000079.1 GCA_017632155.1 Clostridia bacterium
CGATGAGGACAAGCCCGTTCTCGTTGATAAGTACATCATCGGTAAGGAGGTCGAGGTCGACGCTATCTGTGACGGTCACAACGTATTTGTTCCCGGTATCATGGAGCTCGTTGAGCGCACCGGCGTACACTCGGGCGACTCGATCAGCGTATATCCCCCCTTCTCGATTTCCGACAAGGTCAAGGGCACCATCCTTCAGTACGCGAAGAAGCTCGGTCTCGGCATCGGCATCGTAGGTCTTTACAACATCCAGTTCATCGTTGACGAGCACGACGACGTATACATCATCGAGGTTAACCCCCGTTCCTCCCGTACCGTTCCCTTCCTCTCGAAGGCAACCGGCTACAGCCTTGCGGACATCGCAACCGAGGTAATTCTCGGCAAGAGCCTCAAGGAGCAGGGCATTTTCGATATCTATCCCGAGGAGAAGAACCGTTGGTACGTCAAGGTTCCCGTATTCTCCTTCAACAAGCTCCGCGGACTTGATGCATATCTCTCGCCCGAGATGAAGTCGACGGGTGAGGCAATCGGATATGACGACAAGTTCTACCGTGCACTCTATAAGGCACTTCAGGCTTCGGGCATGAAGCTTCAGAATTACGGCACCGTATTCGCAACCATCGCGGATAAGGATAAGGAAGAAGCACTTCCTCTCATTCGCCGCTTCTACAACCTCGGCTTCAACATCGAGGCAACCTCGGGAACCGCACAGTTCCTCAAGGAAAACGGCATCCGCACTCACGTTATGAAGAAGCTTGAGGAGGATACCGACGAGATCGCACGCGCTCTCGCTCAGGGTCATATCGCGTATGTCATCAATACCCGTGATATCGACTCGGTCGGCTCCGCAAGCGACGGCGCACTCATCCGCCGCTACGCAACCGAGAACAACGTCACCATCATGACCTCCCTCGACACCGTAAGAGTCCTCCTCGACGTCCTTGAGGAGACCACTCTGACTATTTCTACCATCGATTCGTAAAATAACAGCCAAAGGGGCGGATAGTTTTTGTCCGCCCCAGAAAAGCAAATTAATGAATGATGAAGCCGCTTCGCTGATGAATAATGAATAATGAATAATTAAGGAAATTTCCTCGCGAGGCTCGGAAATTATTTTATAAAAAATCTGCCACGGGCAGATTTTTACCGAAATTATTCATTATTCATTTTTCATTATTCATCATTCATTAACTATAAAACCGTTATTGTAAGGATAAAAAATAAAAAATGAAACAATCAATCTTCACTATAAAAGAAAACCGCCCGCTGACCGATTGTGTTTGGCTGATGCGTCTTGAGGGTGACACCTCGGATATCACGGCGGCGGGTCAGTTCGTCAATATTCAGCTCGAGGGGCTCTATCTGCGCCGTCCGATCTCGGTCTTCGACTGCGAGGCGGGTCTGCTTTCCATCATCTACAAGGTGGTCGGAAAGGGAACAGAGCAGATGACAACTCTCCCCGTCGGCACAGAGCTTGACGTACTTACGGGACTTGGCAACGGCTACGATCTTGAAAAGGTCGGCAAAAAGCCCTTGCTTGTCGGCGGCGGCGTTGGCGTTCCCCCTCTTTACTACCTCGCAAAGAAGCTGATCGCGGCGGACAAAAAGCCCGAGATCGTTGTTGGATTCAACACCGCATCCGAAATTTTCGGCGTCGAATTCTTCGAGGAGATCGGCTGCAAGGTTACCGTCACTACCGTTGACGGCAGCTGCGGCATCAAGGGATTCGTAACGAACGCTCTTGAGGCGATCGATTATGATTACATCTGCACCTGCGGTCCCGAGCCGATGCTCAAGGCGCTCTACCGCGCAACCGAGTGTTCGGGTCAGTATAGCTTCGAGGAGCGCATGGGCTGTGGCTTCGGCGCGTGTATGGGATGCTCCTGCAAGACAGTCACGGGCTACAAGAGAATCTGCAAGGACGGCCCGATCCTTGAAAAGGAGGAAATACTGTGGAAAAAATGAACGTAAACCTTTGCGGAATCGAGCTTGACAACCCCGTCATCCCCGCAAGCGGAACTTTCGGCTTCGGCTATGAATTCGCCGAGCTTTATGATATCAACTGCCTCGGCACTTTCTCTTTCAAGGGTACAACAAAAGATCCCCGCTTCGGCAACCCTACTCCGAGAATTGCGGAGTGCCCGAACGGTATGATAAACGCCGTCGGACTTCAGAACCCGGGCGTCGAAAAGGTCATTTCCGAGGAGCTTCCGAAGCTCTTTAAGGTATTTAATAAGAAGGTTATGGCTAACGTCAGCGGTTTTTCGGTCGAGGACTATGCCTACACCGTTGAAAAACTCGATTCGGTCGAGGAGATCGGTTGGTTCGAGGTCAACGTAAGCTGCCCGAACGTCCACGGCGGCGGAATGTCCTTCGGCACTCAGCCCGAGGCGGCGGCAGAGGTCACCCGCGCCGTGCGCAAGGTGACGAAAAAGCCGATCATCATCAAGCTCTCGCCCAATGTCACCGACATCGTTTCGATCGCAAAGGCTTGTGAGGAGGCGGGCGCGGACGGCATCAGCCTGATCAACACCCTCCTCGGTATGCGAATCGACCTTCGCACCAAGCGCCCCGTCATCGCCAACAAGATGGGCGGCTTCTCGGGCCCCGCAATCTTCCCCGTTGCCGTCAGAATGGTATATCAGGTGGCACACGCGGTCAATATCCCCGTCATCGGAATGGGCGGCGTATCCTCGGCAGAGGACGTCATCGAGATGATGCTCGCGGGCGCGACTGCAGTCGAGGTCGGCGCGGCTAACCTCGTAAATCCCTATGCTTGCCGCGATATAATCAACGACCTCCCCCGCGTGATGGCGAAGTACGGCATCGAAAACCTCGCGGATATCATCGGCGCGGTAAAGTGACCACTTGTAAAACTGTGTTTTACAAGTGAATACGCGCGCTTATCGCCGCCGTCAAAATCAAAAATTTTGACGGCTCCCCTCGGCGCGCGGGCTCGCCCGGCTCGCCTGAAAGGTGTTTTTTCGGTCGGCAAAGCCGCCGAAAAAACGGATTTTATTATATTTTGAAGACTTTTACAATCGTATAATTAAGTAAATATTTTAAAGGAGATATAAAATGGGAAAAGACGTAATTATTGCTTGTGATTTTGACTCGAAAGAGAAGGTATTTTCCTTCCTTGAAAAGTTCGAGGGTGAGGAAAGAAAGCCCTTTGTGAAGATCGGTATGGAGCTTTACTATGCCGAGGGTCCCGAGATCGTCCGCGAGATCAAGCGCCGCGGCCACAAGATCTTCCTTGACCTCAAGCTTCACGATATCCCCAACACAGTAAAGAAGTCGATGGCAGTTCTCTCCCGCCTCGACGTTGATATGACAAACCTCCACGCGGCAGGTACGGGCAGAATGATGGAAGCCGCAATCGAGGGTCTGACCCGCGAGGACGGCACTCGCCCGATGCTCATCGCCGTAACCCAGCTCACCTCCACAGACGAGGAGACCATGAAGGAAGACCTTCTCATTAACGAACCGATTGATAAGGTAGTTATGCACTATGCATCGGTTGCAAAGAGATCGGGACTTGACGGCGTAGTTTGCTCTCCCCTCGAGGCAGGCAAGGTTCACGAGACCTGCGGTAAGGGATTTGTCACCGTAACTCCCGGCGTTCGCTTCGCAGACGGCGACATCGGCGACCAGAAGAGAGTTATGACCCCCGCGGCAGCGAAGGAGATCGGCTCGGATTATATCGTTGTCGGCAGACCCATCACCGCGGCAGAAGACCCGGTGGCGGCGTACAGACGTTGCGTGGCGGAGTTTTGTGACTGACGTAGTGAAAAGTGTAAAGTGGAAAGTGTAAAGTTGAGGTGAATTTCCTCGCTTTGCTCGGAAATTTTTCGATTAAATAATAAAACACACGAATGAACTACAAAACAGCATCACTATCGTCTATGTTTGCACTCGCAAGCAGGGGTGAAGGGGGCGCAGCCCCCTTCACCTGAAACGATGTCATCCTGAGGGCACGTCCGCAGACGTGTGGTGCCCGAAGGATCTCGTGCCGCGCTCATTTACAAGCGCGGCGCGGTGCCATAACGAAGGAGTCTGCTGTGAACCAAAAACAAAATTATACTGCCTGATGTAATCACTATGAACGAAAACACATATTACGTTTACATTGAAGCAAACAAAAGAAATCGTGTTTTTTATGTGGGTATAACAAACAATATTGTCCGCCGCGATAAGGAACACGAAAACAAAGTGCACGAATTCGGATATACCGCAAGGTATAACGTCAACAAATTGGTGTACTATGAAAAATACCACGACGTAAACAAAGCAATAGCAAGAGAAAAATCCCTCAAAGGGATCAATCGGCAAAAGAAACGCGATCTCATTCGTGCGGTCAATCCGAAGTATGATGATCTGAGTGAA
>JAGBRZ010000080.1 GCA_017632155.1 Clostridia bacterium
GAGCGGGTGATGGGAATCGAACCCACGCGACCAGCTTGGAAGGCTGGAATTCTACCATTGAACTACACCCGCGTATTTCGGTCTCTTTCAAAACCGCCCTAATATAATACCACAAATTGAAGCATTTGTCAATAGGTAAATTGAAAAAAACCGAAGATTTTTGAAAATATTTTTTATTTTTACTCAAATTCGCGTCTTCTGCTCTCAAAAAGATCATAATAAGCGCGAATATTTTCAAGCTCGCTCCAATTCTTTACGCAAGCGGGGTCACCGTCGAGGTCATAAATCTTTGCGCCGCGCAGAGAAAGCAGGAAAGGTGAATGAGTGGAAATGACAAGCTGGCAACCGTAAAATCTCACAGCTTCTTCGAGAAATACAGCAAGCTCCCTTTGTAATTTCGCCGAAAGACTGTTTTCCGGCTCGTCGAGAAGATGGAGTGCGTTTGAGCCAATCTTGTTTGTGAAATATGCAAAAGCGCTTTCTCCGTTTGAATGCATCCTATATTCGGTATTTCCGAAGCGACGGGCGGCATACTGCGATTTTGTGCCTTTTCTGATCTCATTTCTCTTGCGCAGCTCCTCATAATCCTCAAGGCTCTTCATCTGCCAGCCGCTGTGGGTGAGTTCGCCGCGAAGGCTTTCGTATTCCTCAAGAATACTCTCTCGGCGGCGGTCGATGCCCTCGTTTATCGCGCGGATGTCGAGAAGATAATCAAAAACTCCGTCGCTCGTGATTATCGAGCTTCCGTCGGGGAGATACGGAGTTCCGTAGCTTAATCTGTAATCACAAAAATTAAGATAATCGTCAATTATCGGCGAATTATTAAACGGCGCGGTACGTCCGAGTTTCAGCTTCTCGGCGATCACATTGAGCACCGTCGATTTGCCCGAGCCGTTGCCACCATAAAAGATCGTTATCGGTTCAAACTCGATCTTCGAAAGCTTTTTATGGGGAAAGATGCCGAAGGGATACTGATTCGAGGCATAGCACTGCATATCGAGTTTTGTGAGTTTGCCCATCGGACTTGTACCGAACAAATACTCAAGCTCATCAGCATCTGTCGGCAAGGTAAATGATTTCAGATATTGCATGACACGCCTCCTTTTTTCCTTAATTATATCATATAAATCAGTTTTTGTCAATTTACTCTTGCCAAAGAAGCGAAATTGTGATAAAATATAATAAATATTACTTTAATGAGGACTAAAATGCTCTCAAAACTATTGCCTTACAGAATTTTTGATAAATTTGACGACATATCACCCGAATATCTCACCTCACTCGGTGTGAAATTCCTGTTCAGCGACGTGGACAACACTCTTGCTCCTTATGAAGTCCCCGAGCCCGATGAGCGCATCCGCTCGTGGCTTGATTCGCTGAAGGACGCGGGGATCACGGTGATTCTTGTGTCCAACAACCACGGCGACCGCATTGAGCTTTTCAACCGCTCACTCGGTCTTGACGCCTATGCAGATTGTAAGAAACCGGGAAAGAAACGTCTTGGCGAGATCATGAAAAGTGTCGGCGCTACCGCAGAGGACAGCGCGTTTTTAGGCGACCAGATATTCACTGACGTACTTTCTGCACGCAATCTCGGCATAAAGGTCGCTCTGCTCGTCCCGCCCATCAAAGACAAGCTGACACTCTTCTTCCGTTTCAAGCGATTGATGGAAAAACCGATTCTGCGCCGCTACCGCAAGCTCCACAAGGAGGACGACAAATGATAACTGCAAAATTCGGACCCGCGGGCAACTGCGATGCCTTTTACGCCTCGGGCAGAAAGGCGACTGTCGAGGCTCCCGCGTGGCTAAAAGAGATCGGTCTTGATGCATACGAATTCCAAGCGGGCAACGGCTTGCGCGTTTCGGATGCTACACTGACTGCCATCGGCAACCAAGCAAAAGATCACGGCATCGCAATGTCGCTCCACACGCCCTACTTCATTTCTCTTTCGGGCATTGATCCCGAAAAGAGGCTGAAAAGCATTACCTATATTAAAGATTCACTGCACGCGGCATCATTGCTCGGCGCGGATATAATCGTCATCCACACGGGAAGCGCGGCGAAGATCTCGCGCGAGGAAGCCCTCGGTCTTGCCGCGGATACACTTTATAAAACGCTCGAAGAGATTGGAGATCAGCCGATAAGGCTCGGTCTTGAAACTATGGGCAAGGTCAATCAGCTCGGCACGCTCGAAGAAGTCATCGCGCTTTGTAAGATAGATCCCATACTCTGCCCCGTCGTTGACTGGGGGCATCTCAATTCCAGAGCTGTCGGAGGGCAGTTCCCGGATGCGGATGCGTACCGCAGAGTCTTCTACTCGATAGGTGAACCTCTTGGCGATTCCTACGCCAAAAATCTGCATTGCCATTTTTCAAAAATTCAATATACCGATAAAGGCGAAAAATGTCACCTAACCTTTGAGGACAGCAGCTACGGTCCCGATTTTGCTCCGCTTGCCGAAGTCATTGCTCGTGATTCGCTCTCACCGCGCATCATCTGTGAGTCCGCAGGCACCCAGGCTGACGATGCACTCTTTATGAAAAACACTTTGAAAAATTTAATTTAACTTATATACGGAAGGAAAAAGAAAATGTCTAAACTTCAGAAACTCCGCGCCGCTATGGCAGAAAAAGGCTTTGACGCCGTTATCATCACGTCCGAGGTAAACCAGAGATACATCACGGGCTTCAACTTTCAGGACGGTCTTGTTCTTGTAACCGCGAACCGCGCAGTTCTTATCACCGACTTCCGCTACATTGAGGCAGCAAAGGCTTCGAAGGCGGCAGGTATATTTGAGATCATCACGCCCGACAAGCGCCAGTCCGCAGTCGTTGCAGAGATCGTCAAGGATTGCGGCGGCAAGGTTGCCGCAGTTGAAGAGGCAAAGATCTCCCTTTCGGGTTATGAGGCATTCAAGGCAGCTCTTGAGGGCTGTGAGGTAAAGGGCGGTGCTTCCGCTATCATTGACGGTCTTCGCGAGTTCAAGGATGCCGAGGAGATCGCATCCACCGCAAAGGCACAGGACATCGCAGATGCGGCTTTCAAGCACATCATTGAGTTCATCCGTCCCGATATGACCGAGATCGACGTTGCCCTCGAGCTTGAATTCTTTATGCGCGCGCACGGTGCGGAATCCACCGCTTTTGATACCATAGCGGTATCGGGCAAGGCTTCCTCTCTCCCCCACGGCGAACCGAGAAACGTTCAGCTTGAAAAGGGATTCCTCACAATGGACTACGGAGCAAAGATCGACGGCTACTGCTCGGATATGACCCGTACCATCGTCATCGGCAAGGCTGACGCCGAGATGAAGCGTCTTTACAACACCGTTCTTGAGGCACAGCTTGCAGCGCTTGCAGCCGCTAAGCCCGGTGCGCTCTGCCGCGAGATGGACAAGATCGCGCGCGACATTATTGACAACGCAGGCTACAAGGGAACATTCGGTCACTCGCTCGGTCACGGAGTTGGAATGTATATCCACGAGGCTCCCGGACTTTCGCAGAAGGTTATGCCCGCCGACCGCAAGCTCACCCCCGGTCACATCGTAACATTCGAGCCCGGAATCTACATCGAGGGCAAGTACGGATGCAGAATTGAGGATATGGTTGCCGTTCTTGAGGATGGAATTCTCAATTTCACACATTCACCCAAGGAACTCATTGAAATCTGCTAAATCAGCCGCTTAAACGCACTATTTAGGCGTTTAGGTGCATGATACACCGCGAGTTTACCCCACTCTACTGTGTGTCGAGTGGGGTATTTTTTGATTCTACCTCGATTTTTGAGCGGTAGGTTGCTTCTACCGAGGTTTTGGAATATAATATGGTCAGCAAAAACACACGAGGTACGTTATGAGCAACGCAGAAGCAAAAAAACTACTCCCCAAATACACACTCGGCGAAGAGCTTTGTAATTCGATCAGCCACGGGCTCGGCGCTCTGTTTGGAATATTCGTACTCATCACAACTTTGATGAAGGCAGAGGGCGCACGTGAAATATTCTCCTGCGCGATATACGGCGCGGCGCTGATACTTCTCTATTCCGTATCCTGTGTTTATCACGCACTCGCGCCTTGCGTCGGCAAACGCGTGATGCAGATACTTGACCATTGCACGATCTATCTTCTCATCGCGGGCACCTATACCCCCGCGGCGCTGATCGGCGTTCACAACGCTGATCAGAAAATGGCTTGGGTCGTGTTCGTGCTTGTTTGGACGCTCCTCGTACCCGCAGTTGTTCTGACAGCTGTGGATATGGAAAAATTCAGCAAGGTTTCGATGGTCTTTTACATCGGGATGGGTTGGTGCATCGCAGTCGATTTCTCCGCCGCAATTGCGGGAATGGGAGCTGTGGGATTCGGCTTTATGCTCGCGGGCGGAATCGCCTACACCATCGGCGCGGTAATTTACGGGCTTGGAAAGAAATGCAGATATATGCACTCGATTTTTCACGTATTCGTACTGATTGGAAGTGTGTTGCAGTATATCAGTATAATTGAATATTGTATGTAACGATCAAAGCCGACCGCAACGCGGTCGGCTTTGTGTTTAAAAATACATATACAAAAGAATCTTCGATTCGTGCTTATCAAGCTTGATCTCTATACCCTTTCGGAGGTCATCGGGGCAATAATCCGTCATAGTGCCGCTATCTGCATCGTATACGTGATACGTGGGAGCGTTGCCGACATATGGAAATTTCAAAAGGAACGTATCTTCCTCTGCATCCGCATTTCGGACTATCTGAACGAATCCGTGGCGTTTTTCGGAGTCGTCAAACTGCATCGCGTACCAATCCTCGGTCGAGCCTCGGCATTCGGTGATCGGATAATAATCGCCGTCAAGTTCAACCTCCGCGACCTTACGCCAGAGCTCCTGCAAAGCGCGCAAACGGGGAGCAGTTGCATCATCGACGTCATAGCGAACCATATCCGTCATAGACGGTGCAAAGGCATTATAGTAAGCAAACTCGTCGGGGTCACGCTCCTTACCGTCGTACTTGCCGGTTTCGGGATCGAACCAGTTCATATTGTGCGCGCGGAAATAGGGGATCCACTCGAACATTTCGCGGTGTTGCTTTTGCTTGATGGGGTGGTCGCCGTAGCCGACGTCGGTGTAGTGGAGCGTGATCGCGCGGCGCATTGTTTCAAGGTCGTTGCGACGTCCGCCCGAGGCGCAGGAGTCGATGATGAGTCCGGGATTTCGGAGCACAAGCTCATCCCAATATGCGAGGTATCCCATTGCGTGGCGGTTTTCAAGGAAGCCGATGCGGTCGGGTGCCTCGTTTGCCTTCCATATCGGAAGCGGATCGAAATTGAAATCCTGACGGTATATCTTCACGCCCGATGCCTTTATTATTGAATCCACGCGGTCGGTGATCCACTCTCTCGCCTCGGGATTACCGAGGTCGAAAAGCTTGTTTTCGCTCTCACCGACAGAAAGAAGCCATTCGGGGTGCTCGCGGTCGATCTCCTCGCCCTTGCGGACACGTTCGGGCTCGAACCAAAGAAGGAAGTCGATGTCATTCTCCTTGCAAGCCTCACCTATCGGTGCAAGTCCGCGCGGAAATCTTGCTTCATCGACCTTCCAAGTTCCGATGCGAGGCCAATTATAGTCGCAGGGATACCATCCCGCGTCGATCCACCAGACGTCGGGTTTCATATCTTTTCTGAGATATTCGGAAAGCGCGTGAAGCTGATTTTCCTCGGTTGCACCCGTAAACTCGGGTTTTCCCTCTGCTCTGAAATAATGCAAGCAGAGCTTCGGCGGCATTTTTGCGCCGTTATCCTTGGGCAGAATATGTGCAAAATAGAATCTTCTCCAGATGTTGATGCCTCTGTATTCGCTGCCCGCACCGTAAGCCATAAGGGTGAGGCGTGGCGAGGTGAAAGATTCACCCGAAGAAAGTCTTGTGTGACATCTGTCCTGGCCGCAGAGGAAGGCTATGCCGCGCTCCGTGGGCGCTATCTCGGCTATCCACTTGGAAGGAAATCCGATAGCGGCGCGAAGCTCAACACCCTCGCCACGCATCGTCATATAAGGGAATGCACCCTGGCAGGACGTGCCCGAAAAAGGAGTGAGCGATATCTTTTCATCTATCTCCTTTTCAAAGAAGCTGTAACCGTCGCGCTTGCAGGTGTCGCCGTTTCCGTATTTGAGCGTACTCTTTCCGCAGGCGATCTCGCCGCCGATGCGAAGCTCGGAAATTATGGGAGTATCCTTTTTGCCATTATTGGTAATCGTGACTCTCCACTCGGTCACGGGGAAATCGCGGTATTCGGTGTAATCGGCGCGGATTGTGAGTCCCGATCTGTTTTTGCCCTCAACCGTGATCTTTTGGATATTCGAATCAACAAATTCGCGGCTGACCTTGGGAGAAAATTCCTCGGGAATGCCGCAGATCTTGCGTCTGCCGAGCTTAAATGAAACCGGCACCGCCTCGGGCGAGGTATATTTCAGTATCATCGGGATATAGGACATATTTACAGTATTCATTATCTTCTCTTCCCGAAAAACGCACAGAACAGGTCTGTGCGTTTTTCATTTTAATTAATCTCTTTAAGCGTTGCCAAACTGATGAGTCGCACGGCGTTCATGAGATATATTTCGGGATCGTAATTCTTGATGACGTGCACGTTTACCTCATAAGGATATTTGCTTGTGGGAGTAAACTTATTCATATTCGAGGACGTAACAACAAGTATCTCAGGCTTGACAGCGTCATAGAATTTTATTGTCGCATTTCTTGCGCGGTAGCTGTCGCGGTTGTGGGCGTGGTGGGGAGTGGTTACGATATCCGAATCGAGATATTCAGCGCCATATCTGTCGACCATATCGTCGAGAACGATATTGGTGGCATCACCCGTGAGCATACAAGTATTGCCCTCGGGAGTAGTAAGTCTTACGACAGTGCTCATCGAGTTGCCGTCACCCGCATCCTTTTCTGCATCGGCGCGTTCAAAGCCTATAACGAGGGGAATGAAATCCGACATTGAAGCGAGGATCTCAAGATCCATACCAGGGAATCGATAGATCTGTCCCGTCAGGCACTTATAAACCGGAATATTGCCGCCAAGATTTTTAATCGCGTTTTCAGTACTCGTCATCTGACCCGAACTGATACACTGCGTCTGCTTGGTGGTATTGCAGAAATTATAGATAAAGGATTCGATCTTTACCGTTTTTGAATTTTTGTATCTTGCAACATAACTCTGGAATGCACCCGTGTGGTCGCCGTGGAAATGAGAGAAGACCCACGCGCGGACGGTAATGTTCTTCGGATCGGGAGCGTATTTCACAAGGGTTTCGTAGATGTGAGTTGCCTGGTGATTATTCTTATTTCCGCCGTCATAAACCATAAACGTGCCATCCTCAAAGCGGATTATACAGCCCTGCGCATCTCCCGACACCTTGCCATCGTCGCCATAAGTTGCAAGCACGATATATGCAGGCTCGCAGATCTTTTTATATTCTACCGCATCAAGCGACGGAAGAAGAACGTCCTCGGCGATTATCACGCGCGTCTCGCCCGAATTTGAGCAATAGTAATAATAGAGCATTTCATCTTCACGGGTATAAGTGGAATAGAAATTGCCCGATATTTCGTTTTCGCTGTAAAGCGAATAACCCTTGCCCACGAGAATATTCTCATATTCCTCGTACATTTCCGCGTTGGTATCGTAGATCGTTACCTGATTGTATTTATTGCCGAGGGAAGAAAAATCCTCGATCATTCCGCCGGGGTAGCCGGGAACGTCTTTGAATTCGTAGTAGCTCTTGCTGCTGCTTTCAGTCTGAATCCGAAAATCATCGGGAAGAACAAGCTTGCCATCCTCGGTCTTTTCTTCGATCCATTCAGCAAACTTTTCAAAGGCGTCCTTAAAGCCCTCGCGCTCGTGACCCGTGACGACTATCTTATTGCCGACTGCGCAAGCCACTCCCGCACCGTAAGGGATTGTTGAAACAGCAACGTCAAATTCATCAAAATCGACGAAGCTGAGAAGTATCTCTTTGACAGCGGGATCTGCCTTTTCTCCGCCAACGTTCTTTGATCTTACGATCTCGGGCTTCACTCCGCACTTTTCTTCGATCATAGATTGAAGCTTGCGCGCAGCGTTGAATTCGTCATCTGTATCATCGGAGGGATAAACTATGCGGTACTCGCAAACTCCGGGAGCAAAGATGACTATTCCATCGTCAAGCGTTTTTGTTTCCTCTGCTATTGTTTCTGTTGTTAAATCTGTGATGTCATTCGCCGAGTCGCTGTTACAGGATACAAATATGATGCACAGCAAAAGCGAAAGAAGCAGGGTAAATATGCGCTTTTTCATCATTTTAATTCATTTTCACCTTATCAAAGGACATATCAATATCCTTCTTCGACCATCCGAGACCGAGGTAATCATTCTCCTCCCAAGCTGCCTTTGCTTTTTCAAGTGCTTCAGGAAGAGGCTTCCACGCTACTGCGCGAGGCGGATGGTTTTCGGGATCTTCACCTTCCTTGAGGAAAGGAGTCCAAGTATCGTTTTCATACTTCTTGCGATCTTCTTCATCATCCCACTTGGGAACGTCGAAGGGCTGACCGCCCGAAAGAACCGACTTCCAAGCAAGGATACCGACAGAGGACATTGCGCAAGCGCGGTATACGTTGAGGTAAGGCTGCTCGTTATTGCGGATCGCTTCGCCGAAGTAATACTGTACCCAGAAGTCTCCGCCGCCGTGACCTGCCGCAGAAGCAAGCTCACCAAAATCGGGCCAATCGGGTGCATAGGAGCGGTATGCGGGCTGACCCATACGGCTTACGTCTGAATGGTATACAACCACGTTGCCGGTTGATCTCTCAACTTCGGCAGAGCCGTGAGTACCGTAAAGACGTGCGATACCCGAATGAGTTCTGAAAGCGCCCTGAAGTGTGCGGACGACCGCGCCGTTATCCATCTGGCAGACGATAACTCCGCCCGAATCCTGCTGACGGAATTCATATTCGCGGTAGCTCTGATCCTTGATCTGCGGAACGAAGCCGTTGACGCGAACGGGCATAGTTCCGGTTATGTACATCATCTGCGCGATTGCGTGAGTGCAGTAATATGTCGAAGGAATCTGATTGCGCCAATGGTATTCACCGGGCGCATATTTGTATGTTGTGGAGTTCGACATCGGGTGGCAATATTCCGCCTCGCCGTAAAGCATTTCGCCGAGCTCGCCCGATTCGTAAAGACGCTTGATCTCAAGGCGCTGCTTGGTGAAGGGATAGTTTTCCGCGATCATATAGATCTTGCCGGTCTCTTCTACCGCACGGCAAAGGGCAACGCCCTCGGCGAGCGTGGACATAGCGGTGCACTCAGAAAGAACGTGCTTGCCCGCGCGCAGAGCCTTGATGGCAAATTCTGCGTGCTCGTTGAAATAGTTTGCAAGAACAACGGCGTCGATATCCGACTTGAGCATTTCATCGTAATCTGTAAAGGTCATAAGAGTGCCGTCGGTATCGTACTGTGATTTAATGACCTCGAGCTTTTCGGGTCTGCGATCGCAAACTGCCGCAAGTTTGAGTCCCGTGCAAGATGCGGGCTTCATAAAGGTCTTTCCTCTGCCCGTTCCGACAACGCCTATTCTGATTTTATTTTCCATAAAAGAGATCCCCCTTTAATATTGTAATATATAATAATATTACTACATTTTAGGGAGATTGTCAAGTATTTTTTTAAAACAGAGTGGTAATCCAGTAAATAACGCCGTAAAGAGTACCCGCAGCGGTGCCGTAGAGTAACACGGGGCCGGCAACGGTAAATATTCCCGAGCCGAGACCGAGGACGAAGCCTTCGCTTTTGGAATCTATCGCGGCAGATACGACAGAATTTGCAAATCCCGTGATCGGTACAAGCGTACCCGCACCCGCAACCTTTGCAATATTGTCGAAAATGCCAATTGCGGTCAGAAATGCCGCCGCGGCGACGAGGAGGACGGAGGTCAGAAGCCCCGCATCATCCTTTACCATTCCAAGACTCTTCCAAAGCGTTGTGAGTCCCTGCGCGACAGCGCAGATAAGTCCGCCGATCAAAAACGCGCGCGCTGTGTCGGCTGCAAGATGCGATTTCGGCGCGTGTGCATCGGCAAATTTCGAATATTCCTTTTTTCCGATATTCATTTTTACTCCTTTTTTGTTCAAAGGTATTTACAAGAGGCGAAAAATAGGTTATAATAATTATAATGTACTAGTGGGAGGATAACGATATGTCAAACTCTTGGAACGAATTCTGCGACGGTGCGGGAAGATTTTTTGATAAGCTTTCAAGCGAGGCAGTAAGACTGACCGACGCCGCGGGAATGCAGATAAAGCTTGAAAACGTCAAAAACAGACTCGAGAAAGAATATGCCACACTCGGCAAGTTGACCTATGCCAAACTGAGCGGTGGAAGCGACAACGCCGAACAAATTGAGGCTTCTCTTTCGCGAATTGTGGAACTCCGCAAGACCGAAAAAGAGATCGAGCGCGATATCAAGGAAGCCAAAGCAGAAAAGGAAGCACAAAAAGAAGCGGATAAAGCAGTAAAGTAAGTTTCTAGCTACTAGTTACTAGTTGCTAGTTAAAGGAGAATTTCCTCGCCGAATTGGCGAGGAAATTTTCATTTTAGAGATAGGTCTTGAACTTTTCGACTGCTTTTTCCTCAAAGGCGAGAGCATCCTTGGCAAGCGAAAGAGCTTCGCCCGAGATGCCCACCTCCTCGGCTTCGCCGATGTCGCGGTAAAGCTCGGTAACGCCCATTGTGAGTCCTTGGATCATCATCTCTGCAAGATGTTCGCTTGTGGAATCGGTGGCGGTGTTCATCACCATACCTATCTTCGCACCGGCTTTGGTAAACATATTTTCTTCCTTGGGTGTGATGCCCGCCTCGATCATCAGCTTCGAGACGCGCGATGCAAGGCCTTCAAAGCCGTCGATGGTCTTGGTCATCTCCGCACGGAGATCGGGGTCTCTCACTCTTCCGAGAATATCGGTTGTCGAAGTGGTTCCCATTTTAAGATTTTTATAAAGATCGTCAAGAAGCACTGCTCTTGTGATCTTGGTTTTAACCTGAGGCATTTTTGCGCTCCTTTGATTTTTGATTTGACTTTGTTGTCAATCTTTATTGTTTCCGTAAATACAAAATGTATTCAAAAAATCCCCGACAGATTTTAACGTCTGTCGGGGATTTTATATTGATATATCAAGAGTACTAAATGAAGTGCTTTTCTATAAAGCTTTTGGCTCTGTAGCCCAACAAGAAGGAAGCCTCTTCCGCATTTAACTCTACCCGTAGGTACTTTCCATCTTGATGCTTTAATATGGTTATCTCATTCCGCTTGAATGCATAACAGCCTAAATCCTTCCAACCGTAAAGGAAGCCACGCTTTAGATCTGCTGTAATTCGCAATTCATCACGAACGACAAATATGCACACATCGTGATTGGAAAAGCTTTTTTCTGTTGATTCAAAGCACTTTGTAACAATATAAGGTTCTTGCAATTCATAATAATCGCGCAAATGTGAACATGCTTGAGAAAAAATTTCTTTTTTCATAGATGGCAAATTGAATGACTCAAGCTTTTTCCATAAAGGCGTAGTCAATCCAAAAGTTATAATTCCGCTGACATAGAGCAAGAACAAGCCGAGAATAACTTCTCCGATAATAACAATAATCTCCCATAGCCACCAATCAGGGATAGGAATTAATGCAATTAAGTAGATTCCAAAAAACATACAAGAGAAAAAGACAAGGAGTGTAACAATAGTACTGAATTTTCTCAATCTCTTTTCTTTACGAACTGTACATTTTTCGTCTGCGATCAAACTTTTGTATTGCTCTTTCAAAGCATTATTATAATTTTTATTTGTATTCTTATACTTAAAAAAGCGCAATTAGCCTCACCTCCTAAAAATACTTTTGGGGTGTTTCTTTTATTCCGTCAATTTCAGCTTTCTTACATCACTTCCGACGAAGACGAGCGGGCGGAATTCACCGAGGATGCGGCTTGTGATTCTGTCCCAATAACGGGAATTGAGCTCATTCTGATTGAGATTAGTGCTTATCACGGTGGGAAGTCCCGAGGAGATACGGCTGTTGAGCACGTTGTAGATGGTGCTCACCGTAAACTGATTCGAAACCTCGGCACCGAGGTCATCGATAATAAGCAGATCGCAGACGTAGTAGCGGTCAAGGTCGTATCCGCTTTCGTTGCCTGCGGAATTACCGAAACGGCTCTTCTCGAAATCGGCAAGCATACCGATCGCGCCTGTGTAAACAACGTCAAAGCCACGGTCAACGAGAGCTCTTGCAAGTGCGGTCGAAAGATGGGTCTTACCGAGTCCCGTGCCGCCAAGAAGCAAGAGATTCTGTGACAGATCGGGATTGAAATTAGCTGCGTACTCCTTCATCGTTTTGAGCACATAGCTCATATTTTCATATGAACGCTGATTGGTTCTGTAATAATCAAGACGGAAATTATCAAAAGTCTGCTCTTCCATCAGCTTTGCTATGCCCGCACTTTCATATCCCGCAACACGCAGGCGAAGCTTCATGCACTCGCACATCTCGCCGTCAACGTATCCCGAATCGCGGCAGAGCTCGCATTCGTATCGAGGATCAGAATAATCCGCGGGATAACCATGTACCGCAAGAAGAAGATTGCGCTCATGATTGAGTCTTTCAACGTCGCTCTTCACCTTCTCAAAAGATTCGTTACTCTTGCCGAGAACAGCATTGAGAAGTCTGGGACCCGTGTCAGAAAGAGCGCGGTCAAGCATACGAAGACCTTCGATCTTACCCCAAAGCTCACGGCGGCGGGCATCGGCCTCTGCCTCAGCCCTTTTATATTTTTCTTTATATTCCTCGCGTATGCGGCGGAAATTATCTATATTGTATCCCATATTTGCGCCTCATTACTTTCTTTTCTTTTGCTCGGGGGCGGATTTTGCGATCTCGGGCGCTGTGCCCGAGCCCTCATAGCTGCGGCGGAGTGCCGCCTCAAAGAAATCGGTTGAATCAAAACTCTTGCCCGCGGCGGGTTCGCCCTTAGCCTCTGCCTCTGCAGCCATTCGGGCGCGGACCTCTTCCTCAGTCTTAAGACCGTTTACGTTCCAGCTTTCAAGAATAGCGTTTGCATAGTTGAGCGAGGGCTCGTTGATCTTGTCGATCGTGATCTCATACGCGATCTTGATGACCTCGATGCTGAAGCCCATTGTCTGTGTCCAGGATTCGATGAACTTCTTCTCTTTTGTGGTCAATGCACGGGTCATATTCATACCGAAGAGTGAACGGATCTGCACCTCAAGCTCGTGCTTCTCCTGCGCCTTGCGAAGATGCTCCTCGAGAGTTTCCTTATCGGTGATACCGTCATCGTAAAGTGAGATAGCGGTGGTTTCAAGATAACGCACAGAATTTTTGCCAATCTGTGCGCAATAGGTGCAAAGAGCGGTTATGTAATCGGGAGAAAAGCCGAGATAATCGCGCAGGGCAACGATCTTTGCAATCTCGCCGACGCGGAGCATCTTGCCGAGGGCGCGTTCGCATTCGTCGATCATAAGCGCGACCTCACGGTCGTTTTCGACCATTCCCGCGATCTCGGTGCTTGAATAATTCGGAAGTGTTCCGAGATCCTCGCGCTTACCGACCTTTTTGGGCTTTTCTGCAGTTTTTTCTTCCTTTACAGGCGCTTCTTCTTGCTCAAAGGCAAGAATTCCCGCACCGCGCCAGAAGGCGATAGCCTTTTCGACCGCATCCTCGCTGACCGAGCATTTCTCGGCAAGAGTGGGAACGTCGGCGGACATATCCGAAAGAAGCGTGATGAGAACTATAATATCCGTCTTCTTTGCCGAGGGAAGCGCAGAATTCACGGCTTCGGGCAGAACTATGACGCCCTGACCGTAGTTCACGCGGAGGGTTTTATTGTCTTTTGTTTTCATAAAATATTCTCCATCAATCGTCTGATGCCGAGGCGTTGAGATATGTATCTGCAATTCTGCCCGCCTTCAGTTCGTAATAGCCTTGCGCCGCAACCATTACTCCGTTATCTCCGCAAAGTGAGATGGGCGGGAGGATCAGCTCTGCGCCCGCTTTTTCACAAGCCTTGCCGACAGCGGCGCGGAGGTGCGAATTTGCCGCAACGCCGCCCGACATAACGAGCTGCTTTGCGCCGGACATCTTTATTGCGGGTCCGATCTTCTTTGCAATCGCGGAGCAAACGGTATCCGTATAGAGAGCCGCAAAAGCGGGACGGTCAACTTCGACCTTTTGCTGTGCGAGCTTGTTGAGATAATTCAGCGCGGCTGTTTTGAGTCCGCTGAATGAAAAATCGAGATTGTCGCCCGTAAGTGCGGGGGTGGGAAGCTTGAGATCAAGCTTTCTTCCGCAAGCTATGCCCTCGTGAGCGAGCCTGTCCATAGCCGCACCCGCGGGATACTGCAAGCCGATGACTCTTCCGATCTTATCAAAAGCCTCGCCTGCCGCGTCGTCACGCGTACCGCCGAGTTCAACGTATTCGGTATAAGATTTTACAAGATAAAATGACGTGTGTCCGCCCGAAACGACAAGTGAAAGATAGGGCGGCTTCGGGGGTGTTTCGGTCAGGTAGGATGCCGCTGTATGGGCATGGATATGATTGACCGAAATCAGCGGGAGCTTGTTTGCAAAAGCAAAAGCCTTGGCAAAATTGACGCCTACAAGAAGCGCACCGATAAGACCGGGGTGTGTTGTTACAGCCACTCCGTCAAGATCGGATATTTCGACATTTGCCTCTGAAAGCGCACGCTCAACAACATTTGAAATAGCTTCTATATGTGCTCGTCCGGCTATTTCGGGAACAACTCCACCGTAAAGGCGGTGGGTTTCTATCTGTGATGCAACGATATTGGAAAGAGCGACAAGCTTGCCGCCCTCACCGACGTCACCGACAACTGCGGCACTTGTTTCGTCGCAGGAGGTTTCAATTCCAAGAATCAACATTTAATTGCCTCAATCGAAAGTTTTTAACATAACTTCCGCATCCTCGGTTGGGAAACGGTAGTAATTTTTCCGCACGCCGACCGTGCGAAAACCCTTGCGCTCATAAAGGGCGCGGGCAGGTGTATTTGACACACGAACCTCAAGAAAGATACTGTCCACGCCCTTTGAAGAAAGAAATTCTTCGAGCGCGTCAATAAGTGCCGAGGCGCAACCGCGTCGGCGAAAATCGGGGTGTGTCGCTATATTCACAATATTTGCCTCGGGCGGAACGAATTCGCATCCGCCATATGCCGCAAGTCTGCCATCGATCATCACCGCTACTGCATAAGTATTCGGGGACTTGCACATATAAAGCAAGGCTTCGGGGCTCCATGGCTCGGAAAAGCAGAGCCTCTCGATCTCTGCCGCCTCGGCTATATGCTCGGGCGCAAAGATCTTAATTTCAAAATCGGTCATCAGCCTTCGTAATCTTCAAGATCATAAAGCTCATATTCATCAAAAAGATCACCCATATCTATGTATCTGCCCGTCATTCTGTCGTGAACGTAGGTGCCGTCAACATCGGAAACGAGCACAAGGCTGTAATAAAACTCGGGGTACTTTTCGGATGTGAACTTGATTGAATAGTTTGACGTTTCCATTACCGTGGAATAGGAAGGAGTTGCGGGATCGAGATATCTTGCAACTATCTTATCAATAAATTCCTGATCCTTGATCTCATAGATCGAATAGGGGATCGCCGCCTCTATACAAATCAATGCGCCTTTTGCTCCAAATCCGTCAAGTCCGGGAAGCTCCTCGCCCGTTGCACAAAGCACCTCACCGAGGGTTGGACAGTAAAGCCACTCTTCCTCTTTGAGTCCCTTAATGGCAACATACTCAACAGTTATCTTGTTATACTTCCACTTAGTATATGCCTCATCGGAATACTCAATGGGCTGATATGCGGGATTGAGAACGTATGAATAGGAAACTCCGGTTTTTTTATTGGTAAGACCCCCGCCCGTCATTACCATTCTGTTTGAACAGGAAGTGAGCGACAGGCAAAGAGATACCAAAGCCAAAGCAAAACAGATAATTCTTCTGAAAATTTTCATTTCTGCCTCCGATCAATAGCCGAATTTGCCCGCGAGAGAATCGTCATCCTCGATCCAATCGCTGACGTTGATAACGCGGAAGTTTTCCGCATCGTCGCGAACAACGAGCTTTTCGATACCCGCGTTGATGGCAAGCTTTTTGCACATCATACAGCTCGACGTACCTGGCATTACCGATCCGTCAACGGGCGAGGTGCAGACCATATAAAGAGTCGAGCCGAGCATTTGCTCACGTGGAGCGGCGATGATGGCGTTAGCCTCTGCGTGGACCGAGCGGCACATCTCGTATCTCTCGCCTCTCGGAATACCGAGCTTTTCACGGAAGCAATAGCCAAGGTCGTCGCAATTCTTGCGTCCGCGAGGCGCACCGTTGTAGCCTGTTGCGATAATGCTGTCATTTTTTACAATGATCGCGCCAAAGCGGCGGCGAAGGCAAGTGCTCCTCTCGCTTACGGTCTGCGCGATATCAAGATAGTAGTTTTCTTTTGAAATTCTGCTTGACATTTTTATATCCTCACATTTTATTTACTGTTTCAATTAAAAATTCCTTGAATTTGTCACCGAGATCGGGATGCTCGAGTGCGGCGGTGACGTTTGCCTGAAGGAATCCGATTTTTGAACCGAGATCAAAGCGTTTGCCCTCGAAATCAAGCGCAGTAACTCCCTCTCGGCGAGCAAGAGTTGCAATAGCATCGGTAAGCTGGATCTCACCGCCAGCACCGGGAGGTGTGGCATCTATGATATCAAATATATCGGGCGTTACGAGAACTCTGCCGAGGATCGCATAATTCGAGAATATCTCTGCATCAGTCTTTGGCTTTTCGATCATATCGTCAACGAAAAATTCCTTTTCGCTGCCTTCGATCGGGTGGGTCTTGAGCGAACAGTATTTTTTTACGAGCTCAGTTGGAACTTCCTTGACACCGCAAACGGATCTGCCGTATTTTTCATAGGTTTCGATCATCTGCGCCACCACGGGCTTTTCCGAAAAAATGATGTCATCGCCGTAAAGAATGGCAAAAGGCTCAGCACCGATAAAACCGCGGGCGCATCCGATCGCGTGTCCGAGACCTCGGGTTATCTTCTGGCGGAGAAAATAGACACGAACGCCGAGAGGCTCTGCGGTTGCCCTTATCTTTTCTATCTCCTCTTCCCTATCCTTTGCGGTAAAATAAGATTCGTATTCGGGTGAATAATCGAAATAGTCTTCTATTGATCCTTTATTTCTGCCGGTTATTATAAGCACGTCTGTGATACCCGACTTTGCCGCCTCCTCAACGAGATATGAGATCGCGGGGCGATCAACTATCGGCAATACTTCTTTGGGAACGGCGCGCGCTATCGGAAGCATACGCGTACCGAGCCCCGCCGCGGGGATAACGGCTTTGCGAACTTTTGCTATCTGCATGGCATACTCCTCGCATTATACTATAGTTGGTTATATTATAATATAATTTCGACAATAAATCAAGACCTTTTTGTAAACAGCCCAAAATATATCAAAAAATCGCCGCCCCGATGCGGGGCGGCTGAAATTTTATTCGTAGATGAACTCTGTCTTTGCAAAGAGATATTCGTTCGGAGAAACCTTGAGTCCTTCCTTGAGAGTTGTATTGATATTCTTCACGGTTACCTTTTGCGGTGCATAGAAGGGATACTGAGGAACGTAATCCGCGCTCTTGCAGTTTGAGTTGAGATTTGCGAAAATGTAAGCCTGCTTTGCATTCTCGATTGTAAGACCGTCGATCACAACGTTTATTCCCGCATAGCAGGGATATCCGAAATTATGCTCTCCATTATTGCTTCCCGTAATAACGGTAACGTTAGACTGCGTGACGGGGGAAACGGTACAATTTCTGATGATGATATCACCTTCCCACGAGCTTCCGTAGTCACTTCGGAGATTGATTATCTTGTTGGTAAAGAAGGTTGAGCCTTCAATCAGGAGAGTTCCGTAACCGATGATACTTGCACCAGCGTGACCGATAACGGAATTCTTTATCGTTGCATTTGCAACGCCCTTGTGCGCATCAAAGCGAGAGAGTATACAGCTGTCGTAAACGAAATTCTTGCAATAATTGGTACCCGAAACGCCCCAATATTTGCTGTCATTTATATCGTTTGCCTGGGTGCAGTTAATGAAGGATACCGAGATCGCATTGCCCATTCCGATGTCATACGAGCCCATTGCAGTTGTGGGGCTCTGATATGTCTTATGTCCGGTAAATACGCAGTTCTTGACGGTAACGTAAGCGCAGTTGTTCACCGAAAGGAAGCCGTTATATGGCGCACCGGTCGGTCCTTCGCCCGTAATATAGTGCTTCATTCCATTGAGGACTGTATTGGATCGGTTGATCTTAAGTCCGCGTGCATAATATGTGTATTCCGAGGGAGCCTGATTTGCGATAGTTGTGAAAATACCGCCGCTGATATAACGTGTTTCTTCCTCGATGGGCAGAACGGTTATTGAGGTGATATTGTCAAAGTCCCACATAAGAGGTGCGTCCATATCAATATTGCCGTTCTTATCAACAACAACGCTGTCACGTTTTGTCTGACCATTGTCGGCATTTCCGCCGTAACGAACGTAGTGGGTGGATTTGTCATCGTAGAAGGTGACAATGGAGCTTTCCGGGAAGGTTACGCCGAGATTGGTCATATCGCGTGTAAGTGTCTTGATGCTGTCGATCTTATAGGAATCGGTTCGTTCAAGGAGGGTGAAGATCCAGTTTCCGCGCTTATCGGGCGTGACCTGAGAATCGTCGATGGTGAACTGCGCGTTGCCCCATTCGACATCGGTGTCAATAATAACGGACTTTCCGACCGAAGCTATATAATACTTTGCGCCGTAGTCGGCAAAGACCTTATACCCCTTTTCGTTTGCGTATGCGTGAACATCGTAAAGCTGTTCGCGACAGCAAACGCCGTTCGATTGAGTTACATTGTGGTCGCTGTAGAAAACTGTTTTGGAAAGATCTCGGCTGTACGCAATATCTGCGGGAAGGTCGAAGGAACCGAGAGAATACGCGATGTTTTCATACCAGAAGCAAACAACAGCCTTTTTCATAGCCTCGGCATCCTTCGCGCGGATGACGAGATCGCCGTTCTCAAACTTTGCGGAAACAATATTACCCTCAGCGCCCGCGGCGGTAAGAATGATCTTCTTCTCTCCCGCGTCCGAAAGCTCGACACCGCATTTTTCTTTTACGAGTTCTTTAATGTAAGATGCGGGCTCTTCGAATCCCGCATCGCAAGCGAGAGCAAACTCCGAAATATTGATTCCACCGAGAGTCAGTTCTGAGAGGAAGGAGCCGTTACTTGAAATATGGCAATAATTTTTCGGCATAGTTGTTTTGCCTCCTTTAATATCAAGAAAATTTTCTATAAAGAATCCCGCGGCATCAATAAGTGCGGTATCGTTATTTCCGGCAATGATGATCTTGTTTCCGTAATGCTTGATCACGAAACCGTCCATACCGAGATTTAAAAGGTCGATGCCTTCAAAAATATCATCGGGCAAATGCTTTGTTTCTCCAACAAGTATCTCGAGTTTTTCTCCCGTCTTGTCAGCCCAATCGGAGAGTGATGCCTCAATTCCATTGTTCTTGACGTGTTTGTTGATCATAAGCGCGGCATTGATATTTGTTTGGGTAGCCAATTCGGGACGGATGATCGTGTAAAGCAGCTTGCCATCCTCAATAAGGTCAAATGTTTCAACAGCTTCCTCAATAGGTTCGGTAACCTCGGGTTCGGTAGCAAGCGGTTCTACGGTTGTTTCCTCGGGTACTTCCGCCGTACAGGCGATAAGGGTCAAAAGCGTACACAAAGCTAAAAACAAAGATGTGTATCTGCGAATAATCGAAAGCATTTTCGTATTTCCTTCCAAAACAAATTGATAGACTAATTTTATCACAGTTACAGAAAAAAGTCAATATAAAAATGCCGATGCGCGGTGCATCGGCAAAAAATTAAGACTCAAGCTGTTTTCCGAGAAAGGCTGCGGCTGTTTGAACGAGTTTGACCTCAACGCTCTTTTCGTGCTCGGGCATTCTTGGCGCGGGGGAATCGAGCGAATCAAGCGACACAACGCATCCGAGAATGTCGCCCTCCGAAATTATCGGCATGGCGCAACGAATATAATGCGAGCAGTTATCGTTGATGGGCTCGAATTTCGTTTCACCGTCGCGGTAAAGATAGAGCTGACGGCTTTCGATGATGACCTCGAGCTCGGGCGCAATATGCTTGTCAACATATTCCTTTTTCGGCACGCCCGAAACGGCAATAACCGCGTCGCGGTCACAGATAAGAACGCTGATCTCGCCCGTCTTATGGAGCGTTTCGGCATACTGTGTGGCAAAAGAGTTGAGCTCTCCAATGGGCGAATATTTCTTAAAAATCACCTCACCCTCGCGATCGGTATAAATCTCAAGAGGGTCACCCTCGCGGATACGCATGGTTCTTCTGATCTCTTTTGGGATAACGACACGTCCGAGGTCGTCGATTCTTCTAACAATTCCTGTGGCTTTCATTTATATAAAATCTCCTTGAATTTACAGATTTGTGATGTTAGTATCTGCAAAACAAGGAGATTTATACTGTGTTATTTTATATTTTAAATGACAGAATCCAAATCAACGCAGTCATAGCCGTGAGCATCCGCGACATTCTTATTTGTCAGCTTGCCGAGATAGCAGTTAACACCGCTCTTGACACCAACATTCTCACAAGCCTTTTCAAGACCGAGATTTGCGATCATCAGACCATAGCGCATCGTAGTATTCGTCAACGCAATGGTAGATGTGCGCGGTACTGCGCCGGGCATATTGCCAACGCAATAGTGCACGATTCCCTCTTCAACGTAGATAGGATTATCGTGTGTAGTTACGTGAGAAGATTCACAGCAACCGCCCTGGTCGATTGCAATATCAACAATTACAGCGCCCTTCTTCATCAGCTTCAGATGCTCGCGTCTTACCAGCTTTGGTGTTGCGGCACCGGGAATCAATACAGATCCGATCACAAGATCAGCCTCGGAAAGAGCCTTACGGATATTTGCTTCGGAGCTATAGAGGGTTGTAACTGACGCGCCGAATATATCCTCAAGATAAGCAAGTCTATTAGCGTTAATATCAAGAATAGTTACCTGCGCATCAATGCCCACAGCAGCCTTTGCCGCGTAGGTACCTGCCACACCGCCTCCAACAATGACGATCTTACCACGCTCTACACCGGGAACTCCGCCAAGCAGAATTCCGCGACCGCCGAAACCTTTTTCCAAATACTTCGCGCCTTCCTGAACAGAAAGTCTTCCTGCAATCTGGCTCATTGGACGAAGACAGGGCAGATTTCCGTTCTCGTCTTTAATTGTTTCGTATGCAACTGCTTTTACTTTCTTATCGAGAAGCGCATCCACAAGGGTCTTGTTGGGAGCAAGGTGAAGATAGGTATAAAGGATCTGTCCTTCACGAAGATACTGATACTCTTCCTCTTCCGGTTCCTTGACCTTCACGATCATATCGCAGATGGCGTAAACATCTGCGGCGGTCGGGAGAATAGTTGCTCCGCAAGCTATATATTCTTCATCGGAGAAGTTCGCGCCTTCTCCTGCATGCGTTTCAACAAAAACTTCGTGTCCATTATTAACGTAAGTTTGAACGTTATCGGGAGTCAATCCCACACGGTATTCATGGTTTTTTAGTTCTTTTGTCGTTCCGATTCTCATTTTTTACCTCTTTTATCTCGCAACAATATTGAATTGGTAAAATATCACAATGTCAATTATATACATAAATTTCTGTGTAACGGCAATCAACCGTTTTTTATGCCATATATTTTAGCACATTTTCTGTGAAATGTCAATTATTTTTTCGTTGTTGACTATTTCAATTTGATAGTAAGTATCTCAAATCCCTTAATTCCGCAAGTGATCTTGCCGTTTTCGGCAGGAAGCTCGCCAATCTCGCGCTCGAGGAGGTCGCAAAGGTAGGCTTTTTTGAAGGGGATCGCGGAGGTGATATTGAGCTTATCGCGGATATTTTTGTATTCGTAGATACGAATAACCGTGCCCTCTCCGTCCTCGGCTTGTTTAACGGTTTCGCAAGTCGCGTGGTCGCAATCGATGGCGATCGCAGAAAATTCGGTGGGGATGATATCCATGTCTCCGCTTGCGGGAAGGGCTGTCATCGGTACGTTGAGCATATACGAAAGCTTTACGGTATCACTGTCGCGCAAAGTTCCCTCGTGAGGATAGAGTGAATAGGTGAAGCTGTGCTCGCCCATATCTGCCTCGGGATTGGGATCCTTGGTCGAACGCAAGAGCGAGATCTGCATGACACCGTCGTGAATATCATATCCGTACTTGCAATCGTTCATCAGTGACACGCCGTAGCCGCCGTCCGAAAGATCGGCGTATTTGTGCGCGCAGACCTCGAACTTTGCCTCGTCCCAGCTTGTGTTCTTGTGCGTTGGACGCTCGATGCTTCCGAACTGGATGTCATAGGTCGCACGGTCGGCAAGAATATCCAAGGGGAATACAGCCTTGAGCATCTTGTGGCTTTCGTGCCAATCGACTTGAGTTTCGAAGTCGATCTGTGCCGAGAAATCGTTGAACAAAATGGTCTGTTCGATAGTGGAGGAGCCGTATTTGCGGGTGATCTTTATGCCGCGTTTGGCACCGTTGTCGATCACTTCAACAGCCGAAACATCGGTGATGGTTCTGTACTCGGTCGTCGAGTACTGATGCCATTCCCACGCATCATAATAAGGAGGATAATCGGCGTGGATGCGGAGTTCATTGGCAACCTCGCCCGACTTGATAAGCTCTCTTTCAGCCTTCTTATCGTAAACCGAAACGATCTGCCAAGCATCATCAAAAGTAACGCTCAGGCGCTCAGTTTCGATCTTGTTGCCGTTGATAGAAACGCGGTTTTCGGTGACGAAATCATTTGTTACGGAATAACCCTTTTGGGAAATACCCTTGACGTAAGCGGTTTTGCCGTCGATCTCAACAAAGCCTTCTCCTTTAAATGCGTGAGGGTTGAACACGACGTAGCCGTGCTTTTTATTGAGAGATGCCGCGATCTTTTCGCGAATTCCGTCTGCAATCTCGTTTCCGATGCCGTGGATCACGCCGTAATCGATCTTGCTTTGATCGTAAACTTCCTTTATCGAAGAACCGGGGATAATATCGTGGAACTGATTGGTGAGGATCATCTCCCAACCGCCACGGAGCTTTTCTGCGGGGAATGCATCGCCAAAGAGAGTCTTTGCAGTAACACCGAGCAGCTCGGCATTCTCGTAAAGGAATTCCGCCTTGCGGTTGCCCTTCTTGTTATCCGCCATTGTGGTGTAAGTGCCGCGGTGGAATTCAAGATAAAGCTCGCCCTGCCACGTGGGAAGCTCGGGATTGCCCTCGATCTTCTTTTCGAGTCTGCGGAGAAAATCGCCCGCAAATTCGATCTTTGTCTGAGGCGAGCCGGGAATGCCCCTCTCACTTCTGCGAAGGAGCTCGATAAATTCGGAGGTAGGACCTCCGCCGCCATCACCGTAACCGAATGTGACAAGAGCCTCGTCGCTCAGATTCTTTTGCTGATATCTTTCGTAAGTACCCGCGATCTGCTTTGGATATGTGTTTGCGTTGTAAGTTGTGGTATGATACTCGTGTCTTCTGAGCTGCTCGGGGCGTTTCGTATTTTGGGTATCGGTCGCTGTGAGGAAATAGCTATTGATCGACGTGCCGTCTATGCCCTTCCAAGCGAAGGTATCGCAAGGCATCTTGTTTTTATCGTTCCAGCTGATCTTTGAGGTGACGAACCAATCGACACCGCTCTTTTTCAGTATCTGCGGGAGTGCCGCAGAATATCCGAACACGTCGGGAAGCCAAAGCACGCGGTTTTCAACTCCGAATTCATCCATAAAGAATCGCTTGCCGTACATCACCTGACGGACAAGGCTTTCGCCCGAGGAAAGGTTGCAATCCGCCTCGACCCACATCGCGCCTTCGCATTCCCATCTGCCCTCTTTGATCATCTTGGCGACTTCGGCATAAACCGCGGGAGCTTCTTCCTTAAGATTCTTATAAAGGAGCGCCTGAGAGGACATAAATTTGTACTCGGGATAGCGCTTCATAAGCTCGAGAACGGTTGCAAAAGAACGCTGAACCTTCTCTCGGGTCTGCTTAAGCGTCCACTTCCACGCGCAGTCGATGTGCGTGTGGCCGATGCAGATGCATTTTGCCGTCTGCTCGCGGCAATATTTTTCATAAAGTTCGGACTTAAGATATTCTCTTGCCTTTCTGACCGACTCGAGGAATTCCTCGGACCCAATCTCGTAAAGCTCAAGCATAGAAACAGTTTTATAGAGGAAGTTCTCGATATGACCGTACTCCGCGCTGTCGGGCGCGAGGTAATCAAGCATATTGAGGGGATAGAACATATCGTAGTACAGTCCGTCCACATCCTCATCGAGTGTACGGAAGGTGACAAAAAGACGAGCCTTATCGATCTTCGGTCCCGTGTATGCATAGAGATAGATTTCCGCCTCACCCACGTCACCAAGCAACACCTCACGGTGATTAACGTCAACACCCTGACGCATTTCACCGTTGACATAAACGATGAACTGTGGATTTGCCGCATCCCAGCCGGAGCGATCTGTTTCTACTATAATATATCTGCTTTTATCCGTGGAATTTACCGTAAGACGGAACCATGCGTGGCTGTCGTGTCCCGTGCCCCATTCGCCGCCGTTTGCAAACGGAACGAATTCGGAGAGTGCTGGAGGGGTGTTATTCGTCTTATAGTCACAATGGCAAAAAAGAATATCTTCTGCTTTGTTTGAGTTCTTCCATCTGCAACCTTTGACAAGGTCAAAATATCTTCTGATTTTTTGAAGCTTATAATCCATAATTATTTCCTTCTGCCGTAAAGGCGATTGAGATATTTGAATTTTTCGCGGTCAATGCGCCAAAACTGCTCCTTCGTCACGCGATAAGACCAGTTGCCTTCTGCAATACCGGGCTTATTGATTCGTGTGTCCGAACCGTAAAGAAGCATATCCTGTACGGGTATAATAAGCGTATCGGCGTGACTTGCAAACATAGTGCGCAAGAGATAGTCATAGCTTTCGTCAAGATCGTCGCCTCTGTATCCGCAATAGTCAAAGACTCGGCGGCGAGATCCTCCGTCAAGCTCCCAAACGAAGCCAAGAAGTGTGTTATTATCGTGCGTGCCCGTGTAAGCCACGCAATTTGCGGGATAGTTGTGAGGCGTATGAGGACAATCGTCCTCGGAAAGAAATCCGAATTGAAGTACTCTCATTCCGGGGAAAGTGCTGTCCGCAACGAGCTTTTCAACCTCGGGGGTTATATCACCGAGATCCTCCGCAATTATCATTCTACCCTCACAAAGAGGCTTGATGGCGTTGATGAGATCAATGCCGGGTCCCTTCACCCACTTGCCGTTTTTGGCAGTTTTCTCCCCCGCGGGGATGCTGTAAAACGCTTCAAAACCGCGGAAGTGGTCGATGCGGACACCGTCAAATATCTCAAGCATAAATTCCATACGGCTTCTCCACCAGGCGTAGCCGTCCTTTTTCATATAGTCCCAATCGTAGAGAGGATTGCCCCAGAGCTGACCGTCCTTTGCGAAATAATCGGGCGGAACTCCCGCGACCGCCGAAGGCGAACCGTCTTCTTCGAGCAAGAACTGCTCGGGGGCTGCCCATACGTCCGCGCTGTCGTGAGCTACGTAGATCGGAATATCGCCAATGATCTTTATTCCCTTTTTGTTCGCGTAAGCCTTTATCTCCGCCCATTGGGTGAAAAAGGCAAACTGCGCAAAATACCACGTGCGAAGCTCGTCTTCATCGGGAACGTCGACAGTCCATTCGGTCCATTCCTTGCCGCCGTTTGCCTTTTTGAGAGCCATAAAACGACAAAACCGCTCAACACCCGGATGCGACTTCATAAACGCTTCAACGGGAGCGTAGTTAGTCATACGCTTTGATGCACGAGCAAGAAGCGCCATTCGCTCCTCGTTTAGTCTGTCAAACTCACAGTAAAAGGGAGTTTTCTGCCTTGCCTCGTCAAGCTCGGCGCGTGTGATAAGTCCGACCTCGCAAAGCAGGGGCAGATCGATAAAGAAGGGATTTCCACTGAATGCGCTGTATGATTTATAGGGCGAATTTGCCTCGTCGGGGAGGCAGAAAGGCAGAGTCTGCCAATAGGTAAAGCCGCAATCGGCAAGCAGGTCGATCCACTCACGCGCCGCCGCGCCGAACGAGCCCTCGGAATATTCTCCCCACAGGGAAGAAACGTGCATAAGCACTCCACTTGATCTTTTCATATTATTTCAGCTTTGCCGCGAAATCCGACATCATTTCGGAGATCTTGATATTCTGCGGGCAGACCTCTTCGCAGGCGGTGCATCCGATGCAAGCTGAGGGAAGCTTATCCTCGGGGAATGTGGAAAGTGCCATAGGTGCAATAAATCCGCCGTCCGAGAAAACGTGCTCGTTATAAAGCTCGATGATGCGCGGGATATCAAGTCCCATAGCGCAATGGGTGGTGCAATAGCTGCATCCCGTGCAGAAAAGAGTCTTCTTTCCGACCATACTGTCGGCAATGGACATAAGGGTGTCCCATTCTTCCTTGTTCAGGGGCTTTTCCTCTGAGAAAGTATTGATATTCGCCTTGACCTGCTCAAAATCAGACATACCCGAAAGAGTCACGCACACCTCGGGAAGGCTCTGGATGAATCTGAACGCCCAAGCGGGAATGCTTTCGTCTTCTCTGTGAGCCTGAAGCTGCTTTGCGTAAGCCTCCTCAAGAGTTGCAAGCTTACCGCCGCGGACGGACTCCATTACCCAAACGGGAATATTGCCGTATTCCTTCATCATTTCGATCTTTGCCTTCGCGTTCTGGAAGCTGTAATCGAGCCAGTTGATCTGGAGCTGGCAGAATTCCATATACTGCGAATATTTGTCAAGGAAGCGGTGCATGGTTTCAAGTGTACCGTGAGTTGAGAAGCCGAGGTGCTTGATCTTGCCCTCCTCCTTCATCTTTACAAAATACATAACGTCGCCGTAATTATCATCGAGATATGCGTCGATATTCGACTCGGTTACGTTGTGGATGAGGTAAAAATCAAAGTAGTCAACACGGCAGCGCTCGAGCTGCTTTGCAAAGATCTCCTCAGCCTTTCCCCAGTTTGCCTGAGCGTAGCCGGGAAACTTGGAGGCAAGATAAAAACTCTCGCGGGGGTACTTCTCAAGGAGTTTGCCAACCATCGGCTCGCTCTTGCCGTCGTGGTAGCCCCAAGCCGTGTCAAAATAATTTATACCGTTTTTGATCGCATAGTCGAACATCTCGGCGGTCTTTGCCTCATCGATGGTCTTATCCTCGCCGTAGGTGGGAAATCTCATACATCCCATACCGAGGGCGGAAAGCATTTTGCCTTTAAATTCCTTATAGATCATAATTTATCTCCTTTTGTGTGACTGAAAAGTCTTGACTTTTGGTGTTATTAAGTATATAATATCATTATATCAACAATTTGTCAAGTATAAATTAATTTTGGAGGCAAAAAAATTATGATCAATTTTTCAAATATCCAAGCAACTCTTATGCCTAATTTCAAAGGCGGCGACGGTATCACAGCCGCGCAGATGTTTGTTGACGACAAAAATAAAATTATGAGAATCACCCTCGAGCCCGGCTGTTCAATCGGAATGCATTGCCACGAGGATTCCTGCGAGATCATTTACGTTCTCGAAGGCGTCGGAACCGCAGTTCTTGACGGAGTTGAAGAAAAAGTTGAGGCGGGCGAGTGCCACTACTGCCCCAAGGGTCACGAGCATTGCTTTATCAACAACGGCAAGCGTGATCTTGTATTCTTCGCAGTTGTTCCGCAGCAATAAAATGCAGAATGCAGAATGCTGAATGCTAAATGAGGCTGAATAATGAAATCAGTTGATATTTTCGGAAAGAACCAGCTGCCTGAAGTTAAAAGATGTCGCATTGCGTGCAGAGGTTTTGTAGTTGAAAACGGAAAAATATTGATTTGCCACGAGATCGTTGACAAGCAGTTCTTCTCTCCGGGCGGTGGAATTGAAAAAGATGAAACACTCGAGGAGTGCTGTGTAAGAGAAATCTGTGAAGAAACGGGAATTGTTACCAAGGTAAACAGCCACCTCATCACAGTGAATGAGTATTACGAAGATTGGCAATTCATAACACATTATTTCATTTGCGAAGCAGTCGGAGAAGCTCATACTCATTTGACTAACGAAGAAGCCAGCCGCGGCCTCGTTCCCGAATGGATCGATATTGAGTTCATCCGCGATCTCTGGTCGCGACACGATGAATTCACGCGCGAGGAAACAAGGGGCTCATATTTGCGCGAATACACCGCGCTTTGCGAATATTTTGAGGTAACGAAATGAAGTTTATTTCTTGGAACGTAAACGGATTCCGCGCTTGTCTTGAAAAGGGTTTCGGCGAGTTTTTTGACGAGCAGGATGCAGATTTTGTCTGCATTCAGGAAACAAAAATGCAGCCCGGACAAGCCGCATTTGAACCCGAAGGATATTATCAATATTGGTGCAGTGCCGAAAAGAAAGGCTACTCTGGCACCGCGATCTTCACAAAACACGAGCCGCTTTCGGTTGCTTACGGCATTGGCATTCCGGAGCACGATACCGAGGGGCGTGCGATCACGCTTGAATACAATGACTTCTACCTTCTCTGCGTATACACTCCAAACGCACAGCGCGAGCTTGCACGGCTTGATTACAGAATGGCTTGGGAGGATGCTCTGCGCGAATATATCAAGTCGCTTGACGAAAAGAAACCGGTCATTTATTGCGGTGATCTGAACGTTGCGCACAACGAAATAGATCTTAAAAATCCGAAGTCAAACCGTCAAAGCGCGGGATTTTCCGACGAAGAGCGCGGCAAGTTCACGGAGCTTCTTGAAAGCGGTTTCACCGACACCTTCCGCTCGCTCTATCCCGATAAGATCGAGTATTCCTGGTGGAGCTATATGTTCTCTGCCCGCGCAAAGAACGTGGGGTGGCGCATTGACTACTTTGTCGTGTCTAACCGCCTGTTTGACCGCATTAAGGACAGCTTCATCCTCACCTCGGTAATGGGCAGCGACCATTGCCCCGTGGGTATTATATTGGAGTAAAAAATGATTTTTGAAAAGGCAATAGTTAACGTATACAAAAGCAATATCTGCATCCGTCAGGATGCAAATCCTCTGCTCTCTTATTTTTCTGCAGAAGATTTTCCCGGACTTATGCACACGCCCTTCGATTTTGAGGGCAACGCAGGACAAAAGTTGCAAGGTTATTACTACTATTATTCCTCGCCGCGCAAGGACAGACTCATCATTTTCGATCACGGAATGGGTAACGGACACGTTGCTTATCTGAGAGAAATTGAGCTTATCGCGCGACGCGGGTACACCGTTTTCACATACGATCACACGGGATGCCGCGAGTCGGAGGGAGAAAACATTGTCGGCTTTGCGCAGTCGCTTTGCGACCTTGATTACGCAATAAACGCGCTTCATTCGGCAAAGGAGTACGGAGATGCAAAGTATACCGTCATCGGTCACAGCTGGGGCGGTTTTGCCGCGCTGAATATTTCCGCACTTCATCCCGAAGTTGAATCCTGCGTATCGATCTCGGGATTCATCGGAGTTGAGCGAATGATCGAACGGTTCTTTTCCGGAATCCTCAAATTCTACCGTCCTTCGGTGCTCAGACTTGAACACGAATCGAACCCGATGTATTCGCTTATTGATGCGCGCAAGAGCCTCAAAAATTCAAAAAGCCGAATCCTTTACATAGCGTCAGACAACGACCCGACGGTTAAAACGTCATATCACTTCGACACACTCAAAAGCTCTCCGCCGGAGGGTGCGAACATCGAGTTTCATCTTGTTCATGGCAAACTGCACAACCCCAATTATTCGGCAAGTGCAGTTGCGGAGCTTGACAAAATGTCGAAAGCGATGACAGAGGGAATGAAGAAAAAGGTATTCGAAACGCCCGAGGCGGTCGATGCTTTCCGCACCTCGTGGGATTGGGAAAAGATCACCGAGCAGGATGGAGAGCTTTGGGACAAGATCTTTGATTTCATCGAAGGAGGTAGCAAATAATGACCGAAGCTTCAAAATACGTCTTCGATAATTTTCACATCCGAAAGACCAAAAAGCAGAAGGACGGATTTATTGATCATATCTTACAATTCGCCAAGGACAGCGGTTATTCCGCGAAGGTCGAAAAAGGCTCATTCGGCGCGCGCAATATCGTCATCGGCGATCCCGCAAGTGCAAAAGCTGTCTATACCGCGCATTATGACACCTGCCCGAAGCTTCCCTTCCCGAACTTCATTACACCGAAGAATTTCTTCTATTATCTCGTGTATCAGCTCCTTATAACCGTGGTGCTGCTTGCGGTTCTTTTTGTAGTAGCATTCGGTCTTGCATATGTCGCCGATCTTATCTGCGATGCGTTTAAAATGGAGGAAGCTCTCGCCGATTTGCTATCATATTACGCCTGGCTGCTCGGATATTTTCTTACCTTTTTCCTCTTTATGAAGGGACCCGCAAACAAGCACACGGCAAATGACAATACCTCCGGAGTCATCACTCTTATGGAGATAATGCAGGCACTTCCCGAGGAGAAGAAAAACGAGATCGCATTCGTTTTCTTTGACCTTGAAGAGATGGGACTTTTCGGCTCTTCAGGCTTTGCTTCGAAGCACAAAGAAGAAATGAAGGACAAGCTCCTTCTCAATTTTGACTGTGTTTCTGATGGCGATACCATTCTTTTTGCAGTTAAAAACTCCGCCAAGAAGTATATCCCCGCGCTTGAAAAGAGCTTTGTTCCAAACGAAAACTTCAAAGTTGATATTGCATCCAAAGGAGTTTTCTACCCCTCCGATCAGGCAAACTTCAAGGCGGGCGTCGGAGTTGCGGCTCTGAATTACTCAAAGCGACTCCGCACGCTCTATATGGACAAGATACACACCGACAAAGACAGAGTTTTCAATGAAGAAAACATTGAATTTCTCACCTCGGGCGCTATCCGCCTTTGCAACGAGCTGTAATGGAAAAGATCTTTTTTAAAGTAAAATTCAATAATTTTCGTGAAATTTCGGGTTCAACGGTAAACGAGGTACTCGACCGCGAAGAATGGTCAGAATGCGAAGCCGTGCTCTGCCTTCCAGATTCATATTCAGAAAACGGTGATCCTACTCCTTTGATACTTTCCTGTCACGGTGCGGGAAACACGGTAAGCGAAAAAGACGGCAAAATTGGAGGTCTCGCTTACACTTCCGAATGCATTCGCGCCGGATTTGCCGCACTTGATATCAGCGGAAGTGCACCGCACGGTCTCACCTTTGGTTGCCCCGAACACATTTTTGCGCTATATAAGGCATATCGCCATGCCGTCAAGAATTACAATCTTACCGAAAAAGTATTCGTTTGCGGTCATTCAATGGGCGGTGGAACAGCGATCAATTTTGCAAACACGTTTCCCTCTCTTGTGATTGCTCTTGCGATATTCAATCCCGGGCTCAGCTTTCACGGAGTACAGGTCGGCGAGCACGTATGCCGTAATCCTTGGGACAGAAAATTTGAGGACGGATACAGATACCGCAAACCGATAATTCAGTATTTTCGTTTCCCCACAGAAGAATTCTGTGCTGAAAATCTTACGGGATTTGAACCTTACCGCACCCGTTCTTTTGTAAATTCAGCAGGAGAACGCGCCGTCATTCCTCCCTGCCCCGTGAAAATATGGCAAGGCGCGGATGATAAGACTGTCGATCCCATACTTTCACGCGAATATTACGATTCCATTCGCCGCGCGGGATGCTACGCAGAGCTTCATATCCTCGACGGAGTAGCTCACAAGGTTGTGGACACAATGAAAAAAGAGTTACTTTTGTGGTTTGAAAGATTCATTTAACCAAATAAGGACGCCGACTGCGAAAAAAGTCGGCGTCTTTGTTTTTAAAATGTTACTTGGGTATTGCAAAGGGACGGCAAAAGTGTTATAATATGCTTAAATATATATTACTAACATCAAAAGGTTTCAAATGAAAAATAAGATAAAATTATATTTGTGCTGCTTGTTCTTGCTGCTCTTGCCCGTTTGCGGCGCTTGCAACAGCCAAATCGAGCCTGAAATCACTACCGAAGCAATCACTGAAGGAGAAGAAACCGTGTATATCAATCCCGAAGACAACTACGAGGGCACACTTAAAATTGAAGAAAGCGCGGACGGCAAGACCGCTACCATCACGTATACCCTGAACGGTAAAGAGGTGTCTTACACCGTTCCGAATAATGCAAACTACAAGTCGGGCGGATTCGCCGCAACCGATGACGTCGGACGCACGCTCCCCACATCACTCACCACGGGAATATACGGTTCAAACGGTGAGAAATACGTTGGTATTTTCTACTTCCTGTGGCACGGCGAGCACGGAGATAACGGCATCTTCGATCTGCAAAAAATTATGGACAAATACGGTGACCTTGCCAAAGACGCAAACGCCAAAGATCCCGAAACGGGTAAAAAGCTTTACGGCAACGTCGGAGATATGCATTGGTTCGCCGAGCCGCTTTACGGATATTATTACGCAAACGATTCATGGGTCATCCGAAAGCATATGGAGCTGCTTTCAAACGCGAACGTGGACTTCCTTTACTTTGACGTCACGAACGGATATATCTACAAAGACAATGCGCTAAAGGTAATGAAGACCTGTCACGAGCTGAATGAGCAAGGATACGATGCACCGCAGGTGGTGTTCTACACCAATTCCAACTCAAAGGGCGTTATGAAACAGCTTTACGATGAGATATATTCAAAAGATCTCTACCCCGACACTTGGTTTTACGTTGACGGCAAACCCTGCATCATCGGTGTTGAGGAAGGCAATATAAACGGCTTCTTCACCGTCAAATCAGCGCAATGGCCAAACGAGGGCTACAAGCAGAACGGTTGGCCTTGGATGGATTTCGAATGGCCGCAAAGGATCTTCAGCGATAAAAACGGCAATCCGAGTGCTATCAGCGTTTCAATCGCACAGCACAACCGCTCCGTCACATTTTCCGATTCCTCACTTTACGGATACGTATACAACCGCGGCAGAAGCTTCAACGGTGTAAAAGATGACAATGTATCAATGGAGGCTTACCGTGCCGCGTTTGATGCCGATAATTCGATAACAGCCCTCGGTCTGAACTTCCAGGCGCAATGGGATCGCGCGATCGCATCGGGCGTCCCTTACGTTCTTGTCACGGGTTGGAACGAGTGGGTCGCGCAAAGACAGAACGGAAAGGCACTTCGCGGTGACGATAGCCTTGTCTATTTTGTTGACACAGCTTCAATGGAATTTTCCCGCGATGCCGAAATGATGAGCGGAGGCTATTTCGACAACTACTATATGCAGTTGATCTCGAATATTCAAACGCTCAAGGGCTCGGCACCCGTCATCATTCAAGACGCAAGAAACAAGATCGATCTTGAAGGCTCGTTTGAACAATGGAAAAAAGTCATCGTTTCTTATACCGACCCCGAAGGTGACACCCGCGACCGACAAGCCAAATCATTCGGCGGCAAGGTTTTGCAAAACCGCACGGGCAACAACGATATTGTTGAGGCAAAGGTGACAAACGACACGGAAAATATTTATTTTTACGTCAGATGCGCCAAAAACATTTCCGAATACAATACCGAAAACTCCTGGATGCAGTTGTTTGTAAACACCAACAACAACTCCGCAGACGGTTGGTACGGTTATGATTTTCTTATCAACGCACAGCCGATAGATTCGGGAGAGACCACCGTGGCATTCTGTACTTCAAAAGATGGTGTTCTTGAAACAACCGAAGCGGGAAAGGTCTGCTACAAAGTTGAAGGCAGCGAGATGATGATATCCGTTCCGCTTTCAATGCTGGGAATCGAAAATTATAAAGAGATCTACCTTGAATTCAAATGGGCTGATGCAGATCAGAAAACAAAATACACAACTATCGAAGATTTCTACCTCTACGGCGATATTGCGCCGCTTGGCAGACTTAATTGGATCTATCAGAATTATATTCCGGATGCGGAATAAGGAGGAGAAATGAAAATAATTATAGTAGGATGCGGCAAGATCGGAAAAAGTCTTGCTGAAAATCTTGTAAACGAAGGACACGATGTTGCAGTCATTGACAAATCTCCCGCAGTTATCGAAGAAGTCACGAATGCATATGACGTTATCGGTCTTTGCGGCATCGGAACCGACTGCGAGGTGCTTGCGGAGGCAGGTGCCGCAAAGGCAGATATTGTCATCGGCGTCACGGGCTCTGATGAGCTGAATATGCTTGCTTGTTTCATTGCAAGAACACTCGGAGCCAAAAATACCGTTGCGCGTATCCGCGACCCCGAATATAACGACAAGAGTCTTGGATTTATGGTTGGACAGCTTCAACTTTCTGCCGCTATCAATCCGGAAGCATCTGCGGCGCATACTATTGCAAATATTCTCAAGTTCCCTTCAGCAGTCAACATAGAAACCTTTGCCTCAAGAAGATTTGAGATCGTCGAGATGATTCTCGATAATGACTCGCCGCTGATCGGTAAAAATATGATCGATCTGCGAAAGCACAGTCCGGGAAAATTCCTTATTTGCGCGGTACTTCGCCAAAACAAGGTCATCATACCCGATGGGCGCTTTGAGCTCAAGGGCGGCGACCGCATAGCAGTTACGGCGGCACCGCTTGAGATAGGTAAGCTTCTTCGCAGTTTTGGCCTTATTACAAGAAAAGCCAAGAACGTTATGATCCTCGGCGCAAGCAGAATTGCATATTATCTCTCGCAATCGCTTCTTGCATCCGGCAACAAAGTCACGGTTATTGATAAAGACCCGATAAGATGCGCGGAATTCGCCGAATCGCTCCAAGGTGTCACGGTTATTTGCGGCGACGGTGCTAATCAGGATATGCTGATCGAAGAAGGTCTTGGGCAAAAAGATGCCTTCGTTTCCCTGACGGGATTTGATGAGAACAATATCCTTATCTCTTATTTTGCCTCCTCGCAAAACGTGCAAAAGGTTATAGCCAAGGTCAACAGACCCGAGTTTTATCCCATTGCCGGAAAGCTTGGCATTGATACAATCGTTTCGCCTATCCAAACCGTTGCTGACGAAGTGGTTCGTTACGTGCGCGCGCTTCAAAACTCGGTTGGAAGTAACGTGGAAAAGCTTTATAAAGTAATGGACGGCAACGCCGAAGCTTTGGAATTCAACGTAAGCGCAGATTTCAGCCACGCAGGCAAAGCACTTAAAGATATAAAATTCAAGCAAAATATTCTTATCGCGGGAATACTGCGAAACCGACGCCCGATAGTCCCAAGCGGTGACGACGTTATCCTCCCCGGGGACAAGGTCATCGTTATTGCCGCTGACCACCGACTTTACGATCTTTCGGATATCATCGAATAAATCGGAGGCAAAAAATGAATCGCAGAATGGTTTTTTACACCGTCGGACATATTGCCACGGTGGAAGCGGCGCTGCTTTTGCTACCCGCGCTTGTATCACTTATATATCTTGAAAAAAGCGGCTTATCATTTCTCATTACCGCCGCGCTTTCACTTACGGTCGGGTTGGCTTTCATCTTATTATTCAAGCCGAAAAGCCGTATGATCTACGCAAAAGAGGGCTTTGCTATTGTTGCTTACGCATGGCTGCTGATGTCCGCTATCGGTGCTCTGCCTTTCGTTATCGGCGGAGCGATCCCCTCATATGTTGATGCTTTTTTCGAAACGGTAAGCGGATTCACCACAACGGGTGCATCGATTCTTACCGACGTTGAGGCACTTGACCATTGTATGCTTTTCTGGCGCAGCTTTACTCACTGGATAGGCGGTATGGGAGTTCTTGTTCTTGTAACAGCAGTCGTGCCGAATATTGCAGACAGATCGCTCAACATCTTAAAAGCTGAAATGCCCGGTCCCACGGTTGGCAAGCTCGTTCCGCGTTCACGCGACACGGCAAAGATACTTTATTGGATCTATTTCGGCATGACATTTATCCTTACGGTACTTCTTATCGCGGGAGGTATGCCGGTATTTGACAGTATCGTTCACGCATTTGGAACAGCAGGAACGGGCGGATTCGGTATAAAAGCAGACAGCATTGCATCTTATTCCCCTTATCTGCAATGGGTAATAACAATCTTTATGTTCCTTTTTGCGATCAATTTTAATCTTTACTACTTAATATTGATCGGAAAGTTCCGTGCTGTACTCAAAAGTGACGAGTTATCATTCTTTATTTTACTGGTGTTAAGTTCAGTAGGAGTGATCGCTGTTAATATCTTACCGGCTTACGCAAGCTTTTCGGAAGCTTTACGCGCCTCTGCCTTTCAGGTATGTTCCATCGTATCGACAACGGGATATGCAACCGCCGACTTCAATCTTTGGCCGGGTCTTTCTAAGGCCATCCTTTTGATTTTGATGTTCGTGGGTGGATGTGCCGGCTCAACCGGTGGAGGACTTAAAGCGGTCAGAGTTGTGATCCTTATAAAATCAATCAAAAAAGAGCTTAAAAAGCTTCTTCACCCCCGTTCTGTAAAGTCGGTTATGTCGGAAGGAAAAAAGCTTGATGATGAAACGCTTAGTGGTGTGACATCCTATTTTGCTGTCTATACGCTGTGCATTATGGTGGTATTTCTTCTGCTATCTTTCGAACCCTTCGGGTTTGAAACCAATTTTACTGCATCGGTTGCCTGTTTTAACAACATAGGTCCTGGGCTTGCGGATGTCGGACCTGCCGCAAGCTTTGCGCAATATTCCGATTTTTCAAAAATAGTGCTTTCTTTTGCAATGCTCCTTGGCAGACTTGAGGTATTCCCGCTGCTGCTCGGACTCAATCCACTCATTTGGAAAAGATCGAAAGGCAACTGAAATGACAAATGAAAAAATACTGCAGATTGCTCTGCAACAGTCGGCATACGACTGCAATTGCTCACCCGAGGATTTTCTGGGGGAGGAACATATTGTAACGCTCTCGGGGAAGCATCCGAAGGCAAGGAAATATCTTCCGCTCCCCTTTGAGTGCGATCTTGTCAGCTACGGCAACAACGTCGTTGCTCAGACAAGCGAGCGGCTCACAGAGGTCGTGCGCGAGTATATAAGCAAATACGTCGTCGCGCACTCCTTTGAAACTCCGAACGTGCACGTACTTGACGAAATGCTTCTTCCATATCACCTCAAGGTCTGCTTCACGGCGGTCTATTATCTGCCCGACGTTGATAAGATCCGCGAGCTTCCCTGCCCATATGAGATGCGCGTTCTGCATCAGGAAGATTTCAGAGAGCTTTATCTTCCTGAGTGGGGCAATGCTCTTTGCGAAAAAAGGAAAGAACTTGATGTTCTTGGCGTTGGTGCTTATGATAACGGCAAGCTCATCGGTCTTGCGGGATGCTCCGCTGACTGCGAGGATATGTATCAGATCGGCATCGACGTTCTGCCCGAATATCGCAGGCAGGGCATCGCTTCGGCGCTTACAAGCCGTCTTGCACTCGAAGTGCTCAAACTCGACAAGGTACCCTTTTATTGCACCGCGTGGTGTAACCTGAAATCCGTGCGCAATGCCATCAAATGCGGTTTTTCACCCGCTTGGGTCGAGCTGACTGCGCGCGATATAGATTTTGTAAATGAATTCAACAGAGGATTAAAATTATAAAGGAGATTTATGATCATGAAAAAACTCAATCTCGCCATCATCGGTCAAGGCAGAAGCGGTAAGAACATCCACGGAAAATATTACCGCAGTGAAAGCAATCTTTATTATGACGTAAAATACGTCGTTGACGCGGACGAATTCCGCCGCTCGGTAGCCGAGGAGATCTACCCCGGATGCAAGACCTTCTCTGACTACCGCGAGCTTTTCGGGCTCGACGACATCGACCTCGTTGTCAATTCCACCTATTCGGAAATGCACTATCCGATCACAAAGGATCTTCTGCTTCACGGCTTCAACGTGCTCGTTGAAAAGCCTTTCGGTCGCACAAGATATGAATGCGACGAGCTTATCAAGATCGCAAAAGATAAGGGCGTAACACTCGCTGTATTCCAGCAGACCTTCCTTGCTCCCTTCTATCCCTTTGCATACGATCTTGCAAAGTCGGGTAAGCTCGGAGAGATCAAGCAGATCAGCATCCGCTACAACAATTTTGCTCGCCGTTGGGACTGGCAGACTTTGCAGAAAAAGTGTGCGGGCGGCGTTTACAACACTGGCCCTCACCCCATCGGTCTTGCACTCGGATTCCTTGATTTTGACGAAAACTCCCGCGTTGTTTATTCGAAGCTCGGTTGCGCGCTGACCTTCGGCGACTCGGATGACTTCGCAAAGATCATTATCGACACCCCCAATAAGCCCGTGGTTGATATTGAGGTCACCTCGATCGACGCTTTCTCGAACTATAACGTCAAGATCCTCGGCACACGCGGATGCTTCAAGTGCACCCCCTCGGCTTATAATATGACCTATATCGTTGACGGTGAAAATCCCGAAAAGGAGGTTTCCGAAACCTTCATCAAGAACGATGCGGGCGATCCCGTCTACTGCTCCGAAAAGCTCATCAAGCATGAGGAAGAAGGAAAGTTTGAGGGCACGGCATTTGACGTCGGCACCGCTTCGCTTTACGAACAGCTTTACTACAAGATCACCGAGGGCAGACCTATGACGGTAACTCCCGAAATGGCGGCAGCTGTAATCGGCGTAATCGAAACAGTTCACGCACAGAATCCCCTTCCCCTGAAGTTTTAAGGAGTTAAATATGAAAAAGATTGCTATTCTCGGTTGTGAAAACTCGCACGCAAATGCGTTTTTGAAGTTCATTAAGGAAAAAGAAGAATTCTCGGACATTGAATGCATCGGCGTTTACAGCGTTGACCCTGCGGCTTCGGAGAAGCTTCGCGACAATTTCGGTGTGCCCGTGCTTGAAAACTATGATTCCGCGGTCGGAAAGATCGACGGTCTTATCATCACCGCGCGCCACGGCGGCGATCATTATAAATTCGCAAAGCCCTACATAGAGAGTGGGATCCCGATGTTCATCGACAAACCCATCACGGTCAGTGAGGAGGAGGCTGTCGAATTTATGCAGGCACTCAAAGCACGCGGAACGAGAATCTCGGGCGGTTCGTCGCTTAAGCAGGACGTTTACGTCTCCGAGCTGAAGGCGGACGCGCTTGCAGAGGTCGGCGGCAAGACTCTCGGCGGATTCATCCGCGCTCCCTATCAGGCTGAGAACGCTTACGGCGGATTCTATTTCTACGCACAGCACCTCGTGGAGATGGTCTGCGAGATCTTCGGCAGATTTCCCATTTCCGTTACGGCAAAGCAGAACGGTAAGCAGATCCACGTCCTGTTCCATTATGAGGATTACGACTGCGTGGGCGTATTTACGGACGGTATTTACGTCTATTACGCCGCGCGTATGGCGGAAAAAGCGACTGCAAGCCACGAGATCCCCTTTGACGCGGGTTGGTTCTACCGTGAATTCAAGGAATTCTACGATCTGCTCGGAGGAGAAGCGCAGAGCATTACCTA
>JAGBRZ010000081.1 GCA_017632155.1 Clostridia bacterium
AAATGATGTGTCCAACTTTTTTATTTATGATTTAGGGCAATTTGATTTTTGTAACACCTTTAAGTCATTACAAAAAGCTCTAAAAAGTCATAAAAAGCCTTGAAAACCAAGGGATTACTTAGATGCCTCTTCGATAGCAACTGCAACAGCAACAGTCATACCAACCATGGGGTTGTTACCTGCGCCGGATAATCGATAGAGAGCGAGTCTGCAAGCTCGCTTGCAAGCAAGCCGAGGAAGATTGCTCCACGAGCGATGTGTATAAAACAACAAGGTGCAAAGCGCCAAGCATCAAGCGAAGTGCAGAGGCGTAGCGAGTATGGAGTATAAGCACATTGTTTGCGTATTTCCCGAAAACATTATGCCCCGTTTTGATGTTTGCGCAAACGATGTGTCGAAAGAGTTTGCGGAATGGTTGCAAAAGTCTAAAATCGTTTTTCGAAGGACGTCTTGCTTTTCTTTATAATTGGTGATATAATGTACTGTGATTAATAATCTTACCCATGACTGTGGAGGTTAAGGAAATTGAAAACTAAAGTGCTTAAAATATTGGTTTTTGTTTTAGCAATGATAATAATTCTCTGCACACTTTCGGCTTGCGGTGAGGCGACACCCGGACCGCAGGGAGTGCAAGGCGAAAAAGGCGAAAAGGGCGAAAAAGGAGACAAAGGCGAAGCCGGTGCAACTATCGCCAAGATTGAATTTGACGACCAAGGAAATCTTGTTATCACGTTGACCGATGGCACGGTACTCGATCCCGTTGAATTTCCTAAAAAGGAAGAAGATCCTATAGATGAAGAACTTTGGGTGGCTAGTTTTCCCAAGCCGAAGGGAAAAGGAATCACGCTTTATAACACGATGGACAACACGGACAATTCTCTGCAATGGCTTTATACGGGTGAAGGGGTAACTGTTTCAGCCTATCAGGACTATTGCCAAAGATTGCTCAAAGCAGGATACCGTGTTTTAATGCAGAACACGATTGAAGATAGTTTGTTTACAACTTTTGTTAATGATTCAGAGGGTATTTCTCTCTATGTTGCATACAATGCCTACAAATATAAAGAACTCGTGTTACCTTCAAACGATGCCGAGAATGAGGCAGAAGAATATGGTTATGATGCTTGTCTTCGAATTGTTGCCTCAACGCTGAATGACGTTACGTTACCTAATGAGGATCTTTTGAACGAGAACCCAATATACGAAAAAGTGACGGATTCTATGGTTACGACCACGCCTCTTCATGTGATTGCTGTAGGATTGTCTTACATCATTACGTTGGAAGACGGTCGTTTTATTATCTTTGACGGTGGTGGTGTAAGTGACAACAATATTGAACATGATGTACTATGGAATGCTTTGCGAAATCTGTATGTCAAAATATACGGCAAAACTCCCACAACAGAGGATCCTATTCATATTGCTGCGTGGATATTAACTCATAACCATTGGGATCATTGTTATGCATTTCAATGCATGCTGCAAAAATATGGTCAAAGCGGACTAGTAAAAATGGATTATATGTTTGCAAATCTTCCGAATGAAAACGGTGCAAAAAATTGCATTAAAGATCTTTATACAATAGATAAAGATGCAATTAATGATATGAAGAGTAACATCATCGGTGGATTTGAATATATTACCGTACATACAGGGCAAAAATATTATTTAGCCAATCTTGAAATTGAAGTTTTATGCACGTGGGAGGACTTAAATCCTATTTGTTCCAGCGACTCCAATGACACAAATACCGTGGTTCGTTTTACATTAACAAACAAAGATAATGTTGATCAAAAGGTAACGCAAATGTGGTTGGGAGATGCAGCATCGTATCAAAGCCGATTTTTGTGTGCCATGTATGGTAATTATTTGAAGTCTGATATGACTTCAGTTGCTCATCACGGTGACCGTGGATGTGAAACAAACTTGTATGATTTGATCTTACCAACCGCCGTGTGGTGGCCGAACCACGCGAACTCCGTCTCCAAATACCTCAAACCGACTAACAGAGAGGCAGGAGCTGAATATGAGGTTGACCAACATCTGATCTATGATATAGATACCGTTAAGTATATGTATGTTTCTGGCAATAAATATACGAGCTCCAATAATTATACCGCATATTATGTTACGTTGATCTTGACCAAGCATGGCCCGGATTATGATGGGGTATTTGATTTGTGCGGAAACACGTCCATGGAATACTGCGATATTGAAGATTTTTATCTTCCCGAAAACGATTACGTAATAGCAAAAAAATAGTGGATTGGCAGTCGTTTGGCTTGTCAATAACCTCGTACAAAAAATCGGACACATCACAGGAGATTTCTCCAAAATGATGTGTCCAACTTTTTTATTTATGATTTTTGTTGATTTGATTTTTACCAAGCTTTTATAAAGTCTTGTAAAGCCTTAAAAAGCCTTGAAAATCAATGAATTACTTGCAAGCCTCTTCGATAGCAACGCGGGCAGCAACAGTCATTAAAACCTGCGGGTTGTTCCCGGCGCTAGATAATCGACGCAGAGCGAGTCTGCAAGCCCAGCTTGTAAGCGAATCTGTGAAGATTGCTCCACGAGCGTTGTGTGTAACACAACAAGGTGCGTAGCACAAAGCATCAAGCATAGCGTAGAGGCGTAGCTCGTCGGGAGTATAAGCCCATCATCTCTGTGCATCAGGCGTTTTGAAAGGGCTTCAGAATGGGGAGACTTTCCCAAAAGTCTTATTAGATAATACTTAGGGAGCTTTTAAACCATAAAATCACATGCAACGAACACATCGTTTGCGTATTTCCCGAAAACATTATAACTAACTTCATACATTTCCGCTTCTGTCAACAGAAAGCACTTTGATATATTTTTTTGGTTTTTTGTTGTTCAGGCATGTCGAAACGGTGGATGCGATTTGATTTTCCGCAGACGGTGCAAAATCCTTTTCATCCGATGTGAAAACTCTGTAATAGCAGTGATTTTCATCCGACACCTCATCCCATCGGATCTTGCCATCCTCAATCGCTACGTTTTCAGCATAGACCTGCTTTTCTTTAAGTATATAGTCAGTTGTAAAATAAGTAACGCTTTCGTGCTTTAACGTATAGGTTTTTACGTCTTTATGGAGAACGGCTGTGTAATCTTGAAG
>JAGBRZ010000082.1 GCA_017632155.1 Clostridia bacterium
GAGTGTTCTTTTCGGGATCAAGACCGCAGGCAATGTAGTGCGCGATGGTCTCATAGGTGCGGCGGCGAAGCTCTTCGGGCACCTGACGAACGGTGATCGCGTGCTGGTCGACGACGCAGTAGAAGCATTTATACTGCTCGGAGTAGATGGGGAAGTTCTTGATCGCTCCGAGGTAGTTTCCTATGGTAAGGTTTCCGCTCGGCTGAACGCCCGAGTAGGAAACGGGTCTGTTGTCAATCATTTTTGTTACCTCTTTTATTTGATTTCTGCAAGCATTTCGCGTGCGACGTTGCCAAGAATGACGCATCCGCGCTCGATCTGCTCGTCGGTGGGAGTGGAATAGTTGAAGCGTACCGAATTGGACGTGCCGTTTTCGTCGGGGCAGAATGCCGTTCCGGGAACGATCGCAAGCTTGTTTTTAAGGCAGCGCGCAACGAATTCGGTCATATCAATGCCATCGGGGAGGGTGCACCAGACGAAGAGTCCGCCCTCGGGGCGTGTGAATTTGAAGGACTTCGGAAGGTTTTCGTCAAGTCCCTTCATCATAATAGCGCACTTGCGACGGTAGATCGCACGGATCATTTCGATGTGGCCGTCAAGGTCGCGCTCGGTGACGAAGCGGTGGCAGAGCATCTGGAAGAGCTGATTGGTGTGAACGTCCTCAACCTGCTTTGCAACAACGAGCTTCTGCATCAGCTTTTCGGGTCCGACAATGAAGCCTACACGCATACCTGCGGAGAGAACCTTCGAGAAGGACGAGCAGTAAAGGACGAGGCCTTCGGTGTCCATACTCTTGATGGTGGGGATTTCCTCGCCCGCGAAGCGGAGCTCGCCGTAGGGGTTGTCCTCGAGAATGACGAGCTCGTATTTCAGAGCGATCTCGTAGATCTTCTTGCGGACTGCGAGAGTGGTGGTGATTCCCGCGGGGTTGTGGAAGGTGGGGATGAGATAGAGCATCTTGATCTTGTTTTCACCCGCGCGGTCGGCGGCGAGTGTAGATTCAAGGATTTCAGTGTCGATTCCGTCATCGCGGAGGGGGATTCCCTTTGTGATCGCGCCGTTTGAGCGGAATGCGTTGAGCGCTCCGATGAAGGAGGGATCCTCGCAAAGGACAATGTCGCCCTCGTTACAGAGAACCTTGCAGGCGAGCTCGATTCCCTGGTTGCCGCCGCTGACGATGAGGGTGGTGTCGTTGTATTTATCTCCCTTTTCTACCGAGCATCCGATCGAGAACTTTTCGGCGAGGCGCTTGTTTACAGCCTCGCGTAGAGGGGGATAACCCTCGGTCTGACCGTACTGCAGAGCCTTTACGGGTTCGTTTGCAAAAATATCTGCGGTGATCTCGGCGAGCGCCTCAACGGGGAAGGACTCCGCCGCGGGGTTGCCCGCCGCGAAAGCGATGATCGAGGGATCGGAAAGGGATTTGAATATTTCTCTGATAGCCGACGGCTTGAGCGCCGCAAGCTTGTTTGAAATGCGGTATTCCATGGTATTACTCCTAAATATAAATATACATAATATATAATACTACAAAATCGGGGAAAAGTCAAGAGTTTTTTAGTGATTAGTGGTCAGTGATCAGTGGTCAGAAAGTTGTGAAAAGTTTTGATCAAACTTTTTCAAAAGTTTGCGGAGTATGAGGCGGAGCCTCATTTCAATGCGAAGGCTTCAGCCTTCGCCAATTGCGCTTCAAAAATGCGAAGCTCTGCTTCGGATTTTTGGACAGAGTCAATACTTCCCGAATGTAGGGAAGTGCAGCTCCGGCGGTTTTCCGAAGGAAAATGGAGGCGTAAGCCGACAAGACGGAGTTGCAACTTGCCGAAGGCAAGTACGCGCTCTGTCACCCCTCGAGGTGGATTTTGCTCCTTCACCATTAAAAAACGAAAAACTCGCGCCTTTAATAGGGACCCACCCCCTCGCTCCCCCTCCCGTGAACCGGGAGGGGGATGCCTCGTTTCTGCTCAAATTTTGTTTTCGGATAGAGATTTCGTCGATATCCATGTAATTTTGTATCGGCAAATCGGGACCCATCCCCCACCCCCTTCCCTTGAACAGGGAAGGGGAGCTTATGAGTGCGAACATATATCTTTTGATGAAATATGCTTAATGATAAAAACAACCAACAGTTGATACATAAACAATTGTTTGATAATTGCTTTCCGGATTATTTTGTGTTATAATGTAATCACACCGGTGAAATACCTTTCAAGGAGAAATAAAATGCAACTCAATTTAGGAATAAAAATACGTGAATTGCGCCGCCGCGACGGGCGCACGCAAGATAATCTTGCAGAATCGCTCGGCGTAACCGCACAGGCTGTATCGCGATGGGAGTCGGGTGGTAGTTATCCCGATATGGAGATGGTCCCTGCTATCGCAAATTACTTCCACGTTTCGATTGATGAACTATTTGGATATCACGATGAACGGGAAGAAAAAATAAAAACTATTCTTGAAAACGCCACCAAGATACTTTCCAAACAAGGCTTTACAATGTATCAGGGAAGTTTGTCGGATGATGTTGAAGAATGTGTCAATATGCTTCGCGCAGCTTCGGAAGAATTCCCGAATGAGCCTAAAATTCTTATGAAGCTTGCCCAGGCACTTCATATGTGGGGATGGAATAAATACGGAGGAAAGGTACATCTTCCAAATTCGTCGGGGGTAATAGAATATGATACCGAATACAATTCCAAAAATATTTATTGGCAAGAAGCTGTTCGAGTATATGAAAAACTTCTGAAATCGAATCCCTCGGCGGAAGATCGCGAAAAGGCTATTCGTCAAATAACACCGCTTTATTGTTGCATGGGTGAATACGAAAAGGCAAAGGCGCTTGCCAAGGCTCAAAGCTCACTTGTCGTTTGCAAAGAAGTGTTGTTACCCTTGGCAACAGTCTGTGAAGAAAAAGCAAGATACCAAGGCGAAAGAATTATGGCTCTTCTTTCCAATCTACGATTAGCTATCTCCGAATCGGTTGCCACAAGACCGGCGGTGTCATCTTCTGAATACGGAAGGCAGATACTTTTGGCTGTTATTCAGCTTTACGACACAGTATTTATTGACGGTAGATGTGGAAGATGGCATTGGGATATCGGTCATTTGTATTTGACTTTGATACACTACGAAATAGACAATAACGGCAGTATGGAAAAAATCCTTGACTATTTTGATAAAGCTTTTGACCATTGCAAGGAGTATGAACGCATCCGCAATGAAGGTGAATATCAATATTCCGCACCGTTGGTTACAGCATTGCCGAAGATAGAAAAGGGCAGCCTTCCGCCCTTCGGAGAGGATTTTTGGGAAAAGCAATTACGAACATTTAGGAAAAACGTTGTTAATGAGATTCGCAAGAACCCCAAATACGCTGAGTGTTTTGAGTAAAAATATTAAAAGACGAGATCGCTCTCGTCTCAGTTCGCTGACAAACTTGTATATGGAAAAACAATAAGTCAAATTGCACAATAATAGTCAAGCATCTGTGTTCGTAATCTCTAATAGCGATGCAGGGGGCGAAGCCCCCTGCATCGCTTACGATGTCATCCTGAGGAGCGCCCGCAGGCGTATGCGACGAAGGATCTCGTGCCGCGCCAATTTACAAGCGCGGCGCGGTGCCGATACAAAGGAGTTTGATGTGAATAGCCGTAATGGTTTATTCAAACGAATATGTTCGCTCTATCAAAAGTCAAGAAAATAGTGTTTCCTATTCTGCCTTAAAACAATCTAACAGAGTGCTTTGTCGATATTTATACGATTATTCACAGCAGACTTCTCTGTATAGGCACCGCGCTGCCCGAGGAACAACTCGGTCAGCACGAGATCCTTCGGCGGCAGGCGGTCTGCGGACGCCGCCTCAGGATGACATCGTTTCTTCTTGCAGGGGCTACCGCCCCTGCACCCTGCTTTGCGAGTGTTGCGAGTGCGACATATTTTTATAAACAAAAATGTTGACATACTTCGAATATTATGATACAATAAATATATATCACCAAAATTTCGGAGGTCAAAAAATGATCAGACATATAGTAATGTGGAAATTCCTGCCCGAGGCGGGTGGAAAGACTAAAGATGAAAATCTTGAGGATGTAAAGGCGCGTCTTCTTGCGCTTTACGCAAGCGGCAAGATCGAGGGTCTGCGCCGTATGGAGATCGGGCGCGACGTTTCGGGCACCGATATGTCTTATGATATGGTGCTTCTGACCGAATTCGATTCGCTCGAGGCGCTTCATAACTATAAGGTCCACCCCGATCACGTTGTCATTTCGAATTTTGTAAAGACAGTCCGCTGCGCACGAGCAGTAGTTGATCACGAGATTTAAGGAGATCCAGAATGAGTTACGCAGATAAAGTTTATATAGAAAATTGCCGCGATATTCTCGAAAACGGCTTTTACGATACCGATCTCGACGTTCGTCCCCGTTGGGATGACGGCACACCCGCGCATACGGTAAAGAAATTCTGCATCACCAACCGCTACGATCTGCGGAAGGAGTTCCCCATTATGACTCTCCGCAAGACGGGCGTCAAGAACTGCATCGACGAGATCCTTTGGATCTGGCAGAAAAAGTCGAACAAGATCTCCGAGCTTAATTCCCACATTTGGGACGCTTGGGCGGGCGAGGACGGCACCATCGGCAAGGCTTACGGCTATCAGCTCGGCGTCAAGCACAAGTACCGCGAGGGCGAATTCGATCAGGTTGACCGCGTGCTTTACGATCTGAAAAACAATCCCGCATCGCGCCGCATTATGACCAATATTTACAACCACGCAGACCTCAATGAGATGAATCTTTATCCTTGTGCTTACTCGATGACTTTCAACGTCACGGGCAAATATCTCAACGGCATTCTCAATCAGCGCTCGCAGGATATGCTGACCGCGAACAACTGGAACGTCGTTCAGTATGCGACCCTGCTTTGCATGTTCGCGCAGGTTTCGGGGCTTATCCCCGGTGAATTCGTTCACGTAATTGCCGATGCGCATATCTATGACCGCCACATTCCGCTCGTTAAGGAAATGCTCGAGCGTGAGCAGTTTGAGGCACCGAAATTCAGCCTCAATCCCGAGATCACGAATTTCTATGATTTCAAGGTCGAGGACGTGATTTTTGAAAACTATCAGGCAAATCCCACGGGATTCAAGATTCCCGTTGCGGTTTAAGGAGCAAAAATGAATCTTATCGTAGCCGCAGACAAGAATTGGGCGATCGGCAAGGGCGGTGACCTTATCTACTCGATCCCCGAGGATATGAAATACTTCCGCAGTATGACTCAGGGCAAGACCGTCGTTATGGGCAGAAAAACGCTCGAATCCTTTCCCGGAGGCAAGCCGCTCCCCAAAAGAGTGAACGTGGTGCTTTCGTCAAACCGCGATTATACGCCCGAGGGTACGGTTTCGGTGCATAATTACGCGGAGCTTTTTGCAGAGGTGGCAAAATACCCCGAGGATGACGTTATGCTCATCGGCGGCGGACGCCTTTACACCGACCTTGCAAAATACTGCAGCCGCGCGTATATTACCCTCATCGACGCCGAGACCGAGGGCGTTGACACCTTTATCCCCAATTTTGACGAGCTTGAGGGTTGGACTCTCGAATCGGTTTCCGAACCCGTCGAAACGGGCGGATATATTATCCGATTTGCAACTTATCTTAATGAAAATCCCGTGATATTTGAGGAATGAAAAATGGAACTTAATCTTATAAACAAGATCCTCGCCGACACCGCATACGTGCGTATGGGCGGCAGAGAAGAAGAAAAGAAGGCTGCCGAATATCTTGTCGGCGTTTGCAATCAGTTCACGGCAGGTGCTTATCTCGAGGAATTTCCCGTTGATCTTGGTGACATCAAGCGCGCAAAGCTTTATGCCGACGGCAAGGAGATCGAGTGCAAGGCTTATTTCCTTTGCGGCTCGGGAATTGCCGAGGGCGAGCTTTACTACCTCCGTTCGACTGACAAGTATTCGCTTTCGCAGTGCCGCGGCAAGATCGTTATGATCGATACCTATCTCGGATTTTGGAGATACCGCGATCTTATCGAAAACGGCGCGATCGCGTTTATCACCTTTGACGGAAACGTCAACTATGCCGATCACGACATCGACCAGCGCGAGCTTCGTCCCTACGTAAGCAAGGGCGACAAGCTCCTCGGCGTCAACATCAACGCCAAGGACGCGGTCAAGATGGTTGAGGAAGGTGTTAAGGATATTCGCATTGAAGTTGAGCAGGATGAATACGTTGGAAATTCGCAGAACGTTGTTCTTGAAATGAAGGGCGAGCGCGAGGAATACATCGTGTTTACCGCGCATTATGATTCCACCTCACTTTCAACGGGCGCTTATGACAATATGTCGGGCTGCCTTGGACTTCTCCATATGATCGAGTATTTTTCAAAGAATCCCCATTCCTATTCGCTCCGCTTTGTTTTCTGCGGCAGCGAGGAGAGAGGACTTCTCGGTTCGAAGGCATATTGCGAAACTCACGGCGAGGAGCTTGATAAGTGCGTTCTCTGCATAAATCTTGATATGATCGGCTGCATTATGGGTAAGTTTGCATCCTGTTGTACTTCTGAAAAGGACCTTGTTAGCTACATTACCTATATGGGACTTGAGTGCGGCTTCCCCGTCAGCGTTTATCAGGGCGTTTATTCGAGCGATTCCACTCCGTTCTCGGATAAGGGCGTACCTTCGGTTTCCTTTGCCCGTCACGCGCCCGGCAACACGGGAACTATCCATAACAGCTATGACACAAAGGCGCTTCTCACCGCGGAGCAGATCGAAAAGGACAGCGAGTTTATCACCAAATTTGCCGACAGAATGGCAAATGCGGTTTATTGTCCCGTTGCCCGCAAGATCCCCGACAATATGAAGCAGAAGCTTGATGAGTATCTGCTCAGAAAAAAGCCTGAATAATTATGATAATCCGCCCGTAAGGGCGGATTTTTCCATAAATACTTGACTTTCCTACCAAAATGTAGTATCATTATATCAACAATCAAGAAAGGCAAGGTCAAATCATGACGAAACGTATTATCAGTCTTCTTATGGCAATCGTGTTCATCGTTTGCCTCGTCCCTGCAAGCGCATTCTCGGCTTTTGCCGAAGCGACCGTTGTTGAAACAAAGTGGTCGAACGGCGCGGTCGGCGGACCCACCAATTCCAACAAGTACAAGTTCATTGCGAACGATAACTACCGCACTTCCGATATTATCACTATCGAAAAAGCGGGCACCAAGGTCTATTACACCGCGCCCACCAAGGCAGGTATCGGACACACTCTCTTTGCTGTTTCCGTATGGGTACAGCAGAACGGTGAATGGGTGATCGACAAGGCTGCAGCCAATGTTGACGGTACTTTTGCTTACGGCAAGAGCATCGGTCAGACCGTGGTCCAGGGCGGTATCAGATACGAGTTCATTACCGACAAGGATAATCAATCCATCCGCTTCTCCTATGCTGCTGACGGCGACGGAAGCACTCCCGTGATCTACGCGGAGCCCACAACTGAGCCCTCGACTCTCGCTCAGCTTAACGCGCGTAACTTCACCGCTACCTTTGACGCAAACGGCACCATCGGCAATCTGCAGTGGTTCTGCGGATATGCTTCCTCGGCATCCAACACCAACGGCTCTGCAAAGGAAGTTCGCCACGCATCTGCGGCTTATGCTTTCTCAGGTCTGATCAACGTTCCCAAGAAGGGTACGAAGATCACATATACCTCCGGATCATACAACACCGCGTTCAACGCCTTCACACGCTATAAGCTCGAGGGTGGAAGATATGTTTATGACGTCGGCTTCGACGCAGGCAACACCGTCGTTAAGAACGGTTCTACCTATACTTACGTTACCGAATACGATAACGAGATCATCCGTCTTTGCGTTAAGGCAGACAAGGGTTATACTGACATCGCCGTTGACGCTCCCGTGACCGTTAAGTGGGAGCAGACGAACGAAAAGGGCACTGCCGCTGACGGCAAGGAGCTCAAGACCGAATGGCCCGATCCCGAGCTTCTCAGCATGGTGACGGGCGCGCCCCTCATCGCCACCTCCGAGGTCAAGGGTCTCGAGTGGCATGACGGCTACGTTGGCTCGCAGTACCACGATTCCCAGGCGTTTAATATAACCTCTCCCTCGAACCAGGACTACGAATATTCCGATGTTTTCACCGTTCCGAAGGCAGGCACCACCGTTTACTTCTTCGACCAGACCTTCACCGATTTCGACGGAAGCAGCTATGCCTCCACAAGCGTTATGACCATCTCGCATTGGAAGAAGGAAGGCTCGAACTGGGTATTCGACAAGTCAAAGGAATACCTCAACGGTTGCGATGTTTATAACGTACTTATGACAGACAACTATCGCCTCTATTCTTACACCACCACCGAGGATAACGAGAATCTCCGCATCTGTATGCGTTATGCTCCCGTTTATTCGACCGAGGAAGAGCTCATTCCTCCCGTTTATCTCGTTGAGCCCACCGATTTCAAGACTGTTGATAAGACCGGCGAGGCTTCCTATACCGATCAGTCGGGCGAAAAGGTAACCTACAATATCTATCTCCCTGCTGATTATAGCGCAGATAAGCAGTATACTCTTGTTTTCGATAACTCCGCGGATTCCGCTATCGCGAATGCGCTCATCAAGAAAAATTACAAGGGCATCGTCCTCAGCTATGCGGGTGATCTCGACAAGTCCCTCCGTCTCTTTGACGAGGTAGTCAAGCACTACCCCATCAAGGTTTCCGACTTCCTCTTTGTCGGCGACGAAAAGCTTGCAAAGCACGCGGTTGAGTTCGAGGTCATCAGACTTTGCCAGGCTATGGTAGTCACCTCCAACAATGTTCCCTCCGCAAAGCATGCATCCCTCAAGGCAATGTCCGAGTTCAAGGATGCCGATGAAGCCGCTCTTTGGCTCGTTGGCGAGACCGAAGATTACTATGATGTTCTCGAGGGCGTCAAGATGTACGCGATCGGCGACAGCTATTTCGGCGGCTCGCAGCTCGGTCAGCATCAGACCTGGGTCAATCTTCTCGGCTACAAGTACGGCATGACCTTCCACAACTACGGTATCGGCGGCAACACCGTTGCAACCGCGCGCGGTCAGTCGAGCAACCAGCCTCCCATGCACACACGTTACGACCAGATGCCTATGGACGGCGACATCTACATCATCGAGGGCGGACGTAACGACCGTCATTACAGCGTTCCTTTCGGTCAGAACGACGGCAAGTCCGTCACCTCCTTCAAGGGCGCGCTCAACGTTATCATTCAGGGCATTAAGGCAAAGAATCCCGATGCCTTCATTGTTCTTGTTACCGCTTGGAGCAACCTTGGCGAGTCGGGCTACCTCGGCACCAACAATGACTATGCTGATGCTATGAAGGAGCTTGCTGAATACTACAACGATCCCCACGTCGTTTGTATGTACGCGGCTGACACCGAGTACACCGGCGTTGATATGGCAGACGCAAAGTTCCGCGCAAAGTATTGCCAGACCGCAAGCGACGTCAGCCACCTGAATGCTGACGGTATGTACCTCGTCGCTCCCAAGTTCGACCAGTGGCTGGCAGAGGCTTATGCGAAGTTCAAGGGTGCTACACTCACCAACTCCGCAGACGCAGAGCAGTTCATCGAAGTCATCGAAGAGCCCGAAACCACCGTGGCTATCGAAACTGAGGTCCCCACCGCGACAGAGCCCACAACTGAACCCGCTCCCGAGAAGAAGGGATGCGGCGGTTTCTCGACCTACGCGATCATTACCGTTGTCGTCTGCGGCGCGTGCCTTACTGTACGCAGAAGAAAGTGAACAGTGGTTAGTGGACAGTAGACAGAAAGATGCGAATTTATAATTCAATTTTACCTTTTAGTCCATTATTAGGCTAAACAATTCAAAACAAACTTAAAACACGGATATTGCAAATTGCAATATCCGTGTTATTTATTATTAGATTATTTATCCGATCAATGTCCAAAGATACGAACCAGAATTATCTGCCCGCATCTTTCTGTCTACTGTCCACTAACCACTGATCACTTCTGCACCTGCTCGGGCATCTGACCGTCTTTAAGGGTACCGGGCGTGGGGGTCACGTGGACTTCGCCGACTCGGGAGGTGAATGTGTAGCAAGTGGGATAGTTGAAGGTGATCGCCTTGTCAGCAAGAACGTCCTTTGCGCCTTCCCAGTTGTACCAGCAACGGGAGATGACCTTGGATCCGTTAAGGATCTCAAGCTGTACGGGATTGGTTTCAGGGAGAGCCTTGCCAACGATGATAATGATGTCCTTGCCGCCGACAAGATTGGTTCCGTAGTGCTTGTTGAAATCAGCAACACTGAGCTTGCTGCCATCGGGGAGGAACCAAAGAACTACCGTGGAGTGAGGAGCAATAGTACCGGTCAGCTTCCAGGTGTTTTCGGTAAGAGAATCTGCATTTGCACCGGGCTTTGCATAGTAGCGAATGGAGTGAGTGCCAAGATTGATCGCGGTGTTGCTGTTGTTGTAAAGCTCGATATATTCCCAAACCGCTCCGCCGTTTTGCACGCTCTGGGGAAGGATCTCGGTGAAATAGAGGTTGGAGATCTCGCAGTATCTTACGCCTGCATATTTCTTGCCGCCGGTTTCGCCGCTTGCAATGGCGTAAATTCGGTTTTTATTTATATCATATGCAAGATCTGCATAAACCGTTACGCTCTCGCCCGCGCGGATGGTGCCGACCGTAACGGTTACGTCGGGCTTGACGGAGGTTTCGTTAAATCCGGAAGTAGAGGTGCGGTAGAAGCTTACAACTGCATTGGTTATATCGGTAGTGGCGGAGTTCTTAACGGTTGCAATGATGCGCTGATCCTTCGAATCAACCGCGTTGGTTACAAGAGCCTGCTCGATCGAGGTGACTGTGAGCTCCTCGCGGTTTTCGATCCAAATGGGAGCGGTTACGGACCATGTGGAGTCAGCACTTACTCTTACGTAATAGTAATCGTAAACAGGGTCAAGCTCGAATTCCCAAGTGAATTCTTTCTTTCTTCCAAGATTCTGCTGAGCAACAACGATATTGTCCTCTGCTACAAGCTGAACGGTTCCAAGTCCGATTGCCTTTTCGGTGGAAAGGTCGATGCTTACCTTGAGCTTATCGGGATTCTGCAAGCGTGCGCCCATCCACTCGCCATTGATCTTGTAATAGATCTTGAGGGTCTTATCGGTGGTTGTGTAAGTACGGTTCTTCTGGAAAGCTTCGATAATATTCTGGCGTGTAAGCGAAGGAGCAAGGGCGTATCCGCAGTATTCATAAGCAGCGCCCCAGTTTGCTGTGTGGTTATCCTCGTTGTAAAGAGGAGAAACGTGCCAACCCTTGGTAAGGCAGAGGGCGTATTCAATGTCATAGCTCTTACCTTTGATCTCTGCGAGGTTGACAACCTCATCAAACGCCTCGGTCCAGAATTCGTATTCACAGAAGTTACCCCATTTGTATCCGGGGTGGTTGAACATTACGATCGCGCCATCCTTTTTTGCCATTACAGAGTAATAGTTTTTAAGAAGAGTGGATCTTGTGGTGAGGGAGGGGTAGTTGAGGGTGTTGAGATGTCCGTAATAGGTTGCGACGTTGTAGGTCTGCTCAAATCCGTAAAGAGCAACGAAGTTGCCGGGATCGTTGTAGCTGTCGGCGTTGCTCTGGTGTTTACCCTGATATACAGAGTTAGAAAAGGAGTTTGAGTGGTCGGTGACAGAGAAGAAGTCGAGATTTGCCACGTCACGCGCATATTTGTAAGCTTCTTTAACTGTTTCCTGTCCGTCCGAGTCACCGGTGTGTGCGTGAAGCTCGCCCGAATAAAGATTCATTTCGGATGCATCGCCGCACGTGAACATGGTTTCGATGGTCTTTGAGCCGCCTTTGCTTCCTTCAAGATAAAGGATCGCGGTGTGATCTCCGGGATCAACTGTTACTGTGTTGAGAAGAATCTCACCGAAGCCCCAGGTTGCCTTATCGAGGACGTCAATTCCGTCGATAACAAGGCGGCATTTTTCTTTAGCTATCTGGGTGTCAGCAAATTCGTAAAGAAGGGTTGGGGTGTAAACGTCTTCGTAATAATAAAGATTTTCGGGAGAATATTCGAAAACGGTGGGAGCATTCGAAATGGAGAGATCAAGGGTTTCGGGAATAACAAAATATCCGTTTTGGAATGCGGTCAGCTTGAGCCAGGAAAGTGCTTCAAGAGTGTATCTTGCTTCCTTACCGGTCACGTTGATTGTCTTGCTGTCGAGCTTGACGGTGTAAAAGGAGGAAAGCGCAGAATCGTTATTAATAACGATTTGGTATTCCTCGGCTACCGTGTCATGTGCGGTTCTTGCCACAAAGGTTGAACCGGGGATGAGGGTGGTGAAATATTCTGCAAAGTTCTCGGCTGCGGTTTTGATCGCCTTTGAACCCGAGGGATAAACGATAGCGCAGGACGATGTGACCTTGGGGCCTGCGATCAAAATTCCTTCGGGAATTGAGGGATCGAAGACAACTTCGGTCGTGCCATCACCGGCAGATCCGCTATCAATCTCGCTGGTGCTTCCGGGTATCTCAACGGGAGTTGTGGGGCCGCAGGATACGATGGAGCTCAAAGCGAGTAAAAGTGCAATTGCTGAGAAGATTTTCTTTTTGATCATTTTTGGTTACCTCACGGTTATTTGATTTATTCTATTATACCATTTCTTGATTGATATGTCAACAGTAAAACGAAAACACCGCCCGGAAATACGGACGGTGTTTTCGTCAATGCAATTTTTTATTTCTTTACCTGCTCGGGCATCTGACCGTCTTCAAGCTTGCCGGGTGTGGCACCGATGCGGGCTTTATCAACGACCTGAGTACAGGTATAATTGGTGGGATATTTGAATCGGATAGACTTGTCGGGGAGAACGTCCTTTGCACCTTCCCAGTTGTACCAGCAACGGGCAATAACCTTTGAGCCGTTCAGCATTTCAAGCTGTACGGGATTGTTCTCGGGAAGGGTGTTGCCGACGATCATAATGATGTCCTTACCGCCGACGAGGTTTGTGCCGAAGCGGCGGTTAAAATCGGCTACACTCAGCTTGCTGCTCTCGGGAACGAACCAAAGAACAAGGGTTGAATGAGGTGCGATGGTACCCGTCAGCTTCCAGGTGTTTTCGGCAATTGATTCTGAATTTGCACCCGGCTTTGCGTAATAGCGGATGGTGTAATTAAAGAGGTTTACCGTCTGGTTGCTGTTGTTGTAGAGCTCGATGTAGTCATAAACCGCTCCGCCTCCCTGACGGGACATGGGGAATACCTCGGAGAAGTAGAGGTTCGAGATCTCGCAATATTTGACGGCTCCGCAAGCCTTGCCCGCGGTCTCACCCGATGCAACCGCGTAGATTCGGTTGTTGTTCAGATCATAGTTCAGATCAGCATAGACGGTTGCACTTTCGCCCGCACGGATAGTTCCTATCTCAACGGTTGCGGTGGGCTTGAGTGCGGTGATGTCAAATCCTGCGGTGGAGGAAAGGTAGTAATCAACCTTTACATTCGTCATATCGGTGGTTGCCGAATTCTTTACGGTTGCAAGTATGCGCTGCTCGTTTTTGTTCACGGCATTGGTCACGAGCTGCTGCTCGATGGAGGTGACGGTGAGCTCATCGCGGTTTTCGATCCATATGGGAGCGGTTACACACCAGGTGGTGTCGCAGCTGACCTTGACGTAGTAGTAATCGTAATCGGGATCGATCTCGAATTCCCAAGTGTACTTCTTGGTTCTTCCGAGATTCTGCTTTGCAACAACGATGTTATCCTCACCGATGAGAGAAACTGTGCCGAGACCGACCGGCTTTTCGGTGGAAAGGGTGATGCTGACCTTGAGTTTATCGGGATTCTGCAGGCGCGCGCCCATCCATTCATCGTTGATCTTGTAATAGATCTTGAGGGACTTGTCGGTTGTTGTATAGGTGCGGTTCTTTTGGAATGCCTCAACGATGTTCTGGCGAGTAAGCGCGGGGGCGAGAACGTATCCGCAGTATTCGCTGACGTTACCCCAACCCTTTTGGTGGTTATCCTCGTTGTAAACGGGGGAAAGATGCCAACCCTTGGTAAGCGAGAGGGCGTATTCGATATCGTAGCCCTTGCCCTTGATCTCGGAAAGATTTACGACTTTGTCAAACTCCTCGGTCCAAAATTCGTATTCGCAGAAGTTACCCCACTTGTATCCGGGGTGATTGAACATTACAATGGCGCTGTCACCTTCGGTCATAGCGGTGTAATAGTCCTCAAGAAGGGTGGATCTTGTGGTGAATTTACCGTAGTTGATGGTGTTGAGGTGGCCGTAGTAGGTTGCCGCAGAGTATGTCTGCTCGAAGCCGTAAAGAGCAACGAATTCACCGGGCTCGTTGAAGCTTTCGGCGTTGTTGACGTGTGTGACCTGATAAGTATCACCCTGGAAGTAGTTCGAGTGGTCGGTGATCGAGAAGTAGTCGAGTTTGGCGACGTCGCGGGCATAGGCATAAGCCTCTTCGATGGTACCCTTACCGTCGGAGTCAAGGGTATGACCGTGAAGCTCACCGGTGTAAAGGTTCATTTCATTGGCTTCGCCGCAGGAGAAGAGAGTTTCAAGAACCTCTGCGTTGCCGTTTTTGTCCTCAAGATAGAGAAGAACGGTGTGATCGCCTGCCGGGAAGGTCATATTGTTGAGGGTGACTTTGTCGCTGAGCCAGACGGCCTTCTTTGTAACGTCCACACCGCCGATAACAAGGCGGGATGCCTCGGCGTTGAGGGTGGTGTTGTCAAAGGTGTATTCAAGCTCGGGGGTGTATACGTCTTCGTAGTAGTAGTACTTTTCGGGGTACTGAGTGAGAATTGCGGGGCCTTCGCCCGATTGGAAGTTAAGATCCTCGGGAATCGCAAAATATCCGTCGCGGAGCGCGGTCAGCTTGAGGTAGGAAAGAGCCTCAAGCGTGTTTGCGGTGTCCTTGCCCGAAACCCGAATGGTTTTGCCGTCGAGCTTAACGGAGTAGGAAGAGGAGATAGAGGAGTCATTTTCAAGAATTATCGAATATTCCTCAGCCGCGGTCTCGCTGTGGTTGCGGGCTACGAAGGAGGAGCCGGGGATGACGGATTTGAAATAATCTGCGAAATTTTCGGCTTCGGCTTTGATCTTGGTTGCTCCCGAGGGATAAATGACCGCACAGCTTGAGCTGATTTCGGGGCCGGCAATAAGTATGCCGTCGGGAATCGTGGGTGTGAAGATGACGGAGCCGCCGGACTCTTCGCCCGGGATAGCATCCGTGATGCCGGGAATTTCGATGGCTGTCGTTGGTCCGCAGGAAACAACGCAGATGAGAGCAAGTAAAAGTGCAATTGCGGAGAATAGTTTTTTCTTGATCATTTTTGTACCTCTTTGGGGTAGAATTAAAATAATTATACCATTTATTTTCCAATATGTCAATAAAAAACGAAAAAACACCGCTCGGAAAAACCGAGCGGTGTATATTCACTTCTGAGTAAACTGAAATTAGTTGAGCTCTGCGAAGTACTTGATGGTACGAACCATCTGGCTGGTGTAGGAGTTCTCGTTGTCGTACCAAGCAACAACCTGAACCTGGTAGGTCTCTTCGTCGATCTTTGCAACCATGGTCTGGGTAGCATCGAAGAGAGAACCGTAACGCATACCGATAACGTCGGAAGAAACGAGCTCTTCCTCGGTGTAACCGAAGCTCTCGGTAGCAGCAGCCTTCATAGCAGCGTTGATGCCGTCCTTGGTGATGTTCTGACCCTTAACAACAGCAACGAGGATGGTGGTGGAACCGGTGCAGGTGGGAACACGCTGAGCGGAACCGATGAGCTTGCCGTTGAGCTCGGGGATTACAAGACCGATAGCCTTTGCAGCGCCGGTGGAGTTGGGAACGATGTTCTGTGCGCCTGCACGTGCACGGCGGAGGTCACCCTTTCTGTGAGGACCGTCAAGGATCATCGGGTCGCCGGTGTATGCGTGAACGGTGGTCATAATACCGGACTGGATGGGA
>JAGBRZ010000083.1 GCA_017632155.1 Clostridia bacterium
GACGAAATTCAAAGCAAAAGAAGTTCGTTACGTTCCCGGCGTCGGCATTGATCTGTCGAGAGTTGAGAACGTACAGGTTGACAGGGAAGCCAAGAGAAGGGAAATGGGGGTTCCTGATGATGCATTTTTGCTGCTGTCTGTGGGAGAGCTGAATGAAAACAAAAATCATCAGATTATCATAAGAGCTCTGGCGAAATTAAATAATCCTAAAGTCCATTATGCCATTGCAGGTGTTGGCGACAAAAAGGAAAATCTGCTCACGCTTTCGAATGAACTTGGTGTGAGCGACCAATTGCATTTGCTCGGATATCGAAAAGACGTTGTTGAGCTGTATAAATCATCTGAAGCTTTTGTGTTTCCTTCACACAGAGAAGGGCTGTCTGTCGCTCTTATGGAGGCGATGGCGTGCGGTTTGCCTGTGGTGTGTAGCAAAATAAGGGGCAACACTGATTTGATTGACGAACACGGCGGAGTGTTATTTGATCCAACCTCTCCGGAAGAATGTCACAAATCCGTTTTAGCAATTTTAAACTGTGACTGTAGAACAATGGGAGAATACAATAAGCTTTGGGTAAAGAAATACTCGGTTGAAAGTGTTTTGTCAGAAATGAAAAGTATATATGACGGGGTAGTCGGTGCAGTATGAGAGAAGATATTTTGTTAAGTATTATTATACCTGTATATAACGTTGAGAAATACTTGAATGAATGTGTGGATAGTGTTTTAATGCAGCTCACAGAGGAATGTGAGATAATTTTAGTTGATGATGGTTCTACTGATTCATCGGGGGATATTTGTCAATGGTATGCATTAAATAATTCACAGATCAGAGTTATTCGAAAGGATAACGGAGGGCTTTCATCGGCAAGAAATTCGGGAATGGAAATAGCAAAAGGAAGGTATATTTCTTTTGTTGATTCGGACGACAAAATATTTTCCGGCAGTATAGCAGAGATTTTGAATTGGATTAAGTCTAAAGGCACAGATATGTGTTTTATGCGGGCGGTCAAGTTTTATCCCGACGGAACTCAAATAGACCTCGGAGAGGGAATAGTAAGATCGGAACTAAAATCAAAGAGTAAAGAAGATGCTGTCAAGCATCTGGCATCAAGACCCAAATATCCCGGAAGTGCATGCACAAAACTCTATCGAAGAGAGTTCCTGATGGAGTATGATCTGCATTTTCCGTATGACCGACGTTATTCGGAGGATCTCGGATTTATACGTGATTGTATTTTGAATGCCCATGATTTTGATGCTCTGGAGATTCCGTTTTATCTATATAGACAGAATCGTCAGGGATCAATTACAAATAAAATCACATCAAAAAATTTTTATGATCTTTTATGTTTTATTACCGAATCTGTTGAAATTTTGACTGACAATAAAGCAACGAAAAATTATATCAATAAGGAAATAATGAGTTTTGTTGCTTATGAATATTGTATTTTGATTTATCTATACAGTTTTTTACACGAAGATGAAAGAAATAATGCATACGATTCGTTAAAGTCTTACAGATGGGTTATGCGGTATGCGAAAAACAAAAAAAGTATGCTCGTGTGTTGGTGTTTAAGATTTTTTGGAATCAGATTCACAGCAAAGCTTTTGAATAAATATCACGGGTAAAAAACGGCGAGGTGTTGACATGTATAATGTATTACATGTTCTTACGGGAGACGACGGTGGAATATCGGCGGTAGTTAGAAACTACTATACTTACATAGATAAGGAAATGATACATTTCGATCTTGCTTGTATAACAGAGAACGAAGGAAACGATATCACCGTAATGAAGGAAATGGGAGCGGATATCTTCCATTTACCGATGAAGTCTCTTGGTATTAAAGAATACATGCGAGCATTAAGAGAGATATTAAGCAGCAGAAAATATGATGCTATTCATGTGCATGAAAGCCAGACGTCCTATGTTGCGTTAAAGGTTGCAAAGCAGCAAGGCATTAAGTGCAGGATAGCGCACGCGCATACAAGCGCACCGTATACTTCCTTTGCGGGAGAGCTTCGTCGGCTGTCGGGAATTGTTCTTAACTATCATTATGCAACAACCGTGATAGGTTGCGGAGAACTGGAATGAAATCGCGTTTTTGGCAATTGGAATATGAAGAGAAGGAAGGCAGCGGTTCTTTCGAACGCTATCGATCTTGAAAAGTATAAATATGATGCTTGTATTCGCGAAGCTGTAAGAAATGAGCTTGGCGTATCCGATAAATTTGTAGTTGGCTTAGTTGGTAGGTTATCTTCTGAAAAAAATCATTTGTACGCTCTTAGAGTGATTAGAAAATTGCATAAGATGAACCCCGAAGCCGTATTGGTTTTTGTTGGAGATGGAAGCGAGTGGGAGCGCATTCAAGAATATATCCGTGAGAATGGTATGGAAGAATACGTTCGCTTGCTGGGAAAAAGAACGGATGTGAACCGCTTGTACCAAGGCTTCGACTGTATGATCTTGCCGTCTGTTCACGAAGGCTTTCCCTTGGTAGTGGTCGAGGCTTTAGCCTCGGGGTTGCCGGTAGTATTATCATCAAATATTACCAAAGAATTTTCTCATTTAAAACAAGTAAGATATATTGATTTATGCAGTGAGCAAGAGTGGATCGATTCCTTGCATTTTTTAGCGCAAGACAAGAAAATAGACCGCGCTCCGGAATCGGAGATGGCAGCGTTTGATATCAAGGTTACGGTAAATAAGCTTACACAGATCTATATGAGTTGATCGTTTGGGAGTAAATTATGAAAATAATATTTATTATTCCGAATCTTGGAGCCGGTGGTGCCGAAAGGGTAATTTCGATATTATCTGATTCATTTTCGGAAAAATCTATGAATGTTGACGTTATTCTGTTGCAGGATAACACGATTTCTTACTCAATATCCGATAAAGTTAATACAGTATATTTTGATATGAATTTACTGTCATGTTCAAAAAAGCTGTCGTGCAAGATTTTGCGAGACTATTTCAAAAAACAAAAAAGAGAGTATGGCAGTGTTGTTGTAATACCTTTTTTGGATACATGTTTAAAACGAGCGTTATTAGCAACGGCAGGGCTTAATATACCTGTAATTGCATGCGAAAGAAATGATCCCTATCAAAAAGGTAATACATTAATTGCACGGCTGAAGGCTAATCTTCCGTATTTGATGGCTTCTCACTGTGTTTTTCAAACGCCCGGAGCCAGAGAGTATTATTATAGTAGGGTTCAAAAAAAAGGCGATATTATAATGAATCCGCTTGTGATGTCAGATGATATCAAATGGAAAGGACAAGCATCTAAACGTATTGTATCGGTCGGAAGATTGGAGCCGCAAAAGAATCAGTTGATGCTGATCGATGCATTTTATAGAGTCCATCAAGAATATCCGGAATACAGCTTGGAAATTTATGGCGAAGGATCTATGAAAGAAATACTGCAGTCCAAAATCGATGACCTGCATTTAAATCAATCTGTAATTTTGCGAGGACATTCTACGAATATTCCCGCAGTATTAGAAGATTCTTATATGTTTGTAATGTCATCAGATTACGAGGGACTGTCGAATGCGCTTATTGAGGCTTTAGCGGTTGGAATGCCCGTTGTAACTACTGACCACCCTTGCGGCGGCGCAAAGATGCTTATAAAAGACGGTATAAACGGTATTCTTGTTCCTACGGGCGATGCAGACTCTATGGCAATTGCAATGAAACGTGTTATAGAGAGCAGTGATTTTGCTTGTCAAATTGGAGAAAATGCGTATCGTATAAGAGAACTGCTTTCGGTAGAACAAATTACTAACAAGTGGATTGATATGATTCAGAAATTATAAAACGAGGTAGATGGACATATGGGTGTTATTTCAAAGATTTCCACTTTAAGCAAAATCGTTTTTAATAAAGACTTTAGATTTTGTTATTTTGCGGATAAAGGAAAAAAGGGCTCTGTGCCGGCAGAAGAATTTTTGAAAATAAGGTATAGATCTGAATTCGGTAAGGAACTGAATTTGGAGTGTCCTGAAACTTATACGGAAAAATTACAGTGGTTAAAACTGTATGACCATCGTCCGGAATATACACTTATGGTTGATAAATTCGCCGTGAAACAGTATGTTGCTGAACGTATCGGCGAGGAGTATGTGATTCCGCTGCTTGGTGTTTGGGAGCGGATAGAAGATATCGATTTTGCATCTTTACCTGAAAAATTCGTTCTTAAAACCACGCATGATAGTGGTGGCTTGGTGATTTGTAAGGATAAAAAGGAGCTCGATATTCAGAGGGCGATCAAAAAACTTAC
>JAGBRZ010000084.1 GCA_017632155.1 Clostridia bacterium
TATCCCATCATTTATTGAGTAAGGTCACTTGTAGACTACAAGTTTGATAGGTCGGAGGTGTAAGCACAGTAATGTGTTCAGCTGACCGATACTAATAGACCGAGGGCTTGAACCTCACGGTTCAAACACATATTCAATTTCTTGAGTTTCTCTAACACTCTATACTTTATTCGGTTTTCAAAGAATAGGTCAAATATATGAAGGAACGGATTTACCGTTCCTTTTTCTATTTTAACAGAAATACTTTATTTTTTCTAAAAAATATGATATAATTTCCTTAGAATCGCCAACCTTTTGAAAATAACCCTCACTATATAGTCAAACGGTACCGGAGAAAACAAAATGAAGAAAGAACAAGCGGATAAGATCATAACGGAATACCTGCAAAAGATCTACGGTTTTGCGATGAAGAAGGCTTATTCTTATGATGAAGCAGAGGATATTTGCTCGGAGATCGTTCTTGAGGTGTATCAATCTTTATTGCGTTCTGACGAGATCGTAAATCTCGAGGGATATATCTGGAGAATCAGCGAGCATACATATTCAAAATTTGTATCGTCAAAGAAGAAGCATGAAGGTATATCGATCGACGGACTTGAAATTCCTTACTTCGAAGAAGAGTATTGCGAGGACACAGAAGCGGAGACCAAGCGCCTGCGCCGCGAGATCGCATTTCTTACCGAAGTCAGAAGAAAGATCGTTTATATGTTTTATTACTTAAAACGGTCGATCGCTTCTATCGCATCGGAGCTGAATATTCCCGAAGGCACCGTAAAATGGCATCTTAACCGCGCACGAAAAGAGCTTAAGGAGGGCTTTTCTATGGAAAGAAAAATTGGTAAACTTGGTTTGAACCCGTTTGAAGCTGTTGATATCGGACACGATGGAACTCCCGGAAGCAAGGGCGGTCCCGAATATTATCTCGAAGATAAGATAAACCTCAATATCGTTTACAGCGTGTATTATACTCCCAGAACAAAAGAAGAGATTGCGGAAGAACTTGGTATGACGCTCGTTTATATCGAGGACAGAATCAATCTTCTCGAGGATAACGGTTTTATTATTAGGACAAAGGGAGATAAATACACGACTTTCGTTCGTTTCTCACCTGAAACATATTCGCTTGAACTTAATGAAAATACTACTAAAATTCAACTTCGCATAGCAGAAGATATTGCGAGAGAGTACGTCCCGATAGTTCGCGAAGCAATCAAGGACGTCAAAGATGTTTATATCCCGAGCGGAAACCGAGAGCTCTTCGAAGCTGCTGTGATTTTTTATGCAGTTGCCAATAAGTGCAGAATCTCTTTGAAAAAGGATATATCAAAGTATTTGATAAAGACGACTGATGGAGGATGTTATAAAGCTTTTGTAGATCAGAAAATGAAACCTTCCGATCCTGATTATCATCCGACTTTAGATCATCTGCCTTCATACGGTTCTGTCGGAAGTATGTCACGAGGCTCGGATAAGTATCCTATGGTAGCTTCCTGGTCTACAGACACGCGATACTGCTCCCGTGGCGGCGGCTGGATGAATAATTTGGTATCTGATTATGAATATCTCTACGAACATGTTTGCGGCTATATTTCCGATAACTCGGCAAATGCCGAAAAATATGAGCGATTGAAGGAGAGAAACTTTATAACCGCCGATGGCAAACCTGCGATTATGATCGTTAAAGATGAATATTCAAAATTCTTCAAGTCGCTTCCCAAGCTCGGCGATGAGATAAAGAGCAAATTCGCTGATGCTGCTCTTGAAAGAGCGATGATCGAGGCAAAAGACTACCCGCCGCAGATTCAGGATCTGATCGTTTATTATGGAGTAAACTGCTTTATCGGCAACATGACAGCTTTGATGGTAATGGACATCCTTTACTCAAACGGCACCTTCAAACCCTTGACTGAAGAAGAGAAGATCACTTCACAGCTGATTATGTTCAGCGATATTCTTCCCGAATAATATGCAAAAATCATCCGCAGAGTGCTTGAACTCTGCGGATGATTTATTTTAATATGCCTCAAAATTTCTTATACCTATATATTATAGCCAATGCGAGGGAACATACTATAACGCCGGATATACCTATTCCTGAAATAATATATCTCGAGATATTGGATGAATTATGATAGCTTTCTAAGGTTGCGACGCTTCCACTTTCTGTTTTAGCAGAAATCAGTATTAAAGAAGGAGACTGATCTATGAGCTCCAGAGCATCTTTTTCTATTCCTAACTTGATATAGTCACCTTCTTGCCAAGAAGCCAAAAGATCAATATCGATTATTTGCCAGTCAGCTAATAAAAAGACGGTATCATATTCATTAACCTTTATAGTACACAAAGCTACTTGCCCGTTTTCATCAAAGCACTCGACTTTTTGTGCTAATGTGGCATCAAGAAAAACTACATCATCATTTCCAATAGGCGCTTTCCAAATAATATAAGGCGCTATTCCAAAAATAAAACTTATAATTAATAAAGCTAAAAGTAATGGTTTGTATTTCATTTTTTTGGTCCTTTTTATAGCATATTTGTTACCTGATATTATTGCTTTATGGATTTATTCTGCTGCTACATCAATCTCAAAAGTTTCATTGATGTAATTAACGGCTTTGACGAAGCTCTTATAATTTCCCCCTTCGATCCGGTAAACGCAATTTTCATTTTGCACTATATAGTTAGAAGAGAACAAATAGTTTGTGCTCATCGAATAATTTCGGATAGATTCGCTCTTTTTGCCTGTGAAATTATTGAAATAAGTCAAGGCGTCCTTGGGCTCAGAAAAAACATAGGCATAAACAGTATACAAATTGCCGTCGTATAAAATAGTCTTAATGTAATATGATTCGGGAATAATTCCACTTAAAACTTTATCCTTTTCGATAGAAAACTCTTCTTTCGCGTATTGGTCAAGTTTTTGAAATTCTTCAATACTTGCAAACATTCGCCACTGTAAATCTTCGGCAGTAAAGAATCCGATTAAGCAGATAGGGAAAATGGATAATATTATAATAATCGCTATACTTTTTATTATTAGTGTGTATTTTGGTGACCGCATCAATCCATCCTCCTTATTTGACTTTACAATTTTATTATATCATATAAAAAATATTTTGTCAACAAGGAATCCCCCGCCATTGTGCAGGGGATTCTTTCATTTTATGCTATTGATCAGTTCAAGAATATTTTCATACCTTGCATCGTTATCTTCACATCCCATTACAATAGCAATGTATTCGACACCGTTCTTTGTAAATGTTGCAGAGAGGCATTTGCCTGCCATTTCTGTTCCGCCTGTTTTGAATCCACTCACACACTCGGTGTAATACCGGCTGTCGGGATGTATAAGTTCATTGGTATTGGTCCATTTTGCAATCTGTCCGGATACGAAAACGACTTTTTTGTAGTGTGTTGACGTTATTTCAGCGACGGTCTTGTTTTTCATTGCGTGAGCCGTGATTATTGCCAGATCGTTTACAGTTGAATATTGTCCTTCGCTGTCCGATCCGTCCGGCGTGGTGAAATTTGAGTTCACTGCGCCGATTTTTTTGACATAATCGTTCATTAACGTACAGAAATACGCCACAGCTTCCTTATCACCGAGAGTACTGTCACCACTTGCGTGCCGTCCGACATTTGTTGCAATAGTATATGCCGCATCGTTTCCGGAGCAGAGAAGCATACCTGTCAATAGGTCGGAAAGTTTAATGCGCTGACCTTTGTAAATATATGCAAGGCTTGAATTTTTCGGTACGAGAGAAAGCTCGGAACCAACGGTTATAACCGTATTCAGCGGGAGATTTTCAATAGCTACGCAAGCTGTGACCATCTTTGTGAGGCTTGCGGGAGCAATTTTGGCGTCGGCACCGATTGAATACAAACACTCGAGCGTATCGGCTTTGAATAACCCTGCATATTTGTTCGAAACCGTAATTGAGGACGAATCAAAGCTACCGCAATAAACGCAAAATGATTTTTCATATTTACATTTTGTCTTTGCGATAACAGTTTGCTTTTTGAGAGCCTTATTGCAAACGGAGCATATCTCTCCTGTGCTGAGTCCGGTTTTCTGACAAGTTGCTGTAACAGCAGAGAGCTTTTTAACAGTGTGACCGAGCGCGTCCGTAGATTTGCTTTGTTTCTCCCCGCAAGCACACTCGCGCTCTTTTTTGCCTTTACCCTCGCAAGTTGGCTCGCTTATTGTCTTCCAAGCTGAATAAGAATGGACGTGAGCTGTCGTTTCGGGCTCGGCTGTTGTTTCCTCGGTGGTTGTCTCTTCGACGGTAGTTTCCTCGGTTGTGGTTTCCTCAACAGTTGTTACTTCGACCGTAGTTTCCTCCACGGTCGTTTCTTCAATTGTTGTTTCGGGAATTACTTCCGTTGCTTCCTCGACTGTTGTATCAATAACCTCAGTTGTATTTTCAAACGATTCCGTAGTTTGAATAATTTCCGTTATGACTTCCGTGGTGTCGGCAAAAAATGTCGTTACCTCTTCAGAGGTAACATAATCGGAATCACTTGTGCGATCAGTTGCCTCGATAGTTATATCCTGATTGCCCGAGAGGTGCACATAAAATCCGGCGATTATCAAAGCAAGCGACATTGATATGCTGAGTATTCCGATAAAAACAAGTGTATTTTTTGATATTTTCATAATTACCCGTTTTGATTGGTTGTAGTAATATATTATACCAAATTATCGGAGAAAAGTCAACTCGCTTATGCATTATGGTTTTATTTGGCAGAGAGATCTCGAAAAGCAAAATTTTCACTTGACAGAAAGATGATTTTGTAGTATAATAAAGTGATATAATATTTATATATAATCGAGTAATATTGCTATGAATAAATGTATTAGAATATCAAAAGAAAAGCCCATCCCGGAGGATCGGAAAGCATACGCAGAGGCGGTGTTTTCTTTGGTCGGCGGCAAGGGTTATAAATGCTTTGTGCAGACATTCGGCTGCCAACAAAACGATGCAGACAGCGAGCGCATTGCCGGTATGGCGGCTGAAATGGGTTATTCGATAACAGATACCCCCGAAGAGGCTGATCTGATCGTAGTAAACACCTGCGCCGTCCGTGAGCATGCTGAGAAGAAAGCTCTTTCACTTATCGGTCAGTACAAGCATTGCAAAAACAATAAAAAAGAGCTTATTATCGCAGTTTGCGGTTGTATGCCCTCACAGGAGCACCGCGCCGACGAGATCAAGCATAAATATCCTTACGTAGATTTCACCTTTGGTACATCGGATCTTTATATGCTCCCCGAGCTCCTTTACAGACGTCTTTCGGGTGCAAAGAGAACGTTCATCATCCCCGAGGACAGACCTCCCGTAGTTGAGGACATCCCTGTCGTGCGTGAGAGCAACTATCGTGCTTGGGTCAGCATTATGTACGGATGTAATAATTTCTGCTCATACTGCATCGTCCCTTATGTCCGTGGCAGAGAGCGAAGCCGTCACCCCGATGCCATCGAAACCGAAGTGCGTCAGCTTATTGCTGAAGGATACAAGGATATAACATTGCTCGGTCAGAACGTGAATTCATACGGCAGAGGCTGCGATTTCGGTTGCGATTTTGCAGATCTGCTTGAGCGGCTTTCATCCATCGAAGGTGATTATAAACTTCACTTTATGACAAGCCATCCGAAGGATGCAACAAAGAAGCTTATTGATGTTATGGCTCGTAACGAACGAATTGCACGTCAGTTCCATTTGCCGCTCCAATCGGGTTCAAGCGAGATGCTTCGCAAAATGAACCGCGGATATACGGCAGAGAAGTACATCGAAATTCTTGATTACATCAAAGAAAAACTCCCCGATGCAACACTTTCGACAGACATAATTGTCGCATTCCCCGGCGAAACAGAAGAGGATTTCAAAAAGACACTCGAGCTTCTTGAGTATGTCAAATACGATATGGTCTTTTCCTTCATCTATTCGCCCAGAAACGGCACGCCCGCCGCAAAAATGGAAGATGTCGTGCCAGATGATGTAAAGGCAGACAGAATGCGCCGTCTTCTTGATCTTCAGACAGAAATCGCAGATAGTCTTAATGCAAAATGCCTCGGCAAGACATATCGCGTCATTTGTCAGGGACAGAGCAAGAATAACGCAGGTATGCTTGAGGGAAGAACCGAAGGCAACAAGATACTGCTCTTCGCGTCGGATACCGCGCGTGAGGGCGATTACGTAAACGTAAAAGTAACCAAAACACATGCCTACGCCCTTTACGGCGAGGAAGTTAAATAAGATTTATTTTGAAAGGAATTATATAAAAATGGAAAAAGCACAGATTCTTGATCTTGCCGCAACTATTGGCAAGGAAGTTAAAGAAAGCGAACTTATGAAGGCTTATGAGGCTGCAGAAGCAGCATACGTTGCAGACGAAGCACTCCAGGACAAGATCCGCGAGTATTCGGTACAGCAGCAGCTTCTTGCCGAGGAAAATACAAAGCCCGAGCCCAATTCATTCATCATTGAAACCGTTCAGGGCAGACTTCAGGGTCTTTACGGTGAGATCACTGCATCCAAGACCTTCGTTGAGTTCAGCGAAAAGCAGGATCAGGTTCGTGAGCTTCTCACACAGATCAACAACGTAATGATGCAGCAGATCACAGGCGAGGATCCTTCTGCTTGCACTCACGATTGCTCCACCTGCCACGGTTGCCACTAATTTTAACGCTTAAGAAATGAGAGGTGTTGCATTATGACTCCAATGATGCAGCAATATTTTGAAATAAAGAATCAATACGAGGGCTACCTCTTGTTTTACCGTCTCGGCGATTTTTACGAGATGTTCTTTGACGATGCCCTCA
>JAGBRZ010000085.1 GCA_017632155.1 Clostridia bacterium
CGTAGTTGGCATTGTAGGAAAATCCAAAAGTTTAGATTTTCCCACAATGCTTATCTTTTGGTCTTTGGTTCGGAATAGTGTAGTGCTGGCGGTCTATCTCTTGTTTTCGGTTGCTTGCTTCCTTACCGTACATGAGCATTGTTTTACGATAATATTATATCACTCAAATTATCGTTTGTCAATAATTTTTGGCATTTTTCATTCAAAAAAAGCGACAAGGACTTTACTCTTTGCCGCCGTTCATCTTCTTTCAATTCAAAAACCGTTAAGACTTTACCTTATTTTCCCTTTTCATCATACGACTCCCCATCTTTAGGGTTATTGTTGCCAACATTCCGTCAGAAGGAATACCACCCTCAAGTGAAGGAATCACTCCCGAAATGCGAGAACAATGCACTTATTTGTTCTTTTTCTTCTTTCTAACTATCACAAAGGCTGTAATTCCTCCGCCTATCAAAAGTATAACTCCTCCGATAATTGAGAAACTGATAATGATTTCAATCGGAATGTAGCTTGTAATACTTCTTGGAGGTTTTGTAGGATTTTCAGAGGTACTCAGTGTAAATTCAAGCTCTCCCCCGGGTAATCCGTTGCGTTTCAACGTATATCCCGTTTCGGTCTTGGTAAATCCCTCAAGGGAATTTTCCGTAATATAGAACGGCGTGTTAATTATGATCTCCAACTCACCGAAGCTCGCCCACGTGCTTGCAGGAGAGAGCAGATATGTGTAGGTATAAATAGCAGGCTCATAACTTCCGTTTATCTCGGGGTAAATAGGAGCTGTTACAGTATTAGTGATACTTGATTTTGGTTCAATCGTAATCTCATACTGATACCAACGCATAAGGCTTCTCGCAAAGCGCTCTGCGGACATATTCAATCCGTTAGAATCCGGGTATATATAGTTGTATTGCGGGTTGCCCTTGCTGCCCTCATTAAAGGCGGCAATTACGGCATTATACCAATCCACCTTAGATACGCCCGTTTCTTCGTTCCAATTTCCAAGTGCGAGATCTTCAAGCGTCATTGTCTCGGTGCTCGTCAACGATACAATTCCGGCGATTTCTTCTTTGTCCTCTACACCGCCATCTTGATAACACTTCATAACGAGAGGTGTAGAAAGTGGCTGACCGATAACATATACGGAGAAAATATCTCCGTTATCTGCCCACATACCAAGTCTGCCGTCGCCATCCTTTTGTGTATGGAAACCACTCTGCTCGGGAAAATAAATCTTAGATTTTCCGTCGCCGCCATCCCAATCAAAAGCAACGTTAGCGGCTTTGTACGTTTCTTTGTCGATCAAACCTTCTTTATTCTCACCGCCAACAATATAAGTGTACTTCGTCACCGTCATTGTAGGAGAATAGAAAGAGTCCGCAATATAGGTGTCGGACAATCTTGGAAGATCCTCAGACAACTTAAACTGTGATCCGGAAGGCTTTAAGGTATAACGAATCTCCTTTTCTATTGCTTCGCCGTTAATCGTTATATCGTACTTTTCAGTATCTACGAATGTGAGATAGGTTTGTGTTTCATCATCATACACATTCCCATAATCGGGTTGAGTTCCAAACGGGAACGCAAGAGTTGCGGTTACGGTCAAATCTGTCGGATTGTAAAAGGTGTATTCCGCTGTCACCTTGCCCGTGTAGGCGAGGTATTCTTCCATCTCCCGATAATAGTTATCGGGAAACTCCGAAATATCAAAGGTCAGCACCTCTTTTGTGACCTCGATTGGACAGTTCTCGCCCATGATAACTGCTCCCGTGGAATCAACTCCACGCCAATGTGTCTGCGCAGAATTTGCGTATGCAGGAACGACCAATGTGGTTGCTAATAAGAGCACCACAAGTATGGTTGTAAATGTTCTTTTCATAGAAGTACCTCCTTTGTTATATTCTTTCTCACTTATATAGACGGAAAATACACCCTAAAAGTTTCATTGTCCTCTATATATTAAGTCGCTTTTTTTGCGATTTGGTTTCACTTTTTTGCTAAAATTTTGTTATAAAACCGCTCCCCCTTTTTGTGTGCGCACAGATCGCAGATAACAAACACTCCGAAATAAATCGGTACAGCTATTAAAGAGATCACGGGATAAGTCAAGAAGTCAAGTCCGTCAAACGGCGAGTGTATTAAGAACATTGAATTGACGTCATACGCTGCCGCTTCGGATACAAGTGCGTGAAAAACGAGGTTGCAGTAACACCCGATAGCCGCCATTACAAAAATTGAAATGAGGATATTTGTAATATTTCTTTTGACGTCTATCTTTATGTAGCCGAAGATCGGGAGCAAAAGGATATTGAATAGAAGCGTGGCGTGTGCCGTTATGCTCTTGAAATTCTCATAATCTGCAAGCGTTGGGTTGTTTATAAAATCCACGTTGGCGAACATCCCAACAAGGGTGGAAATGATACCGAACCAAAACAGATAATCAACAAAGAACGAACCGACTCTTGACTTCTTGTTCTTTAAGAACGCAAAAATCAGAGCCGACCACATCACCACGTTGCAAGGATATATCGGCAAAATCAGATTAGGGGTGTCGCCCAAGTATTCTATCGCATTGCCACCCGACAACAGCTTGAATATAAACGAGCTGTAATGAAACACGATAGTGAAAATCGCGGCGGCTATAAGGATGATATTTTGTTTACGTTCTTTCTTAACGCATTTTTTTACGAGCCATAAGCCAAGAGCGATTATGGCAATCAGTATAAAATTAAAGATCAGTAGTTTGCCCATAACATTACTTATCGTGATTTTCTTTCTTCGCAAATTTCTTCTTGCAGATTATCGCGGCAATGAAGAACGCCAAGCTCGGCAGAAGGTACTCAACGGCATCCACGAGCGCGTAAGCGTACAGAGGTGCCGAACCTAAATAACTGCCGGTATTGTATTTGTAGGCATCCACGCCAAAGGCAATGGCAAAGCCTACGACCAACAAGGCAGCTACGATATACAAGAATTTATAGATGTTTTCTTTTTTCATAGCGAAAACTCCTTAAAAGTTATAGTACGGATATTTCCGATATTCCTCCGGCACATCCCACTCGTCGTCCGCCGGGATCGTTTTGAGCTTTTTAGACGGCTTATCGGGATACAGCACTGTGTTCAGATATTCGATAAAATCCGTTTCATCAAACACCGCGCCGTACTGTTCTCCGCAGAGCTGCAAGAACTTACCGCTTTTCTCACCGTGCCATACGTAGTTAAACGCAAATTCATTGGCAACCGTAGCAAGGTTATCCGCAACGTCGGCAGGTACTAAATAGAGCGACAGATCTCCGTCAGCACTCAGTACGACCTCTTTCATTTCACGGGTGTCATCGGTCTGCTCGTAGAACATAATGTTGTTATGGTATATCTCAATGGTACACTCACCCATAGTACCGCCCTTGTGGAAATATCCCGTATAGAGCGCGCGGTCTTGTCCGTAGTATTCGTCCGCGATGGAGAAGCCTGCATTCTGAAACTCGGCAATAAAATCTTTGAGATACATTTTCTTGAAGGTCTTGCCCTCGTAAGTGCCGAGATTACCGTAGTATCCCTCATGTACTGTGGCAAAGCAATACTCCCAATTCACATCGAGAAATTCGAGGTATCCGTCAACTTGATCCCAATTTGGTGCGGTTCTTACCATACCCGATTGAGTTCTCATTATGAGGTTGTCGCCGTTTATCTCAAATTCAATCACGTTCATATCGTGAAGGCTGTACGGTATTTCCGGGTTAAAAAATCTTGTTATTTTCACGGGATCACCTCTCTTTTTGTTATAATTCTTTACCACAATGAGGGCAGAACTTGGACTTCCCAAGCAGAGTATCATTGACCTTGCCACAATGCGGACAACGTATTCCATTCAACTTGTAGCACACAACTGAGCCGAGAAAAACAACAAAAGAAATACCTGTAATTATAACCTCAGCGGTTGTATCGTAATTTCCGTCAAGCAACTTTACTCCCACGACGCCCAAAGTAATAAAGAGAACGATTGCAGAAATAATTGCTAACCAAAAACACACTTTTTTCATACCGTACCTCCGTTCAAATCATTGCTACCATCAGCGTAGTCAATGACTATCTTTTTGCAGTTAGGACAATTATAAGCAACACAAGCTGAACCTTTCATCATAGAAAGTTCCGACAGAACAATCGAGTCTTTATGTAGAAAAGCGCGAGTGAAAAACTTGCGTTTTTCTCCTTTTATCCAATTCAACTCTTGCGGACTATGAATAAGTCCTTTTTCCATTTCATTGTTGCAATATGGACATTTCATACTGTATTCTCCTTACTGCTCACTTTTGGCTCTTGCCACCATATCGTCGATCTCGCTCTCCAAGTCAGAGGTGTTTCCTTGAACAACACCTGTATAGGGAGCGCCGGATTTACATTTGCAAAATATCGTTGCGAGATCCTTTTCATCGTGCTCGCTTGCTTCTGTATCTCTTACAATGTTTTCAACATCATCAGCAAGCTGCCAATCTCTAACAACGATAATGCCACCATTATCGTAATGAGCCTTTAACTGTTCGGCATCAATATCAGACTCGGTGTTGATTACTATTACATCTTCGTCGTTCCAATAGTCGCCCGTAGAAAGTAGATTAACAATACCTTTATCTACGATATAAATACCCTCGTATGGCATTTCGACATAGCACGTGCCGTTATCAAAATAAACGTAAAAATAGTGCGTTCTCTCATCGGTTTTAGCCGCAATTTCATAGTATGTTTTAGCATCAGGGCTGTCCTGAACACTCATTTTGCGCGTAGGCTCTGCCTCGGAAAGTTTCGATAAAATACTATCAACATCATCATTTGCTATCTCGCGCAAATCTCCGTCATTCCGATTCTCGTTCTTTTTGACAGTCATTGAAACCACGGAGTTTGTAGAAGGAACGTTGATAGGAGCAGCTTTTGGGAATAGGCTGTCGATTATCAAGTACCCGCCAAGAATTAACACCGCGAGTATAACAACCACGACTATAGGTATGATAATCTTTTTCATTGTGCGACCTCCTTCAATAGAGCAGAAAACGCCCATAACTTATCAAAGCTATGGGCGTACTGTCATTCTTGTATAGATTGATTTCCCACAACCTCATCGGGAAACTATAAATAGTGGAATAATTATATCATAATATTATGAATATTTCAACCATTTTTACCATTATGTTTCAGCTTTCTTTCGGCTTCTTCCTCTGCAAGCACCGCTTCGTGAATTTCCTTGGTGTAGCAACCGGGATCATAAGCCATAAGAATGATGAAAAACATCAGCTTGTCGGCTTCGTCCTTTTCTACGCTCGGTCTGTAATAGTCCATTTCTCTTTGATCGACGTAGTATTCCGCGCCTTTACGCTTTGCTTCAAGCTCGCACATAAAGTCCACCAAATAGGCTGCATCCTCGCGGGTATATTTCGGGGTATGCTTTAGGTGATACTGTATCTGTATCTCTCTTACGGCATCGTAAACCTCTTGATTGTTATTAGCGTTCAAAACGTCGGGGTGCGCTTTCAGAAACATCATAATGCGCCACGCTAAATGGCGGTAATTCTGTGCCAAGCGGTATTTTCTCTCGGCTTCATTCATCTCTTTCTTCTTCATAATCGGCAAGATTGATTACCTCCTTTTCAAGCTTTTTCGCATATTTCAGCGCGGTGTATGCGCCGCCTTCCTCTCGCTCAACGTAGCAGACGAATAGGTCGGCTTGCTCCACCATCCAACGATTACGCTTTGTGATGGCTCCCTTCGGGTGAGTTCTCCCGATACATTCGGGGATCATTACGTTATCATAATACTTTTCGTAGTATTCTATATCTTTTTCGGGGTAAGGAAGAACGCAGATAAACTCACTGTTAGCTTTGCCCATGGCGTCCTGCACACGCTTCACAACCGTGGCAGCATAAATATCGAAATCTCCATTGCGACCAATGTATATTTCCACAAAAGGCTTCGTCCTCAACAAGTCCTTTAACAAAGGATAGAGCCGATCATCAAGTGTACGATGTGCGTAAAAATCACGATGACCGAAAAGAACAACTCTGTATGTGCTATCTTCCCATATCATATCAACTACCCCAAAAATTCAATCATATTCAATCCAATCTTTAAGTTTTTTAATCTATATCCAACTTATTATACCATATAAATGTGAATATATCAACTATTGGTTATGGTTTCTTCCAAATATATTCTGTATGAGTAAACAATTTTAATCTATACTATTAGTTAGGGACAATAACTGATATTTTTGAGGTATACTATGAACACATCATCTATCGGAAAACGGATAAGAAAATACAGAGAAGCAAAAGGTTGGCGGCAAGAGGATTTTGCCGAAAGAATAGGACTTAGCGTTACCTATACGGGAATGATCGAACGCGGTGAAAAAGTGCCTAAGCTTGAAACATTCATTACCATAGCAAATGCATTGGAAGTGTCGGCAGATTTATTGCTTGCCGATGTGCTTTCGACCGGATATAATATTAAGTCCTCCGAAATGACGGACGCACTCTCCGATTTACCTTCTTCCGAAAGAGAAAGAATTTACAGCGTTGTCAACACAATGATTACTTTTGAAAAAAGAGGCAAAAAGTGAAAAAGCTGCCTCCGAGCGAACTCGGAGGCAGTTTTCTTGTTCTTCGTGTTCTGCTTATTATTCAATAAACTCATCCCACGCCGTGTTATAAACACCTATTGCTTTCAGTGCTTCGGCAATTTCGATCATAGATTTCTTACCGAGATTTTTGGTTTGGAGAATTTCTTCTTCCGTCAAAGCAGCAATATCTCCAACTGTATCACATCCTCTGACCTTCAAGCAATTAAAGGAACGAACCGTCAAATCAAGTTCTTCCAATGTCATTCGAAGTTGGCTATCGACCTTGGCATTTCTCTTTTCTTCTTCCCTTTTCGCTATCAACGCTTCATATCCGCACTTACCAAACTTGATATAACCAAGTCTTTGCGGTTCACGAAGCTTTCTCAATATCTTGTCGCTAAGACTTCTAATGCGCTCTGTTGTTACTCCAATTTCAATACCGATCTCACGCAAAGACAGATGCTCTTGATAACGCATACGTATAATTGCTTGCTCTCGTTCCGCAAGAGTTGATAGCGCATAGTCTAAACCTGCTTTTATATCTTCGGTAATATCTTCTGTCGGCAACTCAGTTGGGTATACAGCGGTAAGTTGAATGACAAGTAACAGATTCTTCGGATAGTCCTCTTTTAGATATTTCATTTTTAAGTTTTCACCCGTGTGTCTGATAACCATAATTATTTCCTTACCTCTATCGAATCGAGAATGTACGTATATAAACGCATCATCCGCGAGACTTCTTCCTCTCCGTATTTTTTCTCGGTACGCGCCCATATCATAAACGTGTGGCAATCTTCAATGTTGGGCGTGTTAAGACACGCTTCAATATGAATCAACTTATCGTTTTCGTAAACAACGTAACAACCGTCCAATCCCGCCTTGTGCAACTCGGTTATCTCACCGATTTTTTTATGAGAAAGTTCCTCATCGAAAAGGCTTTCTATACTCTCAATCGCACTTTCAGCGATCTCGTTACCTGCAACCGTAATTCTGACTTTCCAATCCTCAGTGAAAAGCTCTAATCCATCTTCCAACTCCACTTCGTTTGAAGTGGTGAGGTACATATTGTCGGGAATTGCAAAAGAAAGATAATCCAATTCAAATCTACCTTTGTTATACTTCAGCATTTGTTTTTCCTCCTTTGTACTGTATTCAGATGACCGATGCGACTTCTGCTCGGTGTATTTGAGCAACTTGTTCTATGCAACCGTTACACAAACGAATAGATTTTCCCTTTGGTATTTGCGCTCCGCATACGGCACAAACGGTATCTTCGGGAGTAATGATAACTCGTCCATTCTCAACCGAGAAAAGCACGGGAGAACCGGGTGCAAGGTTTAGTGCCTTGCAAATGTCTTTGGGTATTACAATGCGGTCTAATTTATCAAGCAATGATCTTGTCATAACAACCTTCCTTTCTTTCGGTGTACTTTTGCTCTTAATTTTGTTCATCGAATGTTATATACGGTGAACAAAAAAAGCCCTTTCGTACACCGAAAGAGGCAGCTATGAAACTTTTTTATAGCGAAAAAACACTACTTTTGTCGAAGGCGTTGACGGTATAAAAAAAGAATGTTATAATATGTCCACAGAATATAACATTCTACGCTTCAATATAAAGCTTTCCAAGACGGTTCATCATATCCTTTTTATGCTCCATTAAGGAATGAGCATATCGGTTTAAGGTTATGGTCGGGTTCTTGTGTCCTAAGATCTCGGAAAGTGTTTTTACGTCAACTCCGCACTCAATCGCGCGGGTGGCAAAAGTGTGTCTTAATGAATGGAACCCTTTATGCGGGATTCCATTCTTTTTTAATAATAACTCAAACGTGCGCTGATACGATCTGACGGATATAATCTTTTCACCGTCACCAACAACGTATTTAGAGCCGTTTTTCTTTTTGGTTTCTCGGAGCAAAGGCAAAAGCTGCTTCGGGAATGGAATTACACGCATAGAGGTTGTGGTTTTTGGAGCATTAATGAAACGGCAATATTTTCCGTTTTCATCTGTACTGTCGTGACAGGTCTTGCTAATGCTGATCTCGCGCTTTTCAAAATCAATATCCGTCCATTCAAGCGCGAGTAATTCTCCGATGCGAAGTCCGGTATATAAACAAAGCAAAATTCCCACGGTCTTATGCCGCTTATCATTCTTTACTGCATCTTCTATTTGCTTTTGCTCGGCAACCGAAAAACACTCAACCTTTTTTTCCTCAATGCGAGGTCGCTTGATTTTGTCTGCGATGTACTGACTACACAATTCAATATCATGTGCGGTTGCAAGTGAATCTTGAATAACCGCCACAATAAGGTTGACCGTACTCGGTGCTAAACCTCCGCCCGTTCTGTGATTTCCGCACTTTCGCATATCCACAATATGCCGTTGCAATAATTGCGGAGTTAGTTCGTCCATTTCGTATTCACCAAGTCGTGGAATGAGGTGAGAATGAACGATTTGCGTATAGCGAGTGTGTGTTTTTGCCTTTGAAGTTTGCTTCACATAGTTTTCTAACCACTCAACTAACCATTCTTTGTATTTCATGTTTGTATCCTGCCTTTATATAATATTTGTCCTGCTAAATATAAAAGAAGCCGAACATTCTTGGTATGCTCGGCTTCTCGCTATTTGAGGAACGGTTTGCACCACCCTCTCGTTGTCGTTATTCTGATATACTCTATTATATCATTTTTCGACAGATTTTTCAATATGGCCGGGATTACTCACTGAGTATTCCTGCCCAAAGTTCAGCATTTTCGGAACTTAACAGCTCCGTAAGCATCTGCTTTTGCTGTGCCGTAAATCCATATTCTTCTGCGATCTGAGCCGCGCTCTTGGGAGTAGTTATGACGGTAACGTAAACCGTGTTTATCTCCTCGGTCACTTCTACCACATTACCGTTAGCATCCGTTTCTTGCCTTGTAACGTAGCTTGTATGGGTTTCACTCATTAAGGACAGCTCATTCATATCCAAAAAGACAACTCGAAGTGCTTCTGCTTTGCTTTCATCAAAAGTCGCTACCTCTTGTGGATCGTCGCTGTCAAGGTTGAGCTTCACCGCGTACACCGCAATCACTTCTTCCCAACCTGCTATACTTCCCTCATAATTCAATACATCATAATAGACCGTAGCAGCAAGCTCATTTTCTTTTTCGTGATGCTCTCTTTCAAGATCTCTCGTCACGCTGTAAATCGTTATCTCACTATCTTCAGCCGGAACGAATATTGCATACACTGATCCGACTATGCAAGCAACGATAACGATGATTACGATAATGAGGACAGCAACCCAACCGCCTGCCACAATCGCTGCTATAATGCCTTTGACGGCGGCTACAACTGCTTTCGCGGCGGCGATGATCGCCTTGACCGCAACCTTTACGAATTTAACAGTAGCAATCGCGGCACGCTTTATAAGCTGTGCCGCTTTTACTGTTCCTTTAACCGCCGCTTTAGTGCCTTTGACCGTGGCTTTAGCCGTAGTCTTTGCACCTTTCGCGGCGGTCTTTGTTCCTTTTACGGTGCTCTTTGTTCCCTTGGAAGCCGCCTTAATTCCCTTCTTCGGTGCTTCAAGCATCGGTCTTTGCGGTGAGGGTAATTGTTTCAAATTGGGATTCGGTTTGGGTTTTCTCGGTCGATTTCTCCACTTCTGAATATTCTTCCGAGTTTCCTTTACTCCCCATCTTCCAACTTTGTTTGCTCCTACCACCGTCATCCGCGCGATACGTTCTTCCTTATCTTGAAGCTCACTTCCGGCATAATCGGTTTCCGACTCATAACCAACGTTCTGAGTTTGCTCCGCAGAGTTATGAAGCGAGGATACGCCTTTCTTGGATTTCTGCGCGAGAGTATCAGCGCGGTCGAATGTCTTGATGGTTTTAAGGGATTCTCTTGTTTTGATCTTCACGCGCTTACCTCCAATTCTTACTCACCGGGCTTGGTGGTCATCAGCTTATAAAGCTGTGTATCCTTCGGGAAGTTGTTGACGAAAGGTACAAGCGCACCACCGATCTTGACAAGTCCATGACCCGCTTCTACGTTGGTGATATACGACATCTGAAGATCGGAGATTCCCATCAGTTCTGCAAGCTGTTCACGGTCGGTCGCGGCTTGGTTGAGCATAATGACAAGCTCGGAGTTTGCGAGCATTGTTCTTGCCGTATGGCTCTGTAACAGATCTTCCACGTTCTGTGTAATACCGAGAATATAGGCATTGTACTTACGCACCTTCTTCCACATCGTAAAGAGGAAGTTTGCGGAGTATTCATGTTGGAACAAAAGGTAGATCTCGTCAATGAAGATATAGGTCTTTCTTCCCTTTGCTCGGTTCTCGGTGATGCGGTTGAGAATACTGTCAAGCACAACGAGCATACCGATGGGCATAAGCTGTTTGCCAAGCTCGTGAATGTCATAGCAGATAAATCGGCTACGAGTGTTCACATTGGTCTGCTTTGCAAATGTGTTGAGAGAACCATCGGTGAAAAGCTCGATTGCAAGGGCAATATCTTGTGCTTCAACCTCGCTCTGCTGAAGGAGTACCTCGCGGAAGTCCTTGAGTGTAGGCGGTTCAGAGACACATCCACCGAGCATATAGTCGCGGTACACGATAGCGGTACAACGGTCGATGATCGACTTCTCTTTCGCTCCAAGTCCTCCATTCATTACCTGCTCACAGAGAGACAGAATGAACTCAGATTTCAGAGTGACGGGGTTTGCACCATCCGCATAGTCGCGGCTCATCGCCATCGCGTTAATATGGCTGTTGCTCGTTGCCGAAACCACAACCGTCTCACCGCCGAAGGCTTCGGTCAAAAGTGTGTACTCACGCTCGGGGTCGATTACGATCACATCTGCGTTTTTGTCAGAAAGAAGCAGGCTTGTCAGCTCTTGCTTTGCCATCATAGACTTACCCGAACCGGAAACGCCCGTAATGAAGGAGTTACCGTTAAGCAGTTCCCCGCGATTGACCATAATCATATTCTTGCTGATCGCGTTATTACCGATATACAGACCGTTCTTGTGACATACCTCTTGAACGTGGAACGGCATAAATACCGCAAGGCTCTCGGTGGTGAGGGTTCTGCGGATATTGAGCTTTGTACCGCCATACGGCAAGCAAGTATTGAGTCCTTCAAGCTGCTGCCAACGAAGTACCGACATAGAGCAAAGGTGCTTTCTCGCGCACTGCAAAATGCTCTCGGTATCCGCGTCAAGCTGTTCCTTGCTGTCTGCACTATGAACGAGAGTGATGAGTGCGGGAATCATTCGCTGATCTCGCGCCACAAGGTCATTAAGGAACTCTCTGCTCTCCTCGCGCTGACGCTCCATATCATAAGGGATCGCCGCCGAGAAGTTATTGTTCTGATTCTGCTTTCTCTGCCAATTCGATATATTGGTCTCTACCGCAAGGAGCTTACTTTCACCCTGCCTTACCGCTTGATCCATAGGAATGGGGTCTGCGTCGATAGACAGCATAAGGCTACGGTCAATATCGGTCAGCTCTGCAATAAAGCTATCCTTGATGAAGTTGGCATAATCCTTGAGATACAAAACTCTTGCAAAGCGACCGTTCATCTTGAAAAAGTCGCTTCGGAACTCAAGGGATTGAGGAGCAAGAGCGATCTTGAAATCGTGACCTCTCTTGGCATTGAGGAATCTGTCATATCTAAAATCGTCCTCATATCCCTTGTGGAAAAAATCGTAAAGCATACGAATCTTATCTTCTTCGCCGACCTCCTCAAACTTGGAGCCAAGCTTTGAAAAGAGAGTGGTGAACTCCGCACCCACGCGATTGAAATATCCCTTTGCTTCTTCAAGGGTTTTCTTTTCCACCGTTATGGTCATAAACTTGTCCTGCACAACGCCTGCCGAAAGGTTGGCGTTTCGCTCCAGGACAGAGTTATATTCTCTGCGATAACGGTCAAGGCTATCGCCAACAAGGGGGAGCATATTGCGCTCCTCAAACTTGCTTTTCTGAATACGGCGGTTATTGATGGTGATCTTGGTTGTGGCTCCACTGTCAAGGGAGTTTAGAATCTCGGAATAACCAAGGAACATTCCCTCTTTATCTTCTCTTGAAGCCACGGCATAGTTGATGTCGGTAAAGGTAAAGGTCTTTGACCACAAGTTTCTTCCTACAAGGAAGATACCGTCCTCAAAGACCCCTTGGATCGGAATAGCCTGCTCCACGTTGGTGGGAACGGCATCCGGTTCTACCGTTTTCTTTTTAGGCTGAAAGATACTCATTTGTCCTCCTTCTTTTTCTTGTCGTAATGTTCGTTCTTGCCGGTAAAGGTGAGATGTCTCGGCATAAGAATCTCA
>JAGBRZ010000086.1 GCA_017632155.1 Clostridia bacterium
CCTCGAGCCGAAGCATTGCCCCAACCTCAAGGTTGACCACAAGGATTATTACGATCTTATCGAGGCGGTCGAGGCTATCCACGGCATCAAAAAGGTGTTCATCCGCTCGGGAATCCGCTTTGACTACCTTATGGCCGACCCCGACGATTCCTTCTTCCGCAAGCTCGTCCGCGACAACGTTTCGGGACAGCTCAAGGTTGCGCCCGAGCATTGCTCGGCGGGCGTTCTCTCCTATATGGGTAAGCCCGATTTCTCGGTCTACCGCCGTTTCCGCGAGAAATTCTTCGACCTTTGCCGTGAGTGCGGCAAGGAGCAGTACCTTGTTCCCTACCTTATGTCAAGCCACCCCGGCTCGACTCTGCACGATGCGATCGCCCTTGCGCTCTACCTCAAGCGTGAAAATCTTTCGCCCGAGCAGGTTCAGGACTTCTACCCCACCCCCGGCACGGCTTCGACCGTTATGTTTGCAACGGGAATCGATCCATTTACGGGCCAAAAGGTCTACGTCGCGCGCGATCCTCGTGAAAAGCGACTCCAGCGCGCACTTCTGCAGTACGGCAAACCCGAAAACGCGCCCCTCGTCCGCGAGGCACTCATCGCCGCTCACCGCGAGGACCTCATTGGCACGGGCAAGGATTGCCTCGTCCGCCCCGAAAACACCTTCAAGCCGCAGGGCAAGAATCAGGGCAGAAATCAGACTCAGCGAAATCAAAAGAATTCCCGCCCGCAGAAAAACGCCAAAAATACCAAACCCGCACAAAACGGGCAAAAGAATAATAAAAACAACAAGAAAAAGAGATAAGCAAAGTCGGCACCGAAATTCGGTGCCGACTTTATTATTTTATTTCCTTTTTGAAATCACGAATGCCGCCGCGAGGAGTGGAATGATCGAAAGCGCGGTAAACGAGGCACAGCCCTCCTCTGTGGGAGCAAGCTCGATATCGGTTACCGGTTCTGTTTGAGGCGCGGCAGTTGTATCCGGAGCAGCCGTTGTTTCGGGCACCCCTGTAGTTTCGGGTGCTTTGAGCTCCTCAAAAACGGGTTCTCCCGTTCCGGTATAGACCAAGACGTTGTCTATATATCCGTTGATAGTTCCGCCCGCCTTGAGAACGATCGCCTTGCCGCCGGTTTTGCGCCAATGTGCGCTTGTGTATCCTTCGCCCTCACTTCCCGCACGCGAAACGAGCACGAACTCACCGCCCTCGCCGGTGTTTCGGATATAAACGCGCGGGCCAATGTCATATTTTTCACAAACGATACGAACCGTCAGCGTTTTATTTTTCAGCACTTGGCTTCCGTTAAAATCCTTGCCGAGAATCTTCTTTGCGATCGTGCTTGTAGAGTCGCTGTCATCCTGATCGGCGGCATAATATTGCCCCGGCGCATCAAAAGTCGTCCATTTCCCCGCAATTCTCGCCTGATTGTTCGCGGAACCGTTAATTCGGAGATGGAAGGAATGATAATCACCTTTTGTGGAAGGCTTATAGTCTGTCAAAATAGCAATATAGCGCGAGGCATCACCGGCAGAGGTGAGGGTGACGTCGAACTGAACTGTATAATCGCCCTGCCATGCGCTGAGCATTTTTGTATCGTTCAGGATCATAAAATATGAATCCACGCCGCCCGATTTGTTGTTTTCAATGTAAAGCTTACCGTCGATAATCGAAAGCTTCGCCGTCGGCTCTGTCACCGCGGTCTTGTTCGACAATGAAAGTGCAGTCCAGCCAAGCTGCTTGAGAATTGGTGCGGTGTTTCCGTTGTTATCATAATTGAATTCTTCGTAATAAATTATATTATATCCCGCGCCCGGTTCAGCCTCATCGCGTGGGGCAGCAGAAGCGGAAGTAACCAAAAGTACAGAAATGAGCATAAAAGTGAAGGCTTTAAAAAGTTTTTTCATCCAACCGTTTCCTTTTGCTTGATAATTTATTTTACCATACCAAAAAGGATTTGTCAACAAAAAATTTATTCAAAAAGGTCTTGACTTTTTTCGCGCGTAGTGTATAATTATATATGGAAGAAAAAACTCAAAGGAGTAAAAAAATATGGCAAAAACACATTACAATATGAACATCGCGGGCTGTGACCGCGCGCTTCCTCTTTGCAAGCTCAATGACGATCTTCAGATCGGCGCATTCGTCATCTTCGGCGACCCCGAGCTGACCACCGCTTGTGCACAGAAGATGCTCGAGCTCGCTCCCGAATACGATTACCTCATCTCCGCCGAGGCGAAGGGCATTCCGCTCGTTCACGAAATGGCTCGTCTTGCGGGAAATCAGAAATACTTCCTCGCGCGCAAGGCGGCAAAGCTTTATATGACCGGCGTTTTCGAGGTGACCGTCAACTCAATCACCACCGCAAAGGAGCAGAAGCTCTATCTCGACAAGGCGGATGCCGACCTGATGAAGGGCAAAAAGATACTTATCGTTGATGACGTTATCTCCACCGGCGAGAGCCTTCTTGCCATTGAAAAGCTCGTAAATGCCGCAGGCGGCAACATTTGCGGACGTATGGCGATCCTCGCCGAAGGCGACGCCACCAAGCGCGATGACCTCATCTATCTCGAAAAGCTCCCCCTCTTTGACAAAGAGGGCAATCCCATAGACTGAAATGCCAATGAGAGATAATTTCAAAAGACTTTTATCCCTCTTCCTCCTTGCCTGCTTGGTTTTAGGCTCGGTTTCTTGCACAGGCGGAGCGGGGGAAGAAACAACTCTGCCAATAACCGATGCAATAACCGAAGCACCCGAAACCGAAGCGCTTGGGTTCACATTGCACGCAGATTTCAAGCTTTGCAGACCCGATGATGCCGCAAACGACGAAATAGCGGCAGTACAGCTTCTCTCACGCGGACTTCAAAGCGCGCTCGGCTTCCGCATTTCGATGTCAACCGACTTCACAAAGAAGGGCGCGGAGGTAAAACCCGAGAAATTTGAGATCCTCGTCGGTCAGACAAACAGAACCGATTCGGTAAACGCGCTCAAAGATCTTACCTATTACGATTGGACTTATAAGATCGTCAGCGAAAACGTCATCGTCATTTGCGGCGGCTCGCCCGAATCGACGATAACTGCTGTTAAAAGCTTCCTCAAGGATATGTTCGGTTACGAGGAAGACGCGGACGGCAATGTAACTTCCGCGGGAAAATCTTCCGAGCTGAAGATTGGCACAGAATTCCTTTACAACAACGGCTACCCGGTCACCTCGCTCAAGCTTGGCAAGCGCGAGATTACCGAATATTCGATAGTTGACGCCACCAAGAACGGCAAGAACACGAATCTGATCGTTCAGGGCATCAGCCGCGTTTGCGGAGTTAATCTTCCCGTCGTTCCCATTTCGGAATACAAAGGTGGCCCCGCCATCTTCTTTGGATGCGGAAAAGCTGACGGCGGCAACGGTGAACACGAATATTTCACCAACCAACGCTATTTCATCACCGAATCGGACGAAAACATCTTCATCGATTTCAAAACCGATGCGGTTGGTACTTCAGCCGCAAACCGATTCCTGCTCGAATATATGCCCGAAGGCGTTTCCGGTGAATACAAGATTGAGCTTTCAAACAGCCGTCAGTTCACTGGACTCCACGTTGCATCGGGAACGAATGGACTTGTTCCGATCAGCTCAATTTCGAGCGAAGTCGCACCCGGCATAGTTTACACCGAGATCGTTTACGAGGACAAGAACAATGCAAACGTTCGTGCTTATGCACTCAGCATAAAGAAAGGGGCTGGGTCGATCCAGACCACCATGCCCTCCGATAGTGCTGACAAGATTGGAACCGTTGCAAAAATGAGCAATCAGCTCTCCGCCGCGATCTCGAACGGCAAAAACGTCCTTGCGGGCGTCAATGCCGACTTCTTCGATATGGGCGGAACGAACGTAATGCGCGGCCTTTGCATCAAGGACGGCAAGTTCATCAGCGGCACCGGCGATCGCCCTTGGTTTGGTATCACCACCGAAGGCGATGCGGTTATGGGAACTTCCGATGAATATTTGAACTATAAAGATAAGCTGACAACCGCCGTTGGTGCCTCGCACGTCATTCTCAGAAAGGGAAAGACGGACAACCTCTCCAACGGCACGGAATTTTCCGATACACGCCACCCGCGCACCGCGGCAGGCGTGACGGATGACGGCACTGTCGTGCTCATCGTCGTGGACGGCAGACAGCCCTCCATCTCAAACGGAGCATCCCTCGCCGACCTTGCATACATAATGGCAAGCCTCGGCTGCGTTGATGCCGTTAACCTCGACGGCGGCGGATCGTCGACATTTATACTCAAAAACGAAAAAGGCGAGCTTGTTACCGAAAACAGCCCCTCCGGCGGCACTCTTCGTGCAGTTGCAAACGGACTTATGGTGGTTCTTCCTTAAAAATAAAGCGGAGCGCATGCTCCGCTTTATTTTTACATTGTAGCAGATTCCTCGTAATCATCGCGGGCGCGGAACAGGAGCGTAACGCACCAAAGCCCCGCAAGGGCAACGAGGGTATACACGATTCGCGCCCAAAGGGTATCGTTGCCTCCGAAGAGCCAAGCCACGGTATCAAACTTAAAAAGTCCGACACCGCCCCAGTTGAATGCACCGACGATAGTCAAAATGAGAGCAATACGGTCGATTATCATAGGTAAGCCTCCTTATAATTTGCACAAGTTTTGCGCTCATGAGTATTATTCACCCATAAAAATCACTCTATTCACTCAAGATAAAAAAGGGAAATATCTCCGAGTGGCATTATTTTTTGACTTTTTTCAAAAAATCTAAAAAAATCCGCATTTTTCTCGAACTTTTTTTCAAAAAGGTATTGACTTTTGCGCAAAAATATGATATAATATTCGAGCATTCAACGTGGCCCATTGGTCAAGCGGTCAAGACGCTAGCCTCTCACGCTGGAAACTCGGGTTCGATTCCCGGATGGTTCACCATAAAGAAAAACACGACGCTTCGCGTCGTGTTTTTCTTTATGCTAATTCAACGGAATCAGAACCCCGTGTAGTTGCCACGCAACTACACAAAACGTGCGCTGCACCTGATTTCAGTTTAGCTCAAATCAAATCCGCACGTGGGGGTTCAGATTCCCGGACCGAACGACGCAAAGCGTCGTGTTTTTCTTTATGCTAATTCAACGGAATCAGAATCCCGTGTAGTTGCCACGCAACTACACAAAACGTGCGGTGCATCTGATTTCAGTTTAGCTCAAATCGAATCCGCACGTGAGGGTTCAGATTCCCGGACAACACGACGCAAAGCGTCGTGTTTTTCTTTATGCTAATTCAATGGAATCGGAACCCCGTGTAGTTGCCACGCAACTACACAAAACGTGCGGTGCATCTGATTTCAGTTTAGCTCAAATCGAATCCGCACGTGGGGGTTCAGATTCCCGGATGGAGCACTTTTTTCTTTTATCATTTAAAAAGCACCTCGATTGAGGTGCTTTTCATTCATCTTATATTTCCTCAAAAATCATCCCAAGCATATACTGCTCTGAGAAGGATTTGTTGGTTGAAAGATCGAGCACCTGTGCTTGATCTGCCATATTCTTTGCTTTTTCCTTCAAACCCGAATCAAGAAGCAGCATCGACGCGCCCGAAAGAGCGGCGTTGCCGACTGTTTCGGAGTTTTCCGCAAGAGAGCGCGGAAGAAGTCCGATCTTTGCGGCACTTTCTTTGTTGAGATAATTGCCGAATCCACCGGCGATATATAGAGTGGCAACACCCTCGGGTTCGAGCCCCGCACTTTCGATAAGGGTCAAAAGCCCCGCGCAGATCGCGCTTTTGGCAAGCTGGAGCATTCGGACGTCGCGGCCGGTGATCGAAACGCTGTCTTTGAGCGCAAAAGGATCGTCATCGAGGGCGCCGGTTTCGTCGAGAATTTCGGAATCAAGCATACAAGCCGCGGCATCAACAAGTCCGCTTCCGCAAATACCCATCGCTTCCCCGCCGCCGATCACGTGAGATTCAAGCTTTTCGCCCGACAGACTCACCTTATCGATTGCGCCCGCGGCGCCACGCATACCCATCGAGATGCCAACGCCCTCGAAGGCGGGTCCTGCGGCTGTCGAACAGACGGTAAGACTGTTATTGTGCCATACCGCCATTTCGCCGTTTGTGCCGATGTCGACGAGCATTGCGGCATCACATTCTGTGAGTCCCGTTGCAAGCAGAGCGCAAACGGTATCGGCTCCCACAAACGCCGAGATGCAAGGGGGAAGATGGATCTTTGCTTCGGGAGAAAGGCAATCAAGATCAAGAGCGCTCGCATTCAGCACCTCACCGAAGAGTCGCTTTGCCGCAAACGGCGCGTGCGAGAAGGGCTCGGTGTCCTCGAGGGTCAAGAGCGAGAGCATTACGGTGTTACCCGTTATGACAACAGAATCGATTTTTTGAGTGTCGATTTTTGCGCTCGATGCAAGCTGATTAAGAATATCGCACAGCGCTCCGCGAATCGAAGCTGCCAAAGCCTCTCCGCTGCCGCCAAGCGCGGCTTCAATTCGCGAAATAACATCCGCGCCGAACTCAGACTGCGGATTGAGGCGCGAGGTTTCGGCAAGGAGATTTCCTTTTGCATCATACAGACGCGCCGCCAGAGTGGTGGTGCCGATGTCGATCGCCGCGCCGTAGTTTTCAAAGGTCGGATTCAATTCGAATCCCACCTGCTTGCCGCCCGTGACGATTTGCGCTGAGGCGGCTGATTCGAGGCTTTTGACCTCGCAATCGCCCTCGGCAAATGTGCAGCAGGAAAGACGGATGCCTTCCGCGAGCTCATCTTTTGTTAAAAGCTTCAGCTCCGCGTCGCTCGGCGGGGAGAGCTTACCGATTGCAAGGACCATGCATTTTCCGCATTTGCCGTGGCCTCCGCAGGGCTTTTCGCCCGCGATTATTTCTGAAAGAGGCGAGCCAATGCGCGCGGGGCGCGGCTCGCCGTTTACTATGACATTAATAAATTCATTCATTTTCTTTGAAAAGCACTGCGCCGAAATAGGTGACGGTGTTCTGCCCGTTTATGTACTTCATATCAGCCGCCGCGGCAAGGAGCGACACGTTGAAGCCATACGCCTCAAGGGATGCCATTGCCAAATCGGGATGTCGGCAAGGTTCATCGGTGCGCTTGGCACAGACCTTGCAAACGCCGCATCCGCCCGCGCTAAGGTGCAGTACCTTTTCGACCCCCGCCTCGCGGAAAACGGAGCGGAGCTTTTGGGAAATCGGATAAAAAGCCTTTTTAGCGGCAACCATTCCCTCAAAATCGAAGCTATCCTCAAGCTCGGACACGGTCTGATACACGAGCGCGTAATCGTATTCCCGAACCTCCGCCATCAGCTCATCGATATCACCAACGTCGGGCGGGCACATATAGCACTTTCCATACATTCCGCAGCCGTTTGAGGCACAGATATCGCGGAAGACGCGGTCGAGAGAGATCTTATCCGTCGTTATAATATTCGCCTTGTAGGCACCGAGCGCGAGCGTCTCGGCAATCAGCTTATCAAACTTTTCCATAATATTCATCAAATGCGGCAAAGAATGCCTTTATGTTCTCCCAAGGCGTCATGGGCGGAATGTCGCAACCCGACGAGAGCAAGAAATTGGGGTATTTCGAGCATTTTTCGAGCAGAGCAAGCGTTGCCTCACGCACTTTTTCGGGAGTTCCCATACGAAGGATGCCCGCGGGGTCGATGTTTCCCATGACGAGCGTATCTGCGGGGACTTTTTTGATAATATCCTCTTCCATATCCACGGCGTTGCCGAAATGGTATGCCGCCGCGCCCGTTGAAAGGATCGAATCAAGCATTTTGGGCACGTTGTCGCCGCAGTTGTGGTAAATTACAATAAAATTATCATCCTGAAGAGCATCGACGATCTTTTTAACGTAGGGCGAGGAGAATTCCTCCTCGAGCATCGGAGAAAGCAGACCCGAAACCGGCTCCGCCATCACGATTCCCGCAGCACCCGCCGCACGATACGCCTTTGCGTACTCGATGAGGAAAGCGGTCGACTTTTCGAGCACGAGATGCACCATATCGGGATCGTCATAGCAATCCATCATGATCTCGGTGACGTCAAGAAGTCTTGCCGCGAGCGAAAAGGGACCGATTATGCCCGCGAAAGCAGGTCGGTCTGTGATCTTTTGAACGGCTTTTCTAACCGCTTCGATATAAATTCCCGTTCTGCCGCTTCCAACCTCGGGGATGCGGAGTGCCTCTGCCTCGGCGCTGTCCGTGATGAGTCTGCCCTTGACGGTGGGCACCTCGTCCTCCGAGAAGCTGACGGTCGCGCCAAAGGCTTCCGCCTCAAGCGAGAGATCCATAAAGCTGACAGATGCTGATGCATCAATCGCCTCTGCAACTGCCTGCATTCCGCGCGCCTGAAGCTCGCAATCCGAGATCAGCTCGCGGACGCTGACGCCGAGAAGGCTGACCGAGGGAAAGGAGAGGAGGGGCATCGGCTTTTTACACTGCGCGGACTTAAGTTCTTCAATCCATTTTTTCATTTTATACTCTTATCTTCTTGATTTCTTCGGCATAATACTGCACAAGCTCAAATTTCGAGCCGGGCATGAGTCTGTGGTCGGGGCAAGGAATGAAACCGCCCATATCAAACAGACGCTTGATGCGCTCGATCTCCACATCGACCGCCGCCTTGTCCTTTCTGAGGGCGGTCTTATCCATACCGCCGACGCCAAGGATCTCCTTGCCGTATTTCTTGCGCGCGGGCTCGAACTGATCGCCCCATACACCAACCTCAATCGGGAACAGAACGTTTACACCCGTCTCAAGCCAAGTGGGGATGAGCTTTTCTGTCACGCCGTCGCAGTCAAGCGAAATGATGTCTATTCCGTACTTATGAAGCAGATCGTTGCGCTTCTTGTAATGCTTGCGGCAGAGCTCGTCGAAGAGCTCGGGCGAGAGGAGCGGCCCGCTCTTGAAGCAGATATCTTCCCAATAGTGACCGAAATCGAACTGCGCGCCCGTTGCAAGCGCCGCCTCGACGCACTTATACTGCATTTCGGCATAAGTATCAACTATATCGGCAAAGAGCTCTTCGTCTTCATCGTAAATGAGATAGCTCATACCCATAACGGTGGTAATATCTCTGATCTGACCCATAACGCTTCCAACACTGATGCCTATCGGATACTCCCACTCGCGAGTCTGATTGAAGTTCTTGAAGACCTCAAGATTGACTCTATCGGGTGAGTATTGCATTTTCGGCTTGAAGAGAGTTTCAAACGCCTCGCGATCCTTGAGGAGATAATCATCCTCGGAAGGAATTGATACCACGCCCGGCTTGATACGCTCGATAACGCCGTTTGGGGTCAGCACTCTTTGCGAGCCATCGGGAAGAGTTTCAAGGATCTCGCGCTTGAAGCGCGGAAAAAGACTGCTATTCGTACCAACGGTGTTGTACCAGTTGCAATCCCAGCCGATGATCTTGTCAAGCTCGCGCTGCTCGGGAGAGTTGTCGCGAACCGCCGCCTTTGCCATTTCGGACGTGATATGACCCTCGGCTGCCCATTCGGCTAGAAGCTCGCGCCAATAGCCGAAATGCACGGCGGGGATGCGGTCGGTATCCTTATAATGAAGGATATTCATACAGCGTTCGCGTGTTGTCATATCATCCTCCGGATATTTTATTTGCAGAATTCAACAGCCGCATCCGCAGCGCTTGCCGCGTCAACGGTATAGATGTCAGCTCCGATCTTCTTACAATAATCCTCGCTTACAGGTGCACCGCCGATCATGATCTTGACCTTATCGCGGATACCTGCCTCCTCAGCCTTCTTTACGACATCCTCCATCACGCTCATTGTGGTGGTGAGAAGTGCCGAGCAGCAGATGACCTGACAGTTCTGCTCGATTGCTGTCTGCACAAAGGTTTCGGGAGAAACGTCGGTACCGAGGTCAACTACCTCAAGGCCCTTGCCCTCCATCATCATCTTTACAAGGTTCTTTCCGATGTCGTGAAGGTCGCCCTGAACGGTGCCAATACAGACCTTACCGTTTGCGGCAACTCCGTTTGCGGCAAGAAGAGGCTTGAGGATCTGTGTGCCCATATTCATCGCGCGAGCGGCAACGAGAACCTCGGGGACGTAGATCTCATTATTCTTAAACTTTTCACCGACGACGTTCATACCCGCAAGAAGTCCCTCGTTAAGGATCAGCTCGGGGCTGATGCCCTCCTCAACTGCCTGAGTGACGAGCTCCTTTACGATCTTTGCTTTACCCTTCTGAAGGTTTTCGGAAATATCATTTAAAATAACCATGGTATTTGCTCCTTTAAATATTATTATATTAATTATATACTAACTTAAAAGAAATTTCAATAGCTTACTCAAAAAAATATGAAATAAACTGCATTTCTCTTGATATTTCCGATCTCTTATGTTATAATAAACATATTCAAAAACAAGGAAATATTAACTATGACATTCAAAAAAATCACATCCGTAATTTTGATCATTTTCACGCTGCTCTCGCTTTGCTCCTGCAAGCCCGAGGAGGCTGAAATCACCACAGAAGCGGCAGTTGAAACCTCAGCGCCCGAGGCGGCTAAGCTCACCTTTATTGACAACGGCAAGACCGATTTCAAGATCATTCGCTCCGAGGATGCCGAAGGATATTATCTTGACACCGCCCGTATCGTATACCGCAAGCTCAAGGAGGAATTCAGCCCCGACTTCAAGCAAGCGGAAGACTGGATCAATCCCCTCGAGCCCGATCCCACGGCGGCACACGAGATCCTTCTATTCAACACCAACCGCGCGGAATCTGCGGCGGCTGTTGCCGAGTTGAAGACCCCCGGCTACATCATTCGAGTCACCGACTGCAAGATCGTCATCGCAGGCTCCGGAATCACACAGTGCAATGCCGCACTAAATGAATTTTTCTATAAAATCATTCCCGAAAATACACAAAACGGCACAACCTCATTCCCCATAGGACTTGAAGTCAAGTGCGAGCTTGCCGACACCGCTTTTGACTTTGGAGCGGCAATCTCTGCCGGCAAGGGCATAGGTGCGCACATCACAGAGGTCTTCAAATATTCCGGACGTGATGGTTTCTCTTCTTCTCAGGGCGCAACAAGCGACGGTAAATACGTTTATATTGCCACAAAAAAGAAGGATGGCAGCACAGAAACCGACAAAATCGTCAAGGTTGATGCCGAGACCTGGGAGATCGTGAAGGTCAGCGATGAGCTCTATCTTGATCACGCAAACGATATGACGTACGATACCGCACGCGGTCAGCTCGCCGTGGTCAATATGCTGGGTGGCGTAATTTCCTTTGTCGAAACCGAAAACCTCACCGTTACAAAAGCACCAAGCCACCCATTCTTTACAAGCGCGATCGAGTATATCGAAGAAAACGGTCAATATCTTCTCCGTGCGGGCAACGGATTCATATACACCGACGGAGATCTGAATCAACTTTCTTACCACGAGGTCAACGGCTACCCCACCGAGCTTGACAAATACACGGGTCAGGGAATGTATGCGGACACAAGCTATCTCTACATCCCCCGAAGTCCTACTGCAGGATTTTCCGATAATATCATCATCGTCTGCGATTCAGAAGGCAACTATCTGACCACTGTGACTCTTGCAACCAAAATGGAATCAGAAACTATCTTCACCATCGGTGGAAAATTCTACGTCAGCTTTAACAAGAGCTGTAACGTAATATGCGAAATGGAATTTTACGAGGTTTTTGAATGAAAAAAATAATTATATTCCTTTTGGCTGCGGTGGCTATGCTTGCGTCGGTTTCTTGCGTACCCGAAGATGTGGCAAACGAAACCTCCCCGCACGAAGCAACCGCACCCGAAACCACATCAGAACCCACAGCACCCGAGCTTGTTTTGGTCGATGGCGGGAAAACAGATTTCAAGGTCGTTCGCGCCGAGGGTGCAAAAGGATTCGCCTTTGACACCGCTGCGGCATTCAACAAAAGGCTCCGGGATAAGATCAGCCCCGACTTCATAATCACCGATGACTGGGTAAGCCCTAGAAAACCTTCGCCCGAAAAGGATCACGAGATCCTTCTCTTCGAAACGAACCGCGCCGAATCCCTGGCGGCAATAGCAGATCTTGATTTTCACGGCTACATCATCCGAGTGACCGATTGCAAGATCGTTATCGTCGGCACCTCCCCCGCCGCCTGCAGCGAAGCCTTGTACCATTTTGTTGACACCTTGATCCCCGAGCATACCAAGAACGGAAAAATCAGCTTTCCGATCGGTCTTGAAGTAAAGCAGGAATTCAAGGCAAGTGATCTTGATATTGCCAAAGCTTTGCGCCAAGGGAAAGCGCTTTGCGCTGATTTTGAGGTTATTTTCAACTATCCGATCAAAGATGGATTCAATGCCGCGCAGGGTGTGGCAACCGACGGATCATCGGCTTACGTTGTGATGATGGATTCCTCGGGAGAGCGCGAGGTCGGCCGCATTGTGATGGTCGATATGGCAACCTGGACAGTCGTTAAAGAAAGCGAAACGATGACACTCGACCACTCAAACGATATGACCTACGATCCCGCAACGAAGCAGCTCATCGTCACGAATATGTATGACAACCTCGTTTCGATCATCGATGCGGAAACTCTCACCCTCGTTGAGCAGAAAAAGCTTCCATACGGCACGTACGGTGCGGGATACATTGACGGCAGCGAAAAATACGCCTTTCTTGGCTACGGTTCCGTCGGCGGACTTGTTATCACCGACAAAGCTTTCAACGTTCTGCGTTCAACTCCCCTTGACTCCGTCACCAATTACGTCGGTCAGGGTATGGACGCTGACGCGAAATACGCATACGTTCCGCTCAGCCCCAAAAGCGGAATAGATCACAACATAATCCAGATCTACGACATCACAAGCGGCGAATTTTTCGGAAATGCGATCGTCAAGACCACAATGGAATCCGAATCTATGTTCCACGTGGGCGATGACATTTATATGCACTTCAATAACCAAGGCTCAAAGATAGCCAAGCTTGAGTTTTATATCAGATTTGAATAAAAATAAAGGACTGCGTGCGCAGTCCTTTATTTTAATATCTTCCGATCCTCGTCTGCCCGGGTCTTTGAACAACGGCGGAGACGTCGAAGGATTTTTTGAGCATGTTGAAGCGAATTTCGGTGTACGCGGGGTCATACCAGAGGTTGTGTTCCTCGCGGGGATCTTCGTCCATATCGTAAAGTTCACCGGTTTCAATGCCGTGGTAGACCACGAGCTTATAGCGGCGGTCGCGGAGCATTGTGGCATATGCGGCGGGTCTGCCGGGGCCGAGGCAGGACCAATAATACTCGGTGCGAACGTAGTCGCGCTCGATGCCCTCGCCGCCGTCTTCGGAGAGCGCGGCACAAAGCGAATGGCCGTGCGTATCGGGGAATTCGATTCCGCAAAGCTCGGCGATAGTGGGGGCGATGTCGGTATACTCGGTAATTCCCTTCACCACCTTGCCCGAAGCAAAGCGTGCGGGACAGGAGAAGATGAGCGGCACGCGCACCGCACCGTCATAGAAACGGCAGCCCTTGTGCGTCAGACCGTGGTCACCGAGCATCTCGCCGTGGTCGGAGGAGAAAATGATGACGGTATCGTCTCGCAGACCGAGGGCGTCAATGACGTCTATAATGCGTCCGTAATGCGTGTCAACGATCTCGCAGGTGCCGTAATAGGACGCCTTGTTGCGGCGCATCACGTCATCGGGAGCGTTGACACCCTTTGATTGATGGTATGCAAGCTCAAGTTGTTCACCAAGCGTATAATCTGATTCGTTGAAGATCGGGTCGGGGATATTTCGCGCAAGGTATTTTTCAACGAGGTGAGCGGGCGCATCGTATGGCGGGTGCGGGTCAAAGCAGTTGACCGAAAGCAGCCACGGCTCGTCAGATTCGGCTCTGTCGCGTATAAACTTTTCGGCCTCCTCCGCCATCCAAGCGGTCTGTCGAAGCTCAATGGGCGCATCCTCGCGGTACCAGAAATAGTCGCTTTTGCCGCTATCGTTTGTCATAATATCGCGGAAGTTGATGCCCTTGCGCTTCAGCCACTCGCGGTATTCATTGACCCCCGATTCCATCTGATGTCCGCCCGAAAGGCTGTAAATGAAGGTTTCGTAGCCGTCCTCGCCGCGCTCCTCGTAGCCGCGCCAGGCGGTTGTGATGTGAAGCTTGCCGATGTTTCCGCAATGGTAGCCCGAGTCGGCGAGTGCCTTGGTGATAAGGGTGCAATGCTCGGGCAGATTATCGCCGCCGAGAATATTGGCATTGATCGACGAGGGATATTTGCCCGTCAAAAAGCTCGACCGGCTCGGCGTGCAAACAGGATTCTGCACATAAGCCTTGTCAAAAGCAACGCCCTCACGACAAAGCCTGTCAAGATTCGGCGTGTCTATGTATTCGTTTCCGAGTGCGCGTATAGTGTCATACCTCTGCTGATCGGCACAAAGCCAAAGAATATTAGGCCTTTTTTTCATTTTGATTGCTCCATAGAATGAATGTATTTGCTTGTAGTATGTATTATTATTTATAATCCAACATTAGCTTCCCCTTCGGTACCTCGGTTTAGCACAACCCTAAACCGAGTCCGACGATAAGCATATTATAGCATAGTTCCTATAATATTTCAACAGAAAATTATATGGAAATCAATATTTTCATCGAGAAAAATGACAGGATTTAGGAACCTCTGCGCGCGGCAAAATGAGAAAAACCTCTGCAAAAACTACTGCAGAGGTTTTGAGATTATATCGTATTGCAATGTCAAAACCGTTCAAAAACGGTATTTTTAAGGGTGGCAAGAAGCCTTGTCACCCTATAATAGATCATTATTTATATGTTTTATGTATATTATCAATTGTTGTAGATGAGGTAAACTGGAGATTTTCCGCCGTATTTTCCGTATTCATACAAGGTCTTTGCGGGAATTTCGATCACTCCGGACTTAGCATCGCAGTAAGTGTTACTCTTGTAACGGTTGACAAATGAGTCTACAACTTTGAGCCAAACCTCGCCGTCCTGTTCATAGATGCCAACTATCACAGTATAGTGGCCATTTGAGCCGTAATTGAAGTACTGTTTTTCGAATTTTCCGATACGGGCGATTACGGGACAGTTCTGAGCAAGAGAGGTACGGATAGCCTTTTCATATGCTTCGTAGGACTTGAAAGTGTTATAGCAGTAGAAATTTTCACCAAGATTTTCATTGAGTTGGTCGCGAATCTTATAAACGTAGCCTTGGATTTTTGGAAAAAGGTCGGTATCCTTCTTCGTGGTTGCCTTACCCTTGTAGTGAAGAACGGCAACGGTGGAGGCTGCGCTGCAGCAGACGTTGTTCGACTGGAATACAGCCTTGACTCCAAGATATGCATTGGTCTTGAGTTCTACACTCGTAAGCTTGCCGAGGCTTGCAATTACCGTGACGTTGCCGCCCGCCTTAGCGGTAAGCTTACCGGACCGGTCGATATCAGCGAGCTTTGTATCGGAGACAGACCACTTGATACCTGTAATTTCGGAGGGAGAAACCTTGCAGGTGAAGTTTGCGGGGGAAGCTGTGGATACAAATGCGGGGCCGCTTACGCTGACGGTGATTTTTGAGGTTGTCTTTACGTTATTGTTGAAAATGTAGCCCAAACGCATGTCCTGATCCATGACTACGAGCCACTTGCTCTTGTGCTGATTGGTAATATTTCCCAGAACATAGAGAACAGTTCCCTTCTTAATTGTTGCAATCTTGGAGCCGTCATCGCGGGGTGCCTTGCGCAGAGGAGCGTCCTTTACTGCGTATGCAAATGTCGCTTTTGTATTAGAGGATGCCTTTTTGAGCTCTGACTTCTTGATATAGTATGTAAGAGATTTGTTATTTTCGGTAACTTTTACCTTGTGGAAGTCGCCGTTGCTTCCGTTGATCTTAATAACCGTATTCTTTGCAAGGTTGGCATACACGGAGTAAAAAAGTCCGGTTGAGCTTCTCATTGTAGCAGTGTTCTTTACTACATAGTAATCTTTAGAGGTGTCGACGTAGATGTTAGAGATGCTTTCGGTGACGGTGACGTCAGTGCTTGCTGCGGATGCGCTGATAGGCGCAAAGGGGATTGCGAGTACGGTGAGGGAAACGAGTACGAGGATGAGGCTTACAAACTTCTTAATGTTTTTCATTTTTTGTCTCCTTTGTGTTTGACTTTGATTTTTGTTGACTTTGTTTTTTGTTTGTGTTATAATTGTTGTGCCGGCTTGCTTTTTCCTTGTGACTAAATTGTACCATATTTCGACAGCAAATAAAATGTGAGAAATGCTTGGTTTTATGGGGAAAAACAAGGAAATTATGGGGAATTACAAAAAACTTGAATTTTGGAGCAAAAAATGACTTTATTTGATCTTTATCTTGCATTGTTCTCGACTCTTGATTACACTTACGGAAATACGTTTTATTTTGACGATAAGGAGATAATCTTCTTCAAGAATATTATGGGTGCAAGCAATCTGAATTCGGAAAAGAACAATTCTTTTTTGCAGGCTATACTCTGTGAGGATCTTTATTTGGCTTTGTGCGGCAGCACGGAGGGCGATATTCAGCTCAACACAAGAAGAAGCTACATCACAAAGGGCGGGCACAGCTCCAAAAATTCGCTGAGCCCGAAAAAGCTTATAGCCGAGTTTGTAAAAAAAGATCCATCCGCGATTCTTTCGGATGAACTCAAAAGGATCGAGGATCTTATAGATATTACAGCCAAGATCTCGTGTTGCGGTCTTACCGAGCAAAAAACTGGATATTATACTTTATCTTATTCGGTAAAAGAAAAAGCAACTATAACAGACAAATTCAAAGTCAAATTGAAGAAAGAGCTCTCGGTTGCCTTCAATAAAGAATGCGAAAAAATTGTAGAAAGATTTAACCTTTGTCACGCGAGTGAAAACAATATCGAGGTTTTTATTGCCTGCGCGATATTAATGATTGTCTTTGACAATGCGGATTATAAAAATACATATCTGAGCGGGGACGATGAGACTGTCATCGTGGAAAAAATAAGACAATTTGCTTTGACCTGTATCACAGAAAACAACTGTGATACAGCAGAAATTCATCTTGATTCTATCATCAAGTCGCCAAAATTTTCAATGCCGGAGCATTTCATTGAAAGACACAAGGAGCTTGAGAATCTTTGCCAAAACGCATTCAATTCAGGCCATTGCAAAATTCACGCAATCATTGGTGAGCATGGGCTGGGAAAAAGCACATTGTGTCAACAATATGCCAATCAAATGGTATCAAGCGGTAAATTCCGATATGTTTACCTAACCTTCAAAGATTCACTGAAAGCAACCGTTGCAAGTCTCGAGAATGAGAAAGCAGAGAAGACAGATATTGATAAAAGATTCAAGATAAATCTTGAGTACCTTGCAGCTGAGCAGAAGCGGGCAGACGTACTTCTAATAATAGACAATTACGATAATCCGAAATACAAGGAAGAGCTTGCTTTCGATAACCACGAGTATTTAGAGCTGATAAAAACGGGATGCAATATTCTTATAACAACTACTTCGGATCTTTTCCAATGTTACGGATTTGAAACAAAGAATATTACTTACCTCTCTCGCCTGAGCACGGAGGAATTGATTTGTCTTTTCTATGATGTCAGAGGAAGCCGTAAAGAGAACGAGTATGATGTGCGCGACCTCATCGAGAATTATTTGCTGAGGAATACCTATCTGGTGGTCCTCTCCGCAGAGCTTGCCGCTCAAGGCATGTCTGCGCGCGAGATCATAGATGCGTTTGCATCGCTTCACATTGACGAAACCGAAAATATCACAACACACAAGGATGGCAGAAGATATGACGAAAGAACCCTTCTTAATCATTTCTGTTGCGCTTTAGACAATAACAATATCATAAATCCGGAGGATGATTGCGAAAGGGCGGAAACTCACGGCGTTCTGGGCGTATTATCGTTGATTCCGATCGGCGGTATGCCCGAGCAAGAGTTCAATGATATCGCGTATCCCTATAAAAAGAGAAAAGTTTTCACAAAGATCATCTCGAGATTGAAAAATCATAACCTGATATTTAAAAGCGACGGAAGGATTTATCTCCAGCCTGTCGTCAAAGAGTATATAGCACGAGAGATACTTCTTTTCGGAGAGGATACCTATGCCTATTTGCTGGCTTTGACAAAGCAGTTGGACGTTAAATCATTCGATGCCGAGATGTTGCATTGGGTAAAGATCGCAGAGTCTGCGTATCAGATCGTTAGCGACGAGCATATAGTCGAGGGTGCTATCGAGCGAACTGCTGAGTTTGATTCAAAGATTGCAAGATTCTCTATGGCAAATGAGGTTATCGGTGGCGCAACCATCTTGCTTTCTGCCATCGTTCGTTGTTACAGTGCGGTCAATATGTATGAAAAGGCGTATGAATGCGGTAAACTTGCATACGAGGGACTCCAGAATATCGAACAAGCTATGACCTTGCCGTTTTCCCTGCTAACCTTGGCTGCTTGCTACAGCATAGTAGCTCACGCATATTTGCACGGAGATCCGCGTTTTAATAAAAAGAATATGGAATATGCGCTCAAGTGCATCAGTAAATGCGATGAGCTTGCCGCACGTGCATCTGAAAACGAAGAGAAAGCAAATAACACGCGCATTCTTCTTTCAAAGCTCGACGGAGAAATCGCTGCATATTATATTAAGAATAAAGAATACGAAAAGGCGCTCGAGCGGCATATGCGCGCTCTGCGGGAGAGGGAGCAGCTCATTGAAAGTGATCCTGGAAATGACCTCTACCGCAGTATGATCGCGTTTACATACAGAGGAATCGGAACAGATTACTACTATATGTCACTATTGGATGATAATAAAGCCAATAATTTGCGCCTTTCGTATGAGAATCATTGCAAATCTGTTGAAATTTTCAATGAACTGTACGGCCCATCGAGGCTTGAAACGGCTACAAGTGTGAACAGGATGGTCGGCGCAATAATTGAGCTGATGAAGTACGCAGATCCCAATAAACAGAATGAGTTTGCGATGAATGCAAAAGGATATCTTTCGGATAACTTCAATTTCTACAGCTGTGGCGATTCATCCGCAAACAGAGAAATGGCTGATTCAATCAAAAAGGTCAGGGAAATCTGTTGTATTATAGAAAAAAACGATGCCGTGAATGAGTTTGCCAAAGAAGTAATAGAAACCGTCGGCGCAATCACCAATGCGGATGAACAATGCAAAAGCGAGCTCGAATTGCTTCGCAAAGTTGTTTGTTTTTAGTTTGGATAGCCGTTGCTTTCTGCTTAGCACCGCGACCCTAAAGACCGGTGCTGACCCACTTATCTCTCCGCCGATGATTCATATCGTAGTAAGTCAGCCGAACGTAATAAATGCCTCTTCTCGGAATAACGCAACCTGTCATATCAGCACCTCGATTCAATCATTTTCGGATAGGACTTCAAAAGCGACTTTCATACCAAGCTTAAACGCATAGATGAAAATGTCACGCTCATTGATGCCTACCAGCTCGCTGTAGCAATCATCGAACTTTTCAAGAGTCTCCCGCTGCTTGTCCGTCAACTCTTCTAAAAGTGTTTCGTGATGGTCTGCCACGTAGCCCATAAGCTCCACGGTTTCCTTGTCAGTGCTACGGCAATCTGAGCTCGGACAGATATTGCCGTAAAATAATTCTTCGAGTATTGATTTCATAATTATCACTCCTGTTTGGTTAAGATAGGATAATTATATCGTGAAAAGCGAAGTTTGCGAATAGCTTTTAGGTATTGTTAGCGGAAAGGTTACAAAGCGATTCAAAATACGGTGTTACACAGTTTTGTGTAGCAATTTGTGTAGCAATGCCAAAAAAGCTGTGTAGCAATATAGAAAAAAGAGCATTTCGAAAGTAGTTTCGAAATGCTAAAAAAGAAATTAAAATGACAGGATTCTGAACCTATATTTGCGCGCATAATTGGGTGCGAGAGCGATATGCAGTGCTCGCGCGCAAATGATTGGTGCCGCTTTGCGACACCAAGAGGTTCATCATCAATTCAGTTCAAGCAAAATAGGGGATAGCCTGAAGGCTATCCCCTATTTTGGGTTGCGGCGTATATATTGATATAATTTTATTTTGCGTTTCCAGTGATGGAAAATTGAAAATATAGGGGGTGCATTTTAGTATTAGGGGGTGCAAGTGCGGATTTTGACTTATTTTTACACATCTTTCAAAATAAGGTGTTTGATTATTTAATTATCCCTTTTCTTTTCAACTCCTCTATAGTACGTTGCCCTTGTTCATAATCTTCAGATATTTGTTGTTTTGTTCTGAAATCCGCTATGAAATGGCTATTGACCTCAAGAAGTGGCAATCCAACAAAATCCACCGTGCAGGACTCATCGAAATTTGCTTTTGCAAAATCATTAATCATCAACCCTTGAGGTTTATAGTCTTTGGGTTTATCTATATATAAAAGAAGACCGATTGGGAAACTTGAGATTTCTGTAAGACACAATAAACCCGTGTCTTTTGTGTGTAGAGCAGATATACCTTGAATGCGACGAATTGAACTTTTGGTTAAGTAAATATATACGGAATACTTTTCGTGATTGAAATCTGTAGAGTCTTTGTTTAATAAAAAGTCTCGCAATGATGGATCACCCATACACTCATGGTTAATATCGCAAAACATTGTCATAATGGCTTTGAATATTTTGAGCGGATAAAAATTTTCAATTTTGAAAGAACAAGCTTTACTATTGGCATCAAACTGTAAAACAAGATTTTTCATTGTATTTACGAACTTGATATAATCCGCCATATACCACGAACCAGTGCTATTGTTGCATTGTTGACAAAGATAGTAGTCGCCACTGCCTCTTTGCTGTAGTTTGCCTTTTAGTTCATTAGGTTGCCGTGTTCCGGATAGGATTTTTATGGATTCTTCAAAACTATATTTTTTAACTGTAAAGGAGTTGAATGCTTTTTCAGGCGGTACATGTTCAAAGGTCAATTTTGTTTCTTTGCCGCACAGCTTACATCGTCCGAATTTATACTTTTTTGCCATATGTACACCTTTTAATCTGTATCAATTTTTTGAAACTCATCGTCGTTTACATCCCTTAAAATATACTTTCCCATCAGTGTTTTTTGTTCTTTGCTACACACACGTGCAATTTTACGCTGCATTTGCCTGTAATCAATTTCTAAATAATCACAGATTGATTTAATACTATCAAAAGTTCCGATAAACGCAAACGGAGTGGAGGTATACATATTAATTTGTCGTTTTCTTATTTTAATTTCATTTTTTGAGCAAATAGGACATCTTGGCGACACATAAAAACTTCTAACTTTGCTCTCCCATCGGTGCCCTTCAGGACAAATGAATTTTGCAATTTTAAGACTTGAAAAAGACACTTGATCTGGTTTTAGCATTCCATTACGTTCATAATCCCAAAAATGTTCAATCGCAGGCCGCTTGCTCAAAATAGAATTGCTTTTTTCTGACAAATCCATCAATTCGTATATTGAAGTTCTATCTCGTTCTATATTTATATCAAGTGTATCATCCAATTCTATAATTGGGTTTGCCGTTTTTATCACAAAACGTATTGCATCTTCCAATTCACCAATTGATTCTGCCGTGACATAAAACTTTATTGAAGCACTATCGTAATCTGGACATCCGATTTCTCGAATTCTAATTAATTTAACACCATTTATCTCGCTTATATAATCTTTTTCTATATCTCTTTGAATATTCTTGTGCCAAACTTTCCCGTCATACTCTATTGCAAAATTAATATTCGCAATATAGATGTCAAATTCTTTGTTTTTGAGATAGGGAGCGCGATAGTTTTCTTTAACTTCAAAATTATATTTTTTCAAATAAAAGAATATGGCTTTTTCAGGGAATGACACATGCATCTCTTTTGCACAGATAGGACAATTTCTCCCTTTTTTACGGTTAAGCAGTGTCGCCGAATAACTATGACCTTTGGGACATATAAACCAATACTTTTTGTTGTTGCTTCCAGCCATAACTTGATCTGGAGTGATGCCGTTTTTCTCAACATCAAATTCTTTTGCTATTTCTGGATTTGTAGATTGCAAATCATTATGTCCGCTCAAAAACACTTTGTGACTACATACTCCACATCCAGTATTCATTCTAATTCTATGATGCAGTGTTGAACTATAAGAATGTCCGTTAGGGCATAACCACCAAACTTCCTTCTTGCAACTTTTGGTAATTTCTTTCATGGAAAAATCGTTCTTTTCTTTATCGAATTCTTCTATTAAGTCGATTCGATTATTTTCCATGCACCATGTTTCTAAATCGTTATAGCCAACTAACACTCTTCTTCCGGCACAAATTGGACATCCTTTGCCGTTAGACCTATTTGCAACCGTTGCATCGAAAGAATGACCGTTGGCACAAATCCACCAAACCTTTTTGCCACTGTGATCAGTTATTTCGTAAGGATCAAAGCCTAAATGGTTATTTCGGTTCCAATCCCATTCCGCCATCAGTTCGGCATTATCAATTATGTATTTCTTTTCTGCCATAATGGTGGCTCCTTTTGACTAAATTATTTATAACATATTATAACATATTTTTGCCGTATTTTCAATAGCCATCTTGCCATTATATTATACCACAAAAATCTGTTTGCTGACTCTTACATTTTCGCAAAAATCACTTACATTTTGTATTAGTTACTGTGAAAACAATGACCCCGATTCCTAATAGGATAAAGGGGTAAATCACACGATTATAGGTTAATCACACGATTGCTCAAAGAAAAAAGTAACCGCCGTCCCGGATTTGTTTCAAGACGGCGGTATTTTTCACTTTTACAAAGAAAAATATGGGGGAGACCTCAAAATAACCAAAAAATAAGCACGATTATTCTATCAAAATAATCGTGCTTATTTGGTCGAGATGACAGGATTCTGAACCTCTGCGCGCGGCAAAACTTAGTGCAAACCAACAATTCGGCGTAGCCGCGCGCTATAGCAAACGCAAGCGTTTGCGAGGTTCATCATCAGTAATATTCAAAGAAATAAAGGCAACCCGAACAAGTTCGGATTGCCTTTATTTGGTCGAGATGACAGGATTCTGAACCTATATTTGCGCGCATAATTGGGTGCGAGAGCGATATGCAGTGCTCGCGCGC
>JAGBRZ010000087.1 GCA_017632155.1 Clostridia bacterium
AATTTGAGCATTACAATAACGGAAAGCCCTTTATACTCGCAGGTCACTCGCAGGGCTCTCAGAGTTTTACTATGATTCTTTCCGACTATATGAAGGAGCATCCCGAATATTATGACAGAATGATTGCGGCATACGTAATCGTATATTCCGTAACCGAAGATTATATGAAGGCAAATCCCCATTTGAAGTTTTCTGAGGGCGCTGATGACACGGGTGTTATCATTTCCTACAACACAGAAGGCCCCGGAAATAAGGATCAGCACAACGCCGTTGTGGTAGAGGGGGCTATTTCCATCAATCCTCTCAACTGGAAAAGAGATGAAACCTATGCATCCGCTTCGGAAAACAAGGGCGCTCTTCTCACAGTCGGTGAAATTACTGCAGGTGTGGCGGACGCAAGAATTGACCTTGAACGCGGTGTAGTGGTTTGCGAAAGCGTAGATCCCGCTGTTTATGGTATTCCGGAGTCGGCACATGCTTTGTTCGGCCCTGAGAGCTTCCATAACTGCGATTACGGGCTTTATTATATGAATCTTCGTGAAAATGTAAAGGTCAGAATAGCTGCTTTTAATAAATAAAGACGCGATCAAATCGAGCGAGAAGAAACACAAAAATAAAGGGCTTCTCCTAACAATGAAAAGAGATTATTATGAATAACAAATTGAAAAAGAGCATATCGCTACTGATCGTGGCGTTATTGCTTGCTACGATGTTTACCGCTTGCAACTCATATGACGAGGATTACCAAATATACGACTTGTGGGTTGCAGGTGTTAAGGTAACAACGAGAAACAGGGCGGATATACTCGGTGACGGAACGGTTAGCTATGTTGGCGACGGTAAGTCAGGTACACTTACTCTGAACGGTACAAATATCGCAGAATGCTCCGATACGGAGATGGAAGCGTTTATTGTTTCAACCATTGATAATCTGACTCTCAACCTTGTTGGCGAGAACAAGATCGGCATGGGCGAAAAAGCCCCCGTAAACGGCATTTCCGCATACGATTTGACCATCAAGGGTGAAGGTAGCCTTGCCGTTGGAGCAAGAGCAAGCTGTATCAAAGCCGACACGCTTACGGTTGAATCCGGCAAGATCGATACTTACATCAAAACTGCCGAGGACGAGATTGCAAGCTTTATTGGTGTTGGTCTTTGGGCGCAAGAGCTTCTGACAATTAACAGCGGTGATATCAAAGTTCATTATGCGCCGGAATTTACTGCTTTATCTTATGGTTTGTACTGTGTAAAAGACCTTACGATAAACGGTGGCAGTATTGAAATCAAACAAGAAGATGCCGCAGCCTTGGGAGTTGGTATCATATCATCGGAAAAACTGACTATTGCTGGCGGTAATATTACTGTTTACGGCAACGACGATGCAATGAACGCCAAGACCTTTGCTATGACAGGCGGTACTGTAAACGCAAGTGCAGTTGATCTGTTTTTGGCAGGCTTTGATCCCGAAACGGGAGAATTTGTGTTTGGCTCTGACGGTGTTTGCCGACTTGTCAATAAAGCAGAGTTCTCGGGCGGTTCGCTTACACTCGTAGCCCTTGAACGTATGAATCCCGACGTTCCCACCTTCTTCTCCAAAGACCTTGCGACCCACGGAATGAAGGTAAGCGGCGGTGACAGTGCCGATACTCTTACAGAGAAGGATACTTCCACCTACACGTACACCGACACCTGCATCCGCATTGAGAAGGAGGTAAACTGATATGACGGGGACCAAGAAAAGAATATCAGCATCCTTCCAAAAGTGGCTCTTCCTTATCGTCGCTATTGCGTTTGTAATCACCCTCGTATTCCTGTGGGGATATCAGACGGGGCTCTTTACTGATAGCGCAGAGAACCTTCTTGATACGTATATTAAGGATGTAAAACAGGATATTAGAGACACATCGGATAAAAACCTTTTGGTTATCACACACGCTATTGCAACCGAATTAAACAGCACGGACGAGATCACAAACGAGCTTCTCGCTGAAATGCTCGACAAATACAACGTAAGTGAGATAAACTACGCTAATACAAGCGGTATAATCGACGCAAGCTCAAACGAAAGCTTTATCGGCTTCAATATGTCAACAAACGGTCAGCAACCGGCAGAGTTTATGGCTCTGCTCGGCGCACTCACAGAGTACGTGCAAGACTATCAGCCCATCGCCTATGACAGCGATATCTACCGTAAGTACGCAGGCGTATCACTTGCAAGAGGTGGCTTTGTCCAAGTCGGCTACGACGAAGAAGCCTATTATGAGGCAATGGGAACTGCCGTGACCGAGGTAGTTAAAAATCGCCACGTTGGTGAGGACGGATTCCTCATTGTTACCGACAGCGAATGGAACATCGTCAGCGACCGTTCTAATAATAGTGGTCAGCCCATTACCATCGTAACGGCAATGACACAGAACTTTGCCGAGATCGAAAACAAAGAGATGTTTGAGGAAGGCATCTACATAGGCAAAGAGGTGGAAAAGGACGGAGAAACCGTCACTGAGTACCGCTTTGAGCGCGCGTTCTGTATGTTCGACGAAAACGAAGGATTCAAGATCATCGCCGTTTATCCGCACAGCGAGGCAATGGTTTCCCGTGACGTATCGCTCAAGGTGTTCACCGTGCTTCAGATAATTATTTTCGGCGCGCTCTTCGTTTTGATTTACATTCTTGTACGTAAGCTCGTTGTAAAGAATATTCACAAGGTAAACGGTTCACTTTCCGCTATTACCGATGGTAACCTCAACAACGTTGTAGACGTTCGTTCTCACGTGGAGTTCGACTCCCTTTCAAACGACATTAACGCAACGGTTGATACGCTGAAGCGTTACATCAAAGAAGCGGAAGAGAGAATTGACGAGGAACTTGCATTTGCAAAGGCTATTCAGCACGCGGCTCTTCCGAGCGTATTCCCGCCTTATCCAAGCAGACGCGAATTTGAAATCTACGCCACTATGCATACAGCAAAAGAGGTTGGCGGTGACTTCTACGATTTTTACTTTATAGACGACGATAATCTTGCATTCTTAATGGCAGACGTATCGGGAAAGGGAATTCCCGCGGCGATGTTTATGATGACT
>JAGBRZ010000088.1 GCA_017632155.1 Clostridia bacterium
TCAAAGAGGTGCAAACAAGTGAACAGACAAGACGTAGAGAAAACCATAACTGAATACCTAAAGCCCATATTCGGATTTGCTCTGAAGAGATGTAAAAGCATCCACGATGCAGAGGATCTGTCGCAGGAGATTGCGATAAGAGCGTTCCGTGCGCTCCTTGTCAAGGATGACGTCGCGGACATGGGAAAGTTCATTTGGACCGTTGCCCATAACACGCTCAGCAACTACTATCGTGATGCTGCGAAAAGTATGGTCGGTGTTTCTATTGATGAGGTTGCGGAGCTGATTGCAGATCCGTACTCTGAACTGGACACCGACGACAATACAGAAGCTATCCATCGTCTCCAGACTGAGATTGCTTACCTTTCTAAGCTGCAAAGAAGAATAGTGATTGCGTATTATTTCGAGAATCGCAAACAGGCAGATATTGCTCGGGAACTGGATATTCCTCTCGGCACTGTCAAGTGGCACTTGTTTGAAGCTAAAAAAGAATTGAAACGAGGTATGGATACGATGAGAAAAGCAAGCGAACTCAAGTTTAACCCTATTAAATTCCACTCCTATGGCATCAATGGTTCCGTAGGTAAAAAATCTCCCGACGAGTTCTTCCGTTCCACACTGGCTCAGAATATCTGCTACTGTGTGCGTAATACGGCAAAGACCATTAACGAGATTGCCGATGACCTGGGTGTTTCCCCCGTGTACGTAGAAACAGAAGTTGAATTCCTTGAGGAATACGGCTTCCTGCAGGCACAAAAGGATAAGTACATTATCAACTTCATCATCAGCGAGCCGACTGCAGAACTGCTTACCATGCAGAACGATATGTACAAGCGTGCTGCTGAGCTGTTTGCGAACGATCTGTATGATGAGCTGACCTCTTCCGGCATTCTTGACGATCCGGACATCTTATGTGGTCAAACTGACGCTCCCATCTCCTTGACTGAGTCGCCTAAAGCGGACCGTAATTTCATCCTGTGGACGCTGATTCCTTATATAGCAGCTTGGTCCGGCGAGAAACTGATGGATGAGAGCATTTCTTTTGAAGAGGTTGCCACGATCCGTCCGGATGGTGCTCATAATATCTATCACGCGTCTGTAGTGCCGGATGAAATGGTTCTTCCTGATGACTATGTTTATATGAGAAACTGGTGCGGTCCTATGTGGAATAAGGGTGATTACCAGATGATGTGGCAAATTGATTCGGAATGGTCTGATAGAGCGCCCGTAAAAGAGCGAAACATCCCTGAAGAACAAGAGCGAACAATTACTCTCCTAAATTGGGAAAAACATAATTTGCTCTCTAAGCACGATTACGCATGGCTTGCAGAACGTGGTTATATCAAAACCAATGGCGATTATGACGGACACTTCAAATCTGCATGGCAGATCGTGGTTTTGGCAAGCAATGAAATTCGTGATAAACTTCTTGCTATCGGCGAGCGAATCAAGGTAAAGTATCAGACTGAGTTTGATGCGCTGAAGGCGCCTTATGCCGAGGCTGTACTGGAATCGGTTCCTGCACACCTTAGAAAGATTAAAGCATATGAATTGCAGTTTGTATTCCACGCTGATGGATGGTTCCTGGTACACTGTATCACAGCGCTCTTGAAGAACGGCAAACTGAAGGAGCCTACCGAAGGCCAGAGAAAATCCTTGACCACACTGATTGCCAACGTGTAAGCAAATGGGCCGCTGCAGGTTTTCCTGCGGCGGCTACCCCTGTTTCTGTAGAAAAATTTTTTTGAAAAAACATTGAACCGAGAAGCTATTGTTGCGACCTTGTAGGTGAAAGCTTTCAAAAGAGGTACCGAAGATGCAAAGCAAAGACTTAGAAAACTACATAGAATTCCTGTTATCTGCAGCCTTACAAAGATGCGGCAATATATATGATGCTGAAGATCTAACACAGGAGACACTTCTTGCAGCACTGTCATATTTGGCACGTGGCAAAGATATTCAAGATGTAAAAGCGTGGCTTCTCGTTGTTATGGGGCGAAAATTCAATGACATGCTCCGTAAAAGATATAAGCAACCAATAGTCAGTATTGGAGATGACTTTGATATCGTTGATGAGAACGCAATAATCCAATTGAATGATGAAGACGACGAAGCGGAGAACGTTCGTAAAGCAGTTGCTTACCTTGCCAAAAACTATCGCGAGGTTATCGTGCGGTACTACATGAACGGTCAGAGCGTAAGTCAGATTGCATCAGAATTGGGCATTCCCGAGGGAACTGTAAAAAGCAGATTGCATCTTGGCAGAGATCATGTAAAGAAAGGAATCAGCGATATGGAAAAATACTCAAAGCAAAGTTATTCACCTATAACACTTCATGTTTCTTACAGTGGAAATCCCGGATTGAACGGAGAGCCGATCACACTTATCAAAAACGATCTTATTGCCCAGAATATCCTGTGGCTGGCTTACTCTAAGCCGGTAACTATTGAGGAGATTGCATTGTCTATCGGTATTCCGGCAGCATATGTAGAACCTATTGTTGAAAAGCTGGTAGACGGTGAACTAATGAAAAAGGTTGGGAACAAAGTTTATACAGACTTTATGATTTCAACTTTGGATGATAAGGAAAAGCATATTCCTGCGCAGAAAAAATGTGTACATGAGAATTTTGAGTTATTCTGGAATGCTATCGAAAAAGCCCTTGTGAAGCTCCGTCAGTGTGAGTTTTACAAAAGATGTTCATTTGATGCAAGAAACTCCCTGGAACTGTATGTTGCATTCAACTGTCTGGACTACGGAACATATATGACCTTCTCTGAAATATTCAATGCTGAACAGCAATTTAATGAACGTCCTAACGGTGGACGATGGATTGCCTTTGGCCATGTTAATTTCAAGGAGTTTGATTACAAGGATCATATCGAGTTGTTGGCACATTCTTACTCGGGTGAACGCGTTGCAAGGTTTGACAAATATGCCAATTGCGAGATGCTTGAAATGCACGTGTATGGTGCAGACGGATTCCCGTGTTACCCATATTATCATTCGGCCGATTATACATTTTTCCCTAAGAACACCTTTGTTGATGCAGAGATTGCAAAGCTACTCTACATTATGCACACGGGAATTGATCCTGAAAGTGTAGGTTTCAATCCGGAATATCTCAAAGCTATTCCTTGGCTCACAAAATGTAAGATATTCCGTGAGGAAGTCGGAAAACCAGTCATCAACATTCCTATTCTATGTAAGGATGAGGCACAAGTTTTGTGGAACCTTTGTACGGAAGCGAAGTACGAGATAGTAAATGATCTAAAAGAGCTGCTTACCGAGTTTTTCAGAGGAAAGAAGCAAGAAATACCTGCACATCTGGATAGTGTTCCTTTGCAGAAACAATATCTGTATGCAGATAATGCTATGCTTTTTGCCACAATAAGAGAGGCTATTTCAAGAGGCAAGCTGTATGACGGTAATTATGACGACGATAGCAACGGCGTCAATCAGCCTCCTTGCCCTATGGTTTTAGTAATCGGTTAAGAACTTTTGACCGCTGCAGGTTCTCCTGCGGCGGTTTTCTCTTTGCTCAAATATACGCAAATCCGATTACCGAAAGCGTTGAATTGTTACCGTTTATGTTGTATAATGATGATGTCGAATTCGATAATACATTATTCTCAATTTGGAGGTATGGTTATGTTTATTGAAGAACGCCATCAAAAAATTTCAGATACTATTAAAGCGAACGGTAAGATCACCATTGCTGAAATTACAAGTAAGTACGGAATATCCGATGAGTCTGCACGCAGGGATCTGCGACTGCTCGAACAGAAAGGCATTTGCAAGAGAACTCACGGCGGTGCCATTTCGATAGGACAGGTGAGCGTCAGGCCCCCGGTTGATAGAAATTTTGATAATATGCCTATCTTTGATAACTACAGAGAAATTTCCCGTGTTGCTGCAGGAAAGATCCGTGAGAATGATACGGTATATCTTACCGGTGGTTCGTTTGGTCATATTATGGTTTCGTTTTTGCCTCGCGATATCCATTACACTGTAGTCGTGAATTCAGTTGATATTGGCAAGGAACTCAGAAGTTTTGAAAACATCGACGTATATATCGCTGGTGGTAAGATGCGACAAAGCGGTTCACTGGTTGATAGCCTGGCCAACGAATTTGTAAGCAGATTGCATTTTGATCTCTGCTTTATTACCGGAGCCGGTCTGACAGCGGAGTTCGGTCTATCCAACGGTACGGACGAAACGGCAACATTCCAGCGCACGGTAATTAAAAACAGCCGCAGCAGATGCCTTGTCATACCGAGTTCAAAGATCGGCGTCGATTCCTTCATTAAAGTGTGTGATGTAGATGCTTTTGATTCAATTATCACAGACTGGGATTGCGTAGAAGATCAGATTGCTGCCATCGAAGAGAGAGGCGTCGAGATAATGGTTGTTGAGGAGCCAAAATGAACCGTGAGCAAAAACTACGGAATCTGATCCTGGACAGATATACGAGCCTTCGCCAGTTCGCTATCGAGGCAGATATTCCGTATAGCACTCTAATGACCTTACTATCTCGTGATATTGGCGGGGCATCTTTCGATGTAGTAATCAAGATTTGCAGAAAACTTGAAATAGACCCATTAGATTTTTATTCGGAAAATAATTCTTAAAAATGAACCTTTTGATACCCACACCCGTCTATATAAGTGAAACCGGTTTTAATCACTCATAGACCAAAGGAGGTGATGATGTGGATGAGTTTGAGAACTTGCTGGAAGCAGAACGTGTTTCTGTGGAACGGTTTGTGAGATTTCGGATGAGCTCTAAAGCGGATGCAGACGATGTGCTGCAGGAGATATTCCTTACAGCATATCAGAAGTTTCCTCAGCTGAAGAATAAGGACTCATTCAAAGCATGGATCATTAGCATCGCAAGAAACAAATGCAATGATTATTTCAGAAAGAAAGCGACTCAGTACGAAATTCCGATTGACGAGTTGACAGAAAAGGAACTATCAGACGGCAGGCATGGTGTTTCCGTAGTTAATACTGTAAGAGAAACGTTGAGTTTGCTCGGTGATAAGGATAAGCAGATCCTTTACCTTTACTTCTGGAAAGAGATGCCGCAATCAGAAATCGCAAAACAACTGAACATCCCTATTGGGACGGTAAAAAGCAGACTGCATACAGCAAAACAAAACTTCAAAAATAAGTATCCATATCGCACCGATGTATCGAAAGGAGAACGCAGCATGTAAAAGTTGCCTGAATTTATTCCCGAATATAAAATCGAAGGA
>JAGBRZ010000089.1 GCA_017632155.1 Clostridia bacterium
AGACGAATGGGGCAGGAAAGCGCAGAAGATAATGGAGATGATGAAATGAGCATAGCGGATGAAGTTGTCGAATCTGTAATGGATTTGATAGATGCTATGGACACATACGCACCGATTATGAGAGGCGCACTAGGTTCAGGCATTGGGCTTGTCTGCGAGACTGCTACAAGTTCCGTTGATAGCGTTTTTCTTGACAAAAACCAGTATATCTTTCTGGATTTGACTTTCAACGGAAAACATCCAAACTTGCAGATACTTACAACAACCCTGAATGATATTCAAGACAACCTGACAAGATTGCATGATTATCCTTCCGGCAACGGATGGGAGATTGTAGATATTAGTCACGGTTCACCACCTATCCCGACGTTGATTGGGCGGGAGGATAATGTTGGTTGGATCATGGCATCAGCAATCATTGTCAAGTATTACAGAAAGGATGAAGAAGCATGAATGCGAATTGGGTAAATCAAATCGAAATTGGTACGAGTGCGACTACCGCTAACCCGCCTGTTTGGACATACTCCAAATTGTGCAAGGGTATCGAGGGCATGGAGTTTTCCGAAAACGAGCAGAATCAGCAGTATTTTTTCCTCTGCGGTGAAGGGTTCGCGCACAACGAAACGACCGGCGCGGCACCTGAACTGACGATCACCGGACGCAGGATTGTGGGCGATGCGGCACAGGATTATATTGCCGGGTTGCAGTTTGCGCTTGGCTCTGAGCGGAACAGTTCCGTTAAAATCACGGCTGAAGGTAAGGTCATTACCTGTGATTGCACGATCGGGAACATCACAAGCTTCGGTGGACAGACGCTTGATGTAAATGCGTTTGGATGCACGATTCGATTTAACGGCAAGCCGACGGTTACAGATGCCACCTGATTTACACAGTTGGGGGAGGGGTAAAACCCTCCCCTATTTTTGAAAGGAAGGTCAAATAATGCTTTTCAGGAAAAGTGAGATTAATCCATACTCGGTCAGCGACAAGGTGCGGTTCCGAAATATTGACAAGGTAATTGAACTGAATGTCAGGGCTGATGCGTCGATTCTGGTTGTTAATCTAATGAAAGCGAATAAGCGCATTAGCACGCTTTCTGAGACCTCCCCGGACGATGAGCAGAGGGAATCTGCATTGATGTTTGCGGGGGCTGTATTCGGGCAGGAACAAGCCGAAAAACTGATGCAGTTTTATGATGAAGAACCTCTTGCAGTTATCAACGCATGCGGCATCTATTTCCGGGAGCGTTTGGCTAAAAAGATCACGAAAGCCCAGAAGAAAGAATGAAACTGTATGAAAAACTCCCCGAAGGGGTCAGGGTTGACGGGAAGTTTTACCGGTTGGATTTCGATTTCCGAAACGTGCTCCGGATGATGGAAGTATTACAGCGTAACGATTTAATGCAGGATGCGCGGGAGTATCTGGCTATAAAATGCCTAACCAGAAAACCGAAGAACTGCGGAAAAGTGCTTGCGGCTGTTCGGGCATTGCTGTTTGGTGAAACGCACGAAAACAGCGACGGGCAAAGGGTAACGAGCTTTGAACAGGATGCAGGACTAATCCGGGCGGCATTCCGGCAATCATACGGGATTGATCTGTACAGGGATAAATTGCACTGGTTGGAGTTCATGGAACTGTTACAGGCTATTCCTGAAGGAAACAGGTATGCGGAAGTTATCGGCATCAGGACAAGACCAATGCCGAAAGCGACGAAATACAATGCCGAAGAGCGCAAGTGGCTTATGGATGCAAAATCAAGGGTTGCAATCCATATGACAGAAGCAGAAGCGGCAAGGAAATATGATTCCGATATAAGCAAGATATTTGCCGGATTGCTGAAAATAGCAGAAGCACCGGGAGGAAGTGAATCAAACAATGGCGGCTGATGGACAGATTGTATTTGAAGTAACAGCGGATGGAAAAAAAGCGATTGCGAATGTTAAAGATATAACGGCAGCAATTGAAAAAGAAAGCAAAAATTGGGATAAAAGCGTTTCTGCGTCTGCGGATAATATGACAAAGTCCATGGCGAAAGCTTTGGATATAAACCGGTTAAAAGATTGGGGGCTGAAAGCCGGTAAAGCGTTACTGGATTTCGCCAACTCCGCAATTGAAGCGGCATCCGATCTGCAAGAGGTACAGAATGTCGTTGACACCACGTTCGGCGATGGTGCGGTGCAGATCGAAAGTTGGGCGAAGTCTGCGGGAAAGCAGTTTGGTCTTACTGAAACACAGGCGAAGAAATTCACTTCCACGCTCGGCGCGATGATGAAATCTGCCGGGATGAGCGGGAATGAGATTATCACGATGTCAACAGACCTTGCCGGACTGGCGGCTGATATGGCATCTTTCTATAATCTGGATTTTGAAACCGCTTTTCAGAAAATCCGTTCTGGTATCAGTGGAGAAACAGAGCCATTAAAACAGCTTGGCATCAACATGTCCGTTGCCAACCTTGAAGCATATGCGTTGACGCAGGGAATCACAAAGGCGTTCGACAGTATGACGCAAGGCGAACAGACAATGCTTAGATATCAATATCTGATGCAAGCAACGGCTGACGCACAGGGGGACTTTGCAAAGACCGCTGATGGATATGCGAACTCTCAAAGACGGATTGCAACTGCGATTGAAACAATAAAAACGGATGCGGGAAACTTCCTTCTTGAAGTTATAAACCCGATTACTTCAGGCATTGCAGAAATGCTTGAAAAGCTGACGCAGAAACCGGACAGAACGGTCATTGATGATTTTAACGAGATAGATATAGATACAGCAGGAAAACTTGATGAAATAACAAAGACAGCCACAGAAGCGCGAGATTTGGTTGCTATCCTCGAACAGATCAAAACAAGCACAGCGGCAGAAAACCTTCAGAAGATCGTAAACGGTTTGACCAATGTCAAGTTGGATCAGCGGGACAGCGGAATTGTCCTTGGTTTCCTCGGCAGTCTGAATGAAAACATAAATGCGCTTGCGGCTGTTCGCGGGGAAAGCGCAGAAGAAGCGCAAAAGTGGTTACAGGGCATTGCAGACAAGGCAAACGCACTCGATCCGAATAAAGTTGACGGTTGGGGCGATCTGATTACAGAGATTACGAACGGCATTCCCGGATTGAGTGATTCCGAAGCCGGTGCAACCCTACTTTCTAACCTTCAGCAAATCGCCGGGACGGATGCGGCAGGAACAATCACGGCGATTTCGGAAGAAGAAAATAAGATCAATACAAGCGGAACCTCAAAGATTGCGTCCGATTTGGAAGGGATTTCAAAGTCGAATGCGGGTACCAAACTCGGCGAACTGGTTAAACAGATCGGAGAGATTGATACCTCAAACGGCAAAGCAAAGACGCTTGAAAGCCTGTTGAGCATGCTCAGCGCGGATGTTTGGGCTTTGTCTGCTGTCACCGGGAGCGACGCACAAGGTGTAGCTGACTGGATGGCAAGCGTCAAGGAAGCGGCATCCGGGCTGAGTGAAGATGATGTTGCTGGATGGTCTACCATTGCGGATTTGATCAAAACCGGCATTCCCGGACTGGATCAAACGGAAGAAGGGAAAAGTCTGCTTGAAGCTCTGGGGCTGAAAGAGATGACCCCGGAAGAACAACAGGCAATTTCAAACCTTGAAGCTCTGGGCATCAGTACGGAAGGGGTTGCAGATAAACAGGCTTTATGGCTTGAAACCTGTAAAAAGCTGATTGCCACCATTCCCGGATTGAACAGTATTATCAATGCGGAAACCGGCGAGGTTGAAGGCGGCACTGACGCAATCAAAGATTATATTCAGGCATGGGAAGACGGGCAGAAAAAACTTGTTATGCTCGGTGCTTTAGAGCAGAAAGAAAACGCTCTTTCTTCCCGGTTTGCTGATATTCCGGGACTTGAACTTGATATGGCGGTTGCGAAGCGCAGAGCAAGACAGGCACTTGAAGCGGCACAACAGGTCTATGAACAATATGGAGCAAACTTTGGTTTCGGTCAGAACGGAAAAATAAACAGGGATTATAGCGGCATATTTGGTCTTGATGAAGAAGGAAGAAAGGCTTTAAATAGTGCGGCAGATGCATTGGACAAGGCAATGTCTGAAGCTGATGAAGCAACGACGGCTTATCAGCGACAGGTTGACGCATTGGAAGAAGCTAAACTTGCCATTGAAGAATACCGGCAGACGGTCGAGGAAATGCCGGACGGTCTGAAAGATGTCATTGATTCAACGGAAGAGTGGAGCGATGAACTGAAAAAAGTTGGAAAAACCGCTGTAACTGCATCCGAAGAAGCAATCCGGGCAATGGCTGATTATGTGCAAAGCGTCAGGGATTCGACGGCTCAGGCAGTAGATAATATAATTGGCGGTTTTGAAAGCATCAAATCACCGGCGCGCGATATAGATAAACAGGTCAGCGATTTAGCACAAAAGCAACAGGAATATCAAGGCAAACTTGCCGGATTAAAAGAGGGATCAAAGGAATATAAAGAGCTTGCCGAAAAGATCAAAGAGGTTGACCAACAATTAGAAAAACTTCATCAGCAAAAAGCGGATCAGGGATTTACTGCCGGTGGCATGCTTGAAAACTTGCAGAGCCAGAAAGTATTCATGGAAGAATACATGAAGAACCTTCAAAAAGCCCGTGAAATGGGGCTTTCTGACGAACTTCTCGCCTCTCTTGCTGATGGTTCTGAGGAAAGCTTTGCAAGGCTGTCTGCGTTGCTTGAAGACCCATCAAAAGCCGAACAGGTAGACAAGCTTTATCAGGATGTGCAAGGACTGAAAGAGGGTTTCACTGATGCTTTAACCGCACAAAAGCTGACGGTTGACGAAACTTATCAAGGAATGGTTGATGCAGCGAAAGAAGCAATAACACAAATGAACCTTGGTCAAGAAGCGTCTGCGGCATCCGGTGAAACTATCGCGGGACTTGCTAAAGGAATATCAAGCCATGTTCCAGAAGTTAAGACCGCTGTTGATTCGATCCTTGCAGAGTTGGACAGATTGAGCGGATGGGGAATCAATATTGATCTCGGTCCTTTTGGTTCATTCGGTTTTCAGCTTGATGGTTCGCATGAAACCGGGCTTGATTTCGTTCCTTTCAACGGATACCTTGCGGAACTGCATGAAGGCGAAGGAATCCTAACAGCGGAAGAAAACCGCATCTGGCAAGGATTCAAAAACGGTGCAAAGCAAGGCGTTGACTATGAAGCTCTCGGCGGCGTGATGCGGGATAACGTGAAAGCCGGTGGAGATGTTTACCTTGATGGTCGAACGGTTGGGCATGTGATTTCAGCGCAACAGGGCAAGAGCTATAGGACATTACAAAGGAGTGGGTGGCAAGGATGATCGTATTTGATGGGATTTCGCTTGAAAGCGTCGCTCCTGTGATGATCGAGGATATCAGGATAAGCCCTGTCGAAGTCAATGTGATTGAGCGTCCACGGGCAATTTTTCCCGGTTCAGAGTTCATCCGCACAAGGTACGGACAAAGGACGGTTGCTATTACTTTCGGCATTCTGGAAGATGACCGGGCAAAGCGTGAATCTGCTTTGCTCGGCATCAGCCAGTGGGCGAAGACGGACAAAGAATATCGGCTTGATCTTCCGAACCATCCCGGAATGTATCTGACTGCAATCTGCACAGGAAAACCGGAGCCGTCATATCGGCAATGGTGGGAATCAAAATTGCGGCTTGTCTTTACATGTATCAACGATCCTTTCTGGAAGAGCATAGAGGAAAAAAGCGTTGCTTGCGGCACTGCATTTTACGCCTTGGGGGATGCTCCCCCATTGATTCGGATTGAGCATACATTCGCAAGTGCGGCATCAAATAAGACATACAGCGATGGCACGAATAGTATTAAATTTTCATCTGTTCCCGCCGGTGCAATGGTGATTGATCTGAATAATCAAACGGCGGTTGTTGGCAATGCGTCCATTATGAGCAATTACAAGATTGATTCAATGTGGATTATTCCGAAAGTAGGGCAAACGACAATCAGCGGAACCGGAACAGTCAAGTTTCGGGAAAGGTGGTTATAATGGAACTAAAATTCTTCACTGCGGCGGGTGTTGGTCTTTTCTCCCGATCGGATATTGAAGAAGGGCATTGGGTACAAGAAGAAATGACGGTCACCGCAACCTTCCCTTTTGTGGCAAGCAAAAAGATTGAGATCGGACAACGATTTGCCTTTGCCGATCCCGCAACCGGTGATCTGGTCGCGTTTGAGGTTCGGAACGTGACGAACATCGAGCCGGACCATTATCAACAAATCATTGCAGAAGATATTGCGTTAGCTGAACTAAACGATGAACACATAAACCGGCAGGAGATCACAAATGAAACCCCGGCAAACGCTCTTTCAAACGTGCTTGCCGGGACGCTATGGAGCGTTGGCAATTCTTCCGTAACAGATCAGCAGTCATGCGATATCAGCAGGGGGAATGTATGGCAAGCGATCAAAACGATTGAGCAAAACTGGAATGTCTACATTATTCCCCGGATTACGATTACCGGAACCGGAAATATTGGCACACGAAAGCTTGATATCTATCCCGCGCAGGGTACATGGCGCGGAGTCCGGCTTTCCATTGATAAAAACATGTCTGATAGTTCGGTGCAGTATGATGATTCTGAAGTTTACACTGCGCTTTATGGGTATGGCGGGACGGTTGATAAGCCGCAACAGGGCGGCGATGATCAACCGGAAGAACTGACTTTTGCAGAAGTGGTATGGTCTGCGACAAGCTCCCATCCGGCAAAGCCGTCAGGGCAAACCTATCTTGAAGACCCAGATAAAACCGCTCTATACGGAAGAAACGGAAGAGCGAAGTTTGGCTATTATCAGAACGGAAATATTGATGATGCGGAAGTCCTGCTTGAAAAGACATGGGAAACTTTGAAACAGGTTTCACAACCGAAAATCAGTATCAGCGGAACGGTAACAGATTTGTATCGGCTTGGTTATAAGGATGAGCCGATGCGATTGCATGATACTGTTATTATAGATATTCCCGAAACCGGCGAGTTATTCCAGAAGGAGATTATCCGACTTGATATTGATCTTTTGAATCCGTCCGCAAACCGTCCTGAAATCGGTGATTATGTCCCGAACATTGTGTATATAAATCGTGAAGCTAACGAATCTTCCGGCGGCGGTGGAGGCGGTGGCGGTCACGGGCAGGATAATGATGAGGAAGAGACCGCTCAATGGTATACGCAGTGGGTAAAGACAAACCAGATGATCGGCATGATCGTTGGTCAAAGAAATGGCGATCTATATATCAAGCGCGGTGAAATCATCCTTGCAATCAATGACGATGGGACAACAAGCGCACATATAAACGCAGATGTAATTGACATTGATGGAGTTGTTACCGCATTAGAGGCGTACGATATTAGTTGCGGCAATCTGACAACAGGCAGTATAACTTGCACGGATGTAACAGCGGATGGCGGGGCGGTATCAGGACAGAACGTTTTTGCCGATGTTCTGATTAGTTGTGATGGCGATATTACATGCGACGGCGATATGACATGCGGCGGCTTAACGGTTAACGGAGACGCTGCAACGTGGAGCACGAAAACAATTACAACATATACGCTGAGTTCGCAGGGGAGTTTTATTTCTTCAGATGGGCCGGTTATGGGGTATTTGGTAACTGGTTATAGTTCGTCAACTATACATTATCTCGGCGGCGCTGATACGTAAAGGGGGCTTGCAGATGGAACAGAAAAAGCTTGGTGATGTCACTGTAAACGACGGCAAAGGACTTCTCGATAATGAGGGTATGATTGATATGATCATTGTTTCCTGCAATTCAGCCGTGAAAGAACTTTTAGCCGGTCAGTATATCAATTTCTGCTCTAAGATGGGGAATATCGCGCAGATGCTTTTGTCGTTGAAAAAAGGTGTTAAAAACGATATGGAGTCCATGCAGGGAAAGATTGAAGAACTCAAACGGACAATTGACGAACTTTCAGAAAAAGGGAGTGATTGAGCATGGCGGTTTTCAAAAATTACTACAATGTAGACCTTGGCGGGAAAAACTTTCCTCGTGCGCTCGATTCGATGGTTTGTCAGGACAACGTTGCAGGCAATCAGGTTGGTGCGTATGTGTTTGAGGACGGCGTTGCCGCTTCCCTTGGCGGCACCTGTAGCGGTAGAGTGATCCGGGCTGATGGTACGGTCATTGCGCTTGATGGTACTGTTGACGGGAATCTCCTGTATGTTACGCTTACCAGTCAGTGCTATGAAATCCCCGGCATGATCGAGGTTGTTGTAAACAGTGTACGTTATTCCGCAACTACAACGATTGTTAAGGCTTTCGGAACGGTCGAACGGACCACGACCGGAGCAGTTGTCCCGTCTGCGAATATCCCGAACCTTGACCAGTTGCTCGCTCAGATTTCAGCAATGCAAGAAGCAACCTCAGACGCAGAAGCAATCATAACGATGGTTGCCGATCTGTATAGTGCATCTGCGGCTTATGCAGTCGGTGATTATTGCATCCATGACGGCGTGTTTTACATGTGCACAACAGCAATCGCCGCTCCGGGTGAAGTGTGGAACTCTGCTCATTGGACTGCTACCAATGTCGGAGCGGAAATCTACAGCCGGGGCAGCGCTTTGAACGGCTCAATCGGAAATCTTGATAATGGGAAATTGAAGATTTCAGATACATTTGTGTTTGGCACACTTGACACAAATGGAGCTCTTATCGAATTTGCAAACAACTCAAGGTGTACTGGTGTAGAGTATTATACTGCGAAGAGTGGTGATGTTCTTACACTTGACACAGGATTTTCGATGATTCTGTGCGAGTA
>JAGBRZ010000090.1 GCA_017632155.1 Clostridia bacterium
CGCCGCAGCGGTTCTTGAATGCTGGGCAAGCGAGGCTTACCGCCTGACCTCTCCCGCAGTCTTCGAGACTACCTTCAAGCTCAGATATTCCGATACTTCCGTTGAATCCCAGATGTACGATATTATCCGTGCGGGAATCGTATTTGATTTCGGAAGACTCTTCAACGACACCCTCGGCAATATGAGCGGTCAATGGAGCTGGGGTGCATCTAAAGCAACAAGCTGGGCAACCGCAAGCAAGCCTTATACGAGAACTCTTCCCAAACTGCTTAAAGATATCACAGACAGCTTCAAGGCTCTCAACTAAAGCTTAAAGCATTGCACGGTATATGCTAAAAAGATATTTCAAATAATATTAAAAAGAGCGACCACTGCGGTCGCTCTTCTATATTTTCAGAATGCTTGCAATTGGGCAAGATCTGTGATATAATATAATAAATCGTTCTCCAAATTCAGGATAATTCGGATAGGAAAGGGATAAAACGATGATATTTTCAAGCAATTTTGTATCTGCAACTATCGAAAAATCAACCACGAAGAAAAACGTTGCGGCACCCTATTTGCGCCGTGATATCGTACTCGACAAGATCCCCGAGCGGACCGAGATCACGGTTTGCGGACTTGGGTTTTACGAGATTTACGTAAACGGAAAGCGAATCACAAAGGGACATTTGTCGCCTTATATAGTCAATTCCGATCAGGTCTTGCCCTACGATCATTACGACGTAAGCGATATGATGGTTTACGGGGAGAACACCTTTGCGTTTCAACTCGGTAACGGAATGCAAAACGGCTTCGGCGGATTTGTTTGGAGCTTTGAAAAGGCTCGATTCAATTCTGCACCAAAGCTTGCCTTTGCCATCGAAACGGTGATTGAGGGTAAAAAGCAGGTGATCGAAGCCGACGAAAAGACTCTTTGCCATCCCTCGCCTATATATTTTGACGATCTTCGTATGGGTGAAAAATATGATGCGCGTCGCGAGATTCCCAATTGGAATCTGCCCGGATGTGATCTTTCCGATTGGACGCCTGCCATCCCTGTTCCGACCGATCGCGGTGAGCAAATGCTCGCCTGCAACAAGCCGATCGTTGCAACGGGTGAGATGCGTGCAATTTCGATCACGAAAGAGGATGATGCCTATATTTATGATTTCGGATACAATTGCGTTGGACTCACCCGCTTGAATGTAAAGGGAAATTACGGTCAGCACATCGTCATCGACCACGGCGAGCTGATTCAAAACGGAAAATTTACCCAATCCAACATTACGTTTACAAGCTCCATCCAATTCGGACAGCCGAAATACGTGCAGAGAACCGAATATATCTGCCGCGGCGGCGATACCGAAACATATATTCCGAGCTTTACTTATTACGGCTTCCGTTACGCCAGAGTGACGGGCATTACCGAGGAGCAGGCAACGCCTGAGCTTCTCACCTACGTTATTATGAACACCGAGCTTGGCGATAGAGGCGATTTTAAATGCTCAAATGAAACCCTCAATAAGCTTCAGGAGATGACTCGCCGCTCCACGCTCGGAAACTTCCAACACTTTCCCAACGATTGCCCTCACAGAGAGAAAAACGGTTGGACTGCCGATGCGGCACTTTCCGCAGAGCAGACAATTATGAATTTTGAGCCCGAGGATAACTACCTTATGTGGGAGAAGTGTATCGCGCGAGCAATGGACAACCGCGGTGCGCTCCCCGGAATCGTTCCCACGGGCGGATGGGGATTTGCTTGGGGCAACGGCCCCGCTTGGGACAGCGTGCTTGTCTATCTGCCCTATTTCACGGCAGTTTTGCGTGACGATCTTCGCGCGGCAAAGGAAGCAAGCCGCGAGATGCTGCGTTATTTTGCTTATCTCCGCACTCGGTTTGATGAAAACAGTCTGCTTTCGATCGGTCTTGGCGACTGGTGTCCCGCATTCCCCGATTATATGCCCCCGCTGATCTTTACCGACAGCACGATCTCTTACGATCTTGCAGTCAAAGCGGCGTACCTTTACGACAGACTTAATATGAGGCTTGAAGCTGACTATTGCCGCGCTTTTGCAGGGGAGATGAGGGCGTGTATCAGAGAGCATCTGCTTGATAAAGATACTATGCGCTTCTCAACCGGAACTCAATCCTGTCAGGCAATGGCAATATTCTACGGACTTTGCGACAGTGATGAAGAAAAAGAAAAAGCATTTTTGATCTTGCTTGATGAGATCCACGCAAAGGACGACCATATGGGTGTCGGCGTGCTTGGCGGCAGAGTTATCTTCCGTGTGCTTTGCGATTTCGGATATGAGGATCTTGCAATAAAGATGATAACGCGCCCCGATCAGCCCTCATACGGCTGTATGATCGAGGACGGCTTGACAACGCTTGGTGAAACGCCACGTCCCCCTTACAGCTCGCTCAATCACCATTTCTGGGGAGATATTTCCGCGCTGATGATCGAATATTTTGCGGGTATCAGGGTCAACCCCGACCTTCTCGGAGCAGATCATATCGATATTGCGCCCGTGTTCGCCTCCGATATGGAGTATGCCGAAGGTTATCACAATTCGGTCCGCGGCAAGGTCGAGGTGAAATGGCAGAGGGAAGCGGACTGCATTGAATTGACACTTACGTATCCCGAGGAAACTGTCGGCTGCGTTATCGCCCCCGCAGGTTATACAGTTAACGGTGCTGAAAAGGTTTCTGCGGCAAGCGGAAAGTATATTTTCAAAAGAATCTGATAACGGACAGCTTTTGCGTCCCCAAGGCGTGATGCTCCAAACGGAGTATCACGCTTTTTTACAAACGTGTCGGGAAGAAGCGCAGAAAAAGGCTTTATCTTGTTGAAGAAAATAAACCTCAACAGATTGACAAATTAACGGCAATATTGTATAATAAAGTTAATAAATCAACCTAAAAAAGGAGAATTGCCATGTTACAAGCAGGCTTTGCAAGAGTTGATATTACACCGCCCTTTGGGAACGATCTTTCGGGCTATTATGAGCGCCGCCTTGCCGATGGCACTCTTGATCCCCTCTATCTCAACGCCGTTGCGCTGACGGTCCGCGAGGAGACTGTTCTTCTTATGGCAGCCGATTACATCGGCATCAAGATGGATCAATGCGCCAAGATTCGCGAGATGATCTGCGCGCGCACGGGTGTGCCGACAGATCACATTCTGATCGCCGCGCTGCATCAGCACACGAGCCCCTGCCTTGCCGATCCCGAAAAGCGTGAAACCGCGCTGCGTGACAAGACCTTTATCGACGTTGTGTACCGCCGTTTTGCGGACGCCGCAGTTATGGCACTTGATGACAGAGCCGATGCCGCAATGTCGGTAGCCGCACGTGACGTGGCTGAGCCGATCGCCTTTGTGCGCCGATATTTTACCAAGGAGGCGGGGGTTGTCACCAATCCGAGCTCGCAATTTACGCTGACGGGGCGCTGTGCCGAAGCCGATAACACGGTGCGGCTCGTTCGCTTTGCGAGAAAAGACAAAAACGATATTGCGATTTTGAATTTCTCCACCCATCCCGACGTCATCGGAGGCACAAAGTGGTCTGCCGACTGGCCGGGTTTTGTCCGCCGCTTCCTTGAGGAGGGCGCCCCGGGCACATCCTGCCTCTTCTTCACGGGCTGTCAGGGTGACTCTAACCACAACGATTATTTCAAGCCGCGTGATAAACGTCTTCACGGCGGACGTTATGAGCACAGTCAGTATATGGGACGTATGGTTGCCAATGCCGCTCTTGCGGTTTGGAACGAGATGACTCCCGTGCCGGATGACAGCATTTTTGCCGAATGCCGCACAATTTACAACCGCACGAACACCGAGGGTATCGAAAAATATGACGAGTGTGTCGAGTGGGTCAAAGATTACAAGGCGGGCAAGCATCCCGCGGGCACTTTCACGATGGCAGAGCGCGCATTTTGCTATCGCGTTTCCGCTCTTCGTGAGCAACCCGTCTTCCGCCCGGTTCCCATCACCGTAATAGGCGTGGGCGGAGTTGTGTTTGTCGGCTTCGGCGGCGAAGCGTTTACCTCATACGGACAGATCATGCGCGATCTTTGCCCCGAAAGGTTCGTTGTGTCTGCAGTTTGCGCAAACGGATACGAGGGCTATCTGCCGACAGCCGAAGCATTCCGTCAGGGCGGCTACGAGGCGTGTTCCTCATTCTTTATGCCGACGCTTGAGGAAGAAATCGTCAGCGCGGCAAAGGAAATGCTTGAAAATTTGAAATAAAAACGAGGTTTCGATATGAAAAAGATAGGATTTGTCGATTATTTTATAAGTGAATGGCATGCTAACAACTATCCCGCTTGGATCGAGCGTATTTGTGCTGAAAAGGGAGTTGATTACAAGGTCGCCTATGCTTGGGCGGAGCTTGATGTATCGCCCGTGGACGGTATCAGCACCGCCGAGTGGTGCGAAAAATTCGGCGCGGAGCGCTGCGCGACCATCGACGAGCTTTGCGAGAAGAGCGACGTTATCGTAATTCTTTCGCCCTCGAATCCCGAAACGCATCTGCGCTATGCCGAGGCGGTCCTCAAATACGGAAAGAGAACCTATATTGACAAGACCTTTGCGCCCGATGCAAAGACCGCAAAGGAAATATTTGCCCTCGGCGAGCGATACAATACTCCCTTTTTCAGCACCTCCGCGCTGAGATATGCCACCGAGCTTGATTCGGTTGATGCGCCCGATAGCCTGCTCGTGACGGGCGGCGGCTCGAATCTGCCCGAGTATTTTATTCATCTTGGCGAGATGGTCGTGGGGAAAATGGGCGCGATCAAGAGCGTTAAAGCTACCCAAAACGGCAGTCAGTGGATAATTCAGGCAAAAACCGAAAGCGGCAAGGATGCAACGATGATCTGGGGCGCCGCTATGCCCTATGGCGCGTATATGACCAAAGAGGGAAAAGAGGTTTGGAAGTCGATCAAATCCCCCTTCTTTGACGGACTTATCGCGGATATGCTGAATTTCTTTGAAACGGGCACGCCAAGCTTTGCCCCCTCGCAAACGCTCGACGTTATAGCCCTCCGTGACGCCGCTTTGACCGCGACCGATAATCCCGGCGAGGAAATAAAAGTTTGATTTGATCCGTCCCATACGGACTCGTAATACAACCAATGGCGAAAGATATTTTTCGCTCGCCCGCTTATCAGCATAAATATAAGGAGATGTCCCGCTTGATGGTAAGACATCTCCTATATTATTTAATACCGCTCAAACAGATATCTATTATTTGGGGGTGATTGTCAAGATGGTAATGAAAAACGAATAATATCATTTCGAATTTTTTGTGCGACAAAAAACACTTGACTTTTATCTGCCCGTGTAGTATAATAATTAAGCAATAACTGCCCGTGGCACAGCTGGATAGCGCGTCAGACTCCGACTCTGAAGGCCGAAGGTTCGAATCCTTTCGGGCAGGCCAAAGAAGACCGACAAGGACAAAGTCCTTGTCGGTCTTCTTTCTTTTGTTCCACGGATTCAGAACCTCTTGCTGTTGCAAAGCAACAGCAATCATTTGCGCGATATTGCCGCATTTCGGTTTAGTGCAAATAACGCGCGCAAATATAGGTTCAGAATCCTTGTCGGTCTTCTTTCTTTTGTTCCACGGATTCAGAACCTCTTGCTGTTGCGAAGCAACAGCAATCATTTGCGCGCTATTGCCGCATTTCGGTTTAGTGCAAATAAAGCGCGCAAATATAGGTTCAGAATCCTTGTCGGTCTTCTTTCTTTTGTTCCACGGATTCAGAACCTCTTGCTGTTGCAAAGCAACAGCAATCATTTGCGCGCTATTGCCGCATTTCGGTTTAGTGCAAATAAAGCGCGCAAATGTAGGTTCAGAATCCTTTCGAACTTTTTCTTCCAAAAACATTGACTTTTCCCACATATTATTATATAATGTAGACGTTACAATTGACTATATATATAATGAAGAAAACTTATTTCGGAGGGTGCATTATGAGCTTACTTGGACGCGCGTGTGACAAAGAATTTTGGGCTGAAGTCAGAGAAAAAGATTGCTTTGCCCGTTTCCGCAACGAAAATCTTGCCATTTGGAACAATCGTTGCGAGGGAAAGGAAATTCCCGAGCTTACATACAGCCTTTTCAAGATCTATTTCGATACGGGAAGCCGAAGCGAATTCGAAAACGTTTACTTCAACCGCCGTCTGCGAATGAATGCCTGCACGTTCCTTTCGCTGATGTACCCCGAAGAGGAAAAATATTTCACATATCTTCAGGATTTACTTTTTGCCGTTTTGGGTGAATACACCTGGTGTTTGCCGGCGCATTACAGCCATGCGGATAAGGACGGCAGTCTTATGGTCGACCTTTTTGCCGCAGAAACCGGCTTTGCGCTTGCCGAGATATACACGATGCTCCGCGACCGTCTTGATCCGATTGTCGCATCGCGCCTCAAAAATGAGATCGACCGCCGCATCATTAAGCCCTACGTCACCAAGCTCAACAGGCTTTGGTGGGAAAAAGGCGAAAACAACTGGGCGGCTGTTTGCGTCGGATCGGTTGGATGCACCGTTATGCTGCTCTTCCCCGAGCTCTTCCCCGAGCTTCGCGACCGTATTTCCGAAACGATGGAATGTTATCTTCGCGGATTTGCTGACGATGGATTTTGCGTTGAGGGATCGGGCTATTGGCATTACGGCTTTGGATTTTTCACCGTTTACGCCGATATGGTTAAGAAATTCACGGACGGCGAGATCGATTATTTCACCCGCCCCAAGGTTCGCGCCGTTGCAACCTACATTCAAAAAATGTTCCTTTCGGGCCATACATCCGTCAGCTTTGCCGATTCAGGCGCTTACCTTTCTTACCAAATCGGTCTTGTGCACTATCTGAAATCTGTCTATCCCGATGACGTTGCGGTTTACGATCGCAGTTTGTCCTATAATTACGACGGTTGCGCGCGCTTCTGCCTGCATCTGCGCGCGGCACTTTGGTACAAAGAGGAATATGACACCGGCGAGCTTCCGAATGACTCTTGCGCATTCTTTGCCGAGGGCGCGCAGTGGTTTATCAAGAAAACTCCCGCTTACGGCTTTGCGGCAAAGGGCGGTCACAACAAGGAATCCCACAATCACAATGACGTCGGCTCGTTCATTTTTGCCAAAAACGGCATTCAGATCCTTGCCGATCCGGGCTCGGGCAAATATTGCAAGCAATATTTCAGCAAAGAAAGATACGAATTTTTCCACACACGCACCCTAGGCCACAGTTTGCCCACCTTCGGCGGTGCGGAACAGCGTGAGGGGCGCGAATTTGCGGCTCGATCTGTCCGTGTTGACGGCGAAGACTTTGTTCTCGACATCGCTCCCGCCTACGGACTCGACGAGCTTGCGGAATGCGAGCGCCGATTCTCCTTCACCGAAACGAGCGTGAGCGTCACCGATCGCTTTGATTACAGCGGCGACGGAGAGATCGTTGAGCGAGTTGTCTGCATTCGCGAGCCGAAGGAGCTTGAGCGCGGCAAGATAGCCATTCTCGACTCGATTCTGACCTACGATGCCGATGCGGTTGAGTCTGTAAAGATCGAAAAGCAGTCTTCGGAGGGCACAGCCGATTGCTTTACCGTTGATTTTGTACTCAAAAACGGCACTGAAAAATTCGCTTATTCTATAAATTAAGAGGCAAAAATGATTATCACAGTTGATTGCGGCACAACAAATATGCGTTGCCGCCTGTTTGACGGAAAAAATCTCATAGATCAGGAGCGCGCGAAGTGCGGAATTCGTGACGGCGCTTTTCGCGGCTCGACAGATATATTAAAGGAAACGCTTTCGCAGCTGATAAAAACGCTTCTCGAGCGCAATTCGCTCACCGAAAGTGACATTGAGGTCGTTATTTCCACGGGAACGCTTGCAAGCGACGTCGGAATTTACAAGATCCCGCACGCCATATGCCCCGCCTGGATCCCCGAAAGCGTAAAGGCTGCGGAAATGACCGTGATGGATGAGGTGACGAATATCCCGATCCTCTTCATCCCCGGTGTCAAGACTTTGCCCGCGGACGATGCCGATCTTGAAACCAAGATCGTGACTTACGAATCTATGAGCGGCGAGGAAAGCGAGATTTACGGCATCAGTGAGGCACTCGGTTTGCCCGAGGATTTCATCATCACCCTTCCCGGCTCGCACAACAAGGTTATGGAGGTCAAGGGAAACAAAATCTGCTCGATCAGAAGCGGTCTTTGCGGCGAGTTTATCGCCTCGATCTCGGAGCATACAATGCTCAAAAGTGCGCTTCCGAGCCCCGTTATCCGCGAGGTGATGCCCGAAATGCTCACCCTTGGCTGGCGAATGGCGGATAAATACGGCCTCTCGCCGATGCTCATCAAGGCAAGGATGCTCCAGCTCCTTGGAGGCTACACGCAGGACGAGGCGGCAAACTTCTTCGTCGGCGCGCTTCTGCACGATGACATCCAGACGGTTGCTCGAATCGCGGCAAAGCCCGAATCGAAGGGCAAACCCGTCGTTGTTGGCGGCGGCGACCCCCTCAAGACCGTTTTTATGATCCTCCTCTCCGAGGCAGGAACCGAAAATCTCATTGCCGTCCCCGATGAGCTCGCCACCCTCGCATCAAACTTTGGCGCGATGAGGGTTTATGAGGCGTGGAAGAGGAAATGAGTGGACAGTGGTTAGTGGACAGTGGACAGAAAGATGCGGGCAAATAATTTTGCTTTGTATCTCTTGGCATTGTTCGAATCAATAATTCAGTTACCCGAACACGGATATTGCGAATGCAATATCCGTGTTTCCTATTTGTTATGCAATTATTTAGCTAAACGATGAACAGGCATATTGGATTAAATTATCATTCGCATCTTTCTGTCCACTGTCCACTGACTACTGTCCACTTTAATATCAAGAATACCCAAACGATAAATCCTGCCAAATTGAATAAAACCTCCCCCCTTGGTTAAAAATATGACTGTAACCAATCAAAAGGAGCCAAAAATGAAATTCAATCCATTCAGATCCAAAAAGATCAAATTCCCGCAAAAGCCCGCAAAGATCAAGCAGGCGGGTGAAAAATCTCCTGCCGAGAAGAATGAGAGTGCCGAGCGCGTCAACCGCACCGTTTATCTGACCGTCGCCGTTCTTCTCATCGTTCTTGCCGCCGCCGTGGCAATGACCTCTGCCGCAAACAAGGCTCGCCGCGGTCAGCCCGCCGACACTAGCGCGCCCGAAACCACTCACCGCTTGCCCGAAACCGCCGCGCCCGCGCCCGAAACCACCTCTCCTCCCGAGGAAACAAAGGCGCCCGCAGATACTCACGCATCGGGCGGTGAGGATACCGACCTCCCCGTCGCCGCGGGCATCCCCACCCTTTCGCTCCCCGCGGAGGGAACTCTCGGCAAGGAGCATGACCCCACCGTTCAGGTCTTCTCGAACACCCTTGGCGAGTGGCGAGTTCACCTTGGAATTGACATTATGACCGAAACTGCCGCGCCCGTTTATGCCGCCGCGAAGGGCAAGGTCAAGCAGATCGCGGACGATCCTCTTTGGGGCAAGTGCGTCTGGATCGAGCACGATGGCGATGCCGTCAGCATCTACCGCGGACTTGACGATACCCTTGCCGATGGTATCGAGGTTGGCGCGAAGGTCTCGGAGGGCACGCTTCTCGGCGCCGTCGGAGAGGGCGGAGTCCTTGAGCTTGCCGAAGAGCCCCATCTGCATTTTGAAATGAAGGTTGGCGGCGAGGATGCCGACCCGCTTGAATATTTCTCAAAATCCTCCCTTGAGATCCTTGCAAGAAAGCCCGAAAAGGTTTACGAGGACTGAGTATATCCGCCTGCACTTATTCTCGAGTGCGGGCGGATGTTTTTTATGATCCTACACTGTTTTGTAACATATAAAAAGCAAATTATTATTGAATGCAATGGAAATGTATGATATAATTAAATATAATGCGTAAAAATGCCCATTTTTTCGCTTTTTCAAAAAAATTTTAGAAAAATCAAAAAAAATTCCGAAACCATGCAACCAAACGAAAAATTTGTTGTGTATATAGGTGTAGGGCACTTCGGACCACGGAGGAAAAATGCAAGACGATAAGATTGTTGATTTGTATTTTGCACGTGACGAGCAAGCCATTGCGGCGACCTCGGCAAAATACAACACCTACTGTATGAATATTGCAATGAATATTTTGCACAACCGCGAGGACAGCGAGGAATGTGTAAATGACACCTTGCTTGCGGCTTGGAATTCGATCCCGCCTCATCGCCCCGAAAATCTTTCGGCTTTTCTCGGAAAGCTGACGCGAAACTTTTCGCTCAACCGCCACAAGGCTAATCACGCCGAGCGTCGCGGCGGCGGCGAGTTTGCGCTCTCGCTTGAGGAGCTTGACGAATGCATCGAGGATCCCCGAACTCTCACGGACAATGCCGAGGAGCTCGGCAAGATCATCAGCGAATTCCTTTACACCCAACCGCAGGAAATGCGAAAGGTCTTTGTACGCCGCTATTTTCACAGCGAGTCGATCTCTGATATCGCCGATTATTACGATATGTCGGAATCGAAGGTCAAATCGATCCTTCACAGAATGCGACTTTCGCTCCGCACCCATCTCACTGAACACGAAATACACATTTGACACAAAGGTAACAAAATGAAAAATGAAATTTTGGCTCAAGCCATGACTTACATCGACGACGCCCTGATAGCCGAAGCCGATGAAAGACGCACTCGCGGCGCGAAGATCACGGCGCGGACGCTTATGCGTAACGTCTACCGCTACGGCGCGGTTGCCGCTTGCCTCATCCTCGCGATCGGCGTGCTGATCGCAGGCAACATCGGAGGCCAGGACGTTCTTCTTTACGGCGAAAGTATCGCGGATTCGCCCAGAACCGTCAACGAATATATGCCCCTTGCTCTGGCGCATATTGTTGAGACAATCGAAGCTCCCGATGTTCAGATCCCCCTCGAACTCGAATTCAAAAAAGAAACAAAGCTCACGCTTACGTCGGGCAGCATGATCGTTCTTGATGACAACGGCGACACGCTTTACGACGGTACCGAATATCTCGTATCGGGCAGCGTTTCCCTCATCGTCACCCTCCCCGGAGATGCCGAGGAATGCATCATCGAAACCGACAGAGGTTACAATATCGTGCTCACACAGGACGGCGAGTCCCACGTTTGGTACGTTAATATAGAAAAATAATTAAAAGAAAATAATTTTCACACAGAAAAAGGAGAAAACCAAAAATGAAAAAGATCATTGCACTCACACTTGCACTTGTTATGCTCACCATGAGCTTCGTTGCTTGCAACAAGACCGAGCCCGAGACCACCACCGAGCCCACCGCCCAGGACACCAAGGCTCCCGAGACAACTGTCGAGGAGACCACTGAGGCTGTTGTTGCGCTTCCCTACGCAAACGCTATCGAGCTTCTCAACATCATCTTCACCGGCTACAACGCTGCACAGGCATCCGATGACACCAAGCTTTGGGTTGGCGGCGGCAACATCAACAACTTTGACACCGTAAATCCCGAGGGCCCCGCAGCTTTCGTTGCACTTACCAATGAGGATTATGACCAGAACCTTGCAGTTCCCGCATCCGAGGTTGAAAAGATCGAGTCTGCTGCTTCTATGTTCAACCTTATGAACACCAACAACTTCAACTGCTTCACCATCCAGTTCAAGGCAGGCACCGATGTTGATGCTTCCATCGAGGCTATCAAGGCTAACATCCTTGCTCGTCAGTGGATCTGCGGCTCTCCTGAGAAGCTCGTTATCACCAAGATGCCCGGCGATTGCATCCTCGTTGTTTGGGGCGCAGTAAGCTTTGGCGGTATTGTTGATCCCTTCGCAGCAAGCATTCCCACCCTTGTTGAGGGTGCAACCGTTGCTGTTGAACATAGCTTTGCACAGTAATTAATCATCTATTTATAAGGGAGATATTGACTCTTTTGAGTGGTATCTCCTTTAAAAAGACCAAAAAGGAGCAAATAAATGCTTTTTTCAAGTATTCCATTCTTATTTTTCTTTCTGACCGCTATAATTGCTCTTTACTACGCAGTCCCATTTAAGCTCAAGAACACTGTTCTTCTTTTGTTCTCTCTCTTCTTCTATGCTTGGGGCGGAGTAAAGTACGCGGGTCTTATGATTATAGCGATCCTCCTCGGATACGTCTTTGGTCTGCTGATCGAAAAGTTTCGAGAAAAGAAGATCGCAAAGCTCTTTGTCGGACTTGCCGTAGCTTGCATAATTTCCTTTATGCTCTACTTCAAGTATATGGACTTCTTTATTGATAATTTCAATAAGCTCCTCGGCACAGAGATTCCCCTTCTCAAGATCGTTCTTCCCATCGGAATTTCCTTCTACACCTTCCAGATCATTTCCTACGTCGTTGACGTATATCGCGGTGAAAAGGCGCAGAAGAACCCCATCAACCTTGCGGCTTACGTTGCAATGTTCCCCCAGCTCATCGCGGGCCCCATCGTTCGTTACCACGACGTAGCACTCGAGCTCGAGCAGAGAGAGCACAGCTTCACTCTCGCAGGCGAGGGCATCCGCCGCTTCGTTATTGGTCTTGCAAAGAAGGTTCTCATCGCAAACTCGATGTATGACCTCAGCGAGATCATGTATGCGGCTGAAGAAAAGACCGTTCTTATGTACTGGATCTATGCTATCTCCGTTGCCCTCTACATCTACTTCGACTTCTCCGGCTACTCGGATATGGCAATCGGTCTTGGCAAGGTGTTCGGATTCCACTTCCTTGAAAACTTCAACTACCCCTTCATTTCGAAGAGCGCGACCGAGTTTTGGAGAAGATGGCATATGTCCCTCGGCTCCTGGTTCCGCGATTACCTTTATATCCCCCTCGGCGGAAACCGCGTATCGAAGGGTCGCCACATTATCAACATCTTTGCCGTTTGGCTTTTCACCGGCTTTTGGCACGGTGCATCCTGGAACTTCATCCTTTGGGGCGTATTCTTCGGAGTGCTTCTTCTTATCGAGAAGTTCTGGCTTCTCAAGGCGCTCAACAAGAGTGTTGTCCTCTCGAGAGTTTATATCCTCCTTGCGGCGCTTCTCAGCTTTGTAGTATTCCAGATCCCCACCCTTACCGAGGCATTCTCCTACATCGGCGGTATGTTCGGCGCGGGCGAAATCGCATTCTCCTCCGCTGAAACACTCTATCACCTGAAGAGCTACGCGGTTCTTCTCGTTATGGCTCTCGTCGGCGCTACTCCCGTGGTAAAGACTCTTGCAATCAAGTTCTCCGAGTCGAAGAAGCTCGGCAAGATCGCAAACGTGATTGAACCCGTTATGATCGCGGTTCTCCTCATCGTTGTTACCGCGTTCCTTGTTGATTCGTCCTCCAACCCCTTCCTCTACTTCAGATTTTAAAAAAGGAGGTAAACAGTTATGAATACAAAGATCAAGAATATTGTCAATTGCATAGTTTTCGGCATCCTTATCTTCGGATTTGCTCTGCTTTTCCTCTTTATGCCCAAGCCTGAATTCCTTGACAGCGAGCGCCGCCCCGCGGCACAGTTCCCCGCTTTTAATATGGAAACCATTATGAAGGACGGTCTTGAATACGGCGACAGCTTTATGAAGCAGTTTGACGATAATTATGCCCCCGATAACTTCCCCTTCCGCGATTTCTTCCGTAATCTCAAGTCCTTCGTCAACACCAACGTGTTCAACAAGTCCGACAAGGACGGCGTTTACGTTGTTGACGGCGTTGCGGCAGAGATGCAGGAACAGATCGACGAAGATTCGATCAAGCACGCTGCAGAAAAGCTGACCTTTATTTACGAAAAGTATCTCAAGGACCGTGGCATCAAGCCCTATATGTCGATCATCCCCGACAAGGGCTACTTCCTCTCCGAGGCTAACGGCTACCTTTCGATGGACTATCAGGAATTCATCACTCAGATGCTTTCGAATGTTGAGTTTATGCAGTATATCGACATCACCGGCAAGCTTTCTGTCGAGGATTTCTACGCAAGCGACACACACTGGCGTCAGGAGCAGATCATCGACGTTGCCGAAGCTCTCGTGAACGGTATGGGCGGCAATTTTGATTCGAAGTTCGAAAAGAACACACTCGACGTTGATTTTTACGGAGTTTATGCGGGCAGATCACCCAAGCCCCTTGATCCCGAAACCATCTACTACCTCACAAACGGAAACCTTGAAAACGTAAAGGTTATCGACTGGGAGAACGGTGGCCGTGAGATCAGCCTTTACGATATGGAAAAGGCACACGGCAAGGACGCTTATGACATGTTCCTCTCGGGCGAGCTTTCCAAAGTCACCATCGAGAACCCGAACGCAAAGACCGATAAGGAACTCGTCGTCTTCCGTGATTCCTACGGCAGAAGCATCCTCCCCCTTATGGTTGAGGACTACGCCAAGATCACCGTCATCGACATCCGTTACCAGATCCCCCAGATCCTTCTGATGGGCGTCAACTTCGAAAACGCAGACGTGCTCTTCCTGTATAGCACTCTCATTCTCAATAACAGCTCTGAGCTGAAATAAGTAGAATTTCCTCGCAGAAATGCGAGGAAATTTTCATTTATTTAACCATTTCATTTACAAAATGTGATATACTATAATAAATAATCAATAGGGAGGCGGGGAAAATGTCCAAGACGATTTATATCGTCATCAGTCAGACGGGCACGGCTTTGTCGCGCATACTGAAATTTATCACGGGAGCAAAGTACAATCACGCCTCGCTCAGCCTTGTTCCCGACCTCAGCACTATGTACTCCTTCGGCAGAACCAATCCCTACAACCCCTTCCACGGCGGATTTGTCACCGAGTCCCCGCACTACGGCACCTTCAAACGCTTTTCCGGCACGAAGGTCGAGGTGCTTTCAATTTCGGTTTCCGAGGGGCAGTATACAAACCTTGAGCAAATGCTTGAGGGTATGGCAAAGAACAAAAAGCGATACCATTATAACTACCTCGGTCTCTTTCTTGCCGGCGCGAAGATCCATTACAAGCAGGCAAATTCCTATTATTGCTCCGAATTCGTCAAGGAAATGCTTGTCCGCAACGGCATCCGGGAAGCCCGCGATCTCGCCGACATCGTCGAACCGATGCTCTTCCTCACCCTCCCAAACGCAAATCACGTTTATAGCGGTAAGCTCAAAGATTTTGCTAATAAAAAAGCGGCTGATTAAGCCGCTTTTTCTTTATTAAATTTCTCTTACCCCCCCTTGACAATCGTAACAAACTGTATTATAATAATAGTACACTAATACAAAAGGAGTGATGAAATGAATTGGATGCTTGACAAATCCCGTCCGATATGCCCGCAGATATGTGAGCTGATCTGCGCCTCTGTTGCAAACGGGGATTTTTCGGCGGGGGAAAAGCTTCTTTCGGTGAGAGAGGTCGCGCTTTTGGCGGGTGTCAATCCGAACACGGTTCAAAAATCCTTCGAGGAGCTTGAGCGGCGCGGGGTGATCCACTCGGTTCGATGCTCGGGTTGGTACGTCAATGAAAACACGTCAGCCGCTGTGGAGGAGCTTGGAGCACTTCGCATCAAAAAGACCGAGGAATACCTTGCAGAAATGGCACAGCTCGGATGCGGGACCGACGAGATCATCAAATATATTAACGAATGTCAGGGAGGTAAACAATGAACGAGATCCTGAAATGCACTGGGCTTTCGAAAAGATACGCCAATGTGCAGGCACTTAACAAAGTTGATCTCACCGTCGAGCGCGGCAAGATCATCGGCATTCTCGGCCCAAACGGCTCGGGAAAAACCACACTCATCAAGCTCATCAACGGTCTGCTCACTCCGAGCGAGGGAAGCATTCTCGTCGGCGGCGAGGTGCCGGGTGTGGAGACGAAAAAAATCGTTTCCTACCTTCCCGACAACAGTTTTCTGCCCTCTTGGATGACCGCAGAGCAGATTATTGACCTTTTTTGCGATTTTTACGAGGATTTCCGCCCCGAGCTTGCTTATGAAATGCTCGACAGGCTCGGAGTATCGAAAACGACCAGACTAAAAAACCTTTCAAAAGGAAACAAGGAAAAGGTCTGCCTTATCCTCGTTATGAGCCGTAACGCACAGCTTTACGTTCTCGACGAGCCTATCGCCGCCGTTGACCCCGCAACGAGAGATTACGTCATTTCCACCATCATCAACAACTACAATCCCGATGCCTCGGTGCTTATCTCGACGCACATCATTGCCGACATTGAGCCCGTGCTTGACGAGGCGATATTCATCAACCGCGGTGAGATAGTGCTTCACAAGACGGTCGATGAGATACGCGAGGAGAGGGGTATGAGCGTTGATGCACTCTTCAGGGAGGTATTCAAATGGTAAAAAAGCTGCTTAAACACGAATTTATATACTATTTTCGCACCTTTGCGCTGTTTTTGCCGATAGTTTTGGTTATCGGCGTGATGGCAAGAGTGTTCAGATTATTCGAAAACTTCGACAGCGTGCTTGTCGATATCGCGCTCTTTTCTTCGTTTTTAATGCTCGTTGTAGCATGCGCGGCGCTCATTATGCTTTCGGTTGTCGTTTCGGTGGTGCGGTTTTACAAAAATATGTATTCCGCCGAGGGTTATCTGACCTTCACACTCCCCGTGAACAACGCGCAGCATATATTCGTCAAGCTCTTGACCGCGATCTGTTGCCAGGCGATCTGCCTTCTGACCGTTGTCATTGCTGCTACGATCGCGCTTTCGGGCGAACCTTTGAAAGAGATTTTGTTGGTGCTTGCCGCAGGTCTTTCCGAATTTTGCGAAGAGATCGGACCGATAAATTATATTGCTTTTATCTTTGATATAATAGTGATCGTCCTTCTGTCGGTTGTTGGAAATATGCTTTTGTACTACGCCTGCATCACAGTTGGACAGATGGCAAAGAAAAACCGCATTCTTATGGCGGTGGGAGCTTATTTCGTTTATTACGTTGCAACGCAGGTCATCTCCACAGTTCTCGTGATGATCTTCACGGTGCTTGGAATGACCGGCGCGTTTGACGGCATCGTAATGTGGCTTGATGACCATATGATATTGACGATGCACTTGGCTATGGGCACATCGATAGTGATATACGCCGCTATGGCAGTCGCGTTTTGGTACGTAACGCAGTGGATAATGACCAAAAAATTGAATCTTGAATAAAAAACAAAAACAGAGCCGAATTTTTCGGCTCTGTTTTCGTATATTACGCGTTATTAATAACGTCGCGGAGCTTTTCTGCGTTTGCGAACATATCCCCGCCTTTTGCGTAGATCGAGGAGGTGCCCGCAACGAAGATGTCAGCGCCCGCCGCGCTCATCAGCTTTGCGTTTTCGAAGCTTACGTTGCCGTCAACCTCGATCTCGATATCGGGATAGCCGTGGTCGTCAAGGAATTTGCGCATACGGGTGATCTTCGAGAGAGTGGAGGGAACGAGCTTTTGGCCTGCAAAACCGGGGTTTACGGTCATAACGAGCACGCCGTCGATGACATCAAGGAGCTCTTCGATTGCGGAAATGGGTGTGCCGGGGTTGAGCGCAACCATCGGCTTTGCACCGCGAGCCTTGATAGCCGCCAGCGCGCGCTGGATGTGGGGCTCGGCTTCGATATGTAAGCAGACGTAGTCGCCCTCGCCAAACTCGAACCAATCAAGCTTCGAGCCGGGATTTTCGACCATCATATGGATGTCAAGCGGAATGCTTGTTGCCGCCTTGACGCGCTTGACAAAATCGGTGCCGAGGGTGTAGTTGGGGACGTAAACGCCGTCCATAATATCGATGTGGAGATACTCGATGCCCGCCTTCTCAAGGAGCTTGAGCTCCGCGCCGAGATTGAGCAGATCCGCGCACATCAGCGAGGGGGAAATCTGTTTCTTGTGTGCCATTTGGGTTTCCTCTGTTTTCTAAAAAATATATAATAATTATATCACAGAAAACAGAGTTTTTCAATACTTATTGCGACAAAAGCTCCTCGATGAGCTCCAAAAAGCGGAATTTGAGGCGGTATTTGGGCGTGGGGGCGGCTTCTTTTTCGCCCGATTCTGTTATGGTGCGGTATTGCTCGGGCGTCAGACCGACTTCTATCGACTCCTCCGCTCCCTTGACGGCGGAAAGACAGAGCGAGGGAAAGAGCACGCACCACCAATTTTGTCCCTCGCCCTCGCCGAGGGAGACGATCAGCGCGGTGTATTCGCCCGCGGGATAGACTTCCCCGCCGTAATTTCGCTCGGGGAATTCCTCTTTGCCGATTGAGATCCGCGCGCCGTAATCGGCGCCGAGGGCGGCGAGAGTGGAATTGATATGCGAGAGGATGGCGTGGCTTTCAGTTTTTGCGACATTTACGGCATCGGAAAGCCCTTTGCAGTCCGCAAAAAGCTCCGCTGTGAAAGGCAGAAGCGCATCGCGGACGGCGAGCTTGGTTGCCTGATCCTCGTTGCTATCCGAATTTGCGCGGATATGGAGGCGAAAAACGCTTGCATAGACGGGATTTGTGTCGAAGCTCTCAAATTTCAGCGAAGCGGCGAGCAGAAAAATGAGAGAGATGAGGATAGCGGCGCAGGTAATAAAAGCGGCGGCGCGGAAACTCCGCGCGGGATGTGTAGGAGTTTTCATTTTTATTGTCCTTCTTTTTCGGATATGTAACGCCGCTTGAATTTATTATTGACGAGTGGTTTTGATATTATTCACAACACCAGCGGAAAGTTTTGATCGAACTTTTTCAAAAGGTTGCGAATTCTTAAGGCGGAGCCTTAAGTCGCCCTCCGCAGAGGGCGAAATTTCCCCTTGCGCTTAAAACCGGCGGCGCCCCTGCCGACGGTTTCGAAGGAGTAAAATCTTCCCTTTAGGGGAGATTTTTGCTCCTTCACTCTATTATTCTGAATTTTATTCGGCAAAGGGTGACAGAGTCAATACTTCCCTACAATCGGGAAGTATTGACTCTGTCCAAAATCGAGAAGCAGAGCTTCACGATTTTGAAGCACGGAAGCGAGACCTGAAGGTCTCGCATTGAAATGAGGCTCCGCCTCATACTCCGCGAACTTTTGAAAAAGTTCGATCAAAACTTACCGCTGGGTTGGGTGTAAAAAAGCCGATCCACTCGCGTGAATCAGCTTTTATCTTATAAAATTCCGAGTTTAACGAGATCTGCTCTGAGGTTCTCGGTTGTCGTAAACAGGTGAGCCGTCAGTCCGCACTCGGTGGCGGCGTCGGTATTGAGGTAGAGATCGTCAACGAAGAAGCACTCCTCGGCGCGAAGGTTGTATCTCTCGAGCAAAAGCGGAAATGCCGTCCTCTCACGCTTGCGCGCGTGAAGCTCATAGGATACCGCCCTGCCGTCAAACATATCAAAAAGCTCAAAGCTTTCCCAATTGTACTCAAAACACTCGGGATAGTCCGAAAGAAGATAAATGCCGTAGCCCTTTTCCTTGAGCTCTGCAAGAAGCTCGGGTATACCCTCGATTATCGTGTGCTTGCGATACCAAGTGTCAAAATATGTGAGTCCAAGCTCTCGGTCTTCCCCCTCAAGCGCGGCGCAAAGCTTTTCCTTCACGTTTTCTCCGTCAATCTCGCCTCTGTCGTAGATCGGCCACTCGGGCAAAAGGAACATCGCGCGGTGGATGCGCATCGCGCGTTCTTCGCCCACCGTTTCACGCAGCCAATCAAGCCCGCCGAAATGACAAAGCGTATCCGAAAAATCAAAAATCAGATTTTTTATCATTTTTTAGCCTTTTTCTTAAAGATCTTGCTTCTGAAAAGCAGAATATTCATTCCCGCAAAGAAGAGGATGAAGATGATGAGAACGAGAACCGGCTTTGCGGGCGCGAGGGTTGCAAGGAACATCATCGGGAAACCGAAAACGATCGCGGGGAAGTTCTGGTATACCATATTATCCGACGCGGGGGTCTTGAACTCGCCGTCGATCTCACGGAGAAGGATGATACCCGTGCTCGCCGTGCCCGTCAACATTCCGTACATCATAAGGAACTGCTCCTCATAATAGTCGGGGAAAAGAACCTTTGCCACAATGCGGTTGTAAATGAATGTGACGGCGAGGCCGACGACTGCAAGAATGAGCAGGATTCCCCAAGAGCTTTCAAGAATATCAAGTCTGATAGCCGCAACGCCCGCAACGACCATAAGGTCGAAGAAGAAGTTCGATGCGCGGGTCATAAGGAAGTTGTTGGTATATCTGCGGTGGATGATTCCCTTTTTGTGAAGGAAGTTCATCACAAGCTTGATAAGTGTCGCAGTCAGTACGCCAAGCAGGAAGTTGAAGCCGTAAATGACAGATTTCATACCCGGAAGCAAATTTCCGAGTGTGAACATCAAGAGATAAGCGGCAATATATGCCACGATGATGAGCGCGATCTGCACGGTGAACTTGTCGATGCTCTCCTGAAGCGGAATCTCACCCTCGGGATCGACCTCTTCGGAATGTGTGCTTCCGTCATTTCTGCTCGAAAGAACAATGCGTCCGCGTTTTTTCATAACGTTGAGGTGGATAACTCCGCCGATCGAAGCCGAAAGGAATCCGAGCGCCGCGATAGTCAGACCAAAGCTCTTGCCGCCGATGAATCCGTGCTCGACCTCATAGATCGTGCCGTAGTTGAGTGCCTGACCCGTGCCCTGACCGTAGCCGAAGGGGAGAAGCACGCCCGCAGCGGCAAAGAAGTCTTTGAGGATGAAGGTCGCAATGATGGTGATTATAAGTCCGACGGTGCCCTGAAGAAGGTAGGTGGAAACCGTGGTAACGCCCGTGTTGAAGATCTCCTCGGATCGCTTTTTGGTCAGCTTTGAATTCGTCGTTTTGAATGACGATGCAATAAATCCGAGCGCGAGCGCGTGGTATGTAATGATCTCGAGGTGAGCTGTGCCGTTTGTGCCGAATGCGGCGGTGTCAAACATAACCTCGCCCGTTATCGCCTTATAGATGGCGGCAACGATGAGAAGGATGATTCCGCCAACGACCGAGGTGGGGGTCAGCGAATCGCGGAGAAAAGGAATGCTTCGCTTGAGCATATTGCCCACAAGAAGGCTTCCGAGGAGCACCGCGAAGGTGTTGATCCAAGCCCATACACTAAAGTCCCAAAAATTGCTCATTTTGATCTCCTTTGATTATATTTTTATATCTGTGATAGATATGCACGTACTTCAGCGCATTGAAGCGCTTTCCGCCCTTGAGCTGATAGATCTTTCCGCCGTGGTAAATATTTGCCTTATTCTTACCAAGGACGGTGACGGCTGTCGTTTCGTCAAAGGAAAATTCGAAATTTACCCCCTCGCCGTGAGCAGTGATCCGGTTACCGCAGAGGGTGATTTCAGCATCCTTGCAGAGCGGAACCTTGCGGTCGTAAACGATGACCTCCGAGATCCGCGCGCGGTCGATGTAGATTGCATCCGAGCCGTAGGAGGTGACGTCGAGCGAGTTCATAAAGTCCTTTTGCGCGTCGTACCAGCCCGCAACGTACTCGTGCGGGAAGTCAAATCCCACGCCTTCAAGCTTCTTTGAGGGCAGATAGCGTATTTCGCGGTCGCATTTCTTACATTTAATTATATCGCCGTGGCTTTCAAATTCGGAAAGTCCGCAATAGGGGCAATAGTAGATCGCGCGCTCGAGGTATTCGGCGAGTTTTGGGTGCTTATATTCGAAATTCTCACAAGCCTCGTCAACATAGAGCGTGTCGCGGATGACGGCGAAAAGCTCGTCATCGGTCATATTTGCGTATTCCTCGGGCTGAACAGCGCGGGCGCAATAGACGCGGATATTGCCCTTTCTGACAACGTCGCTCCAGCGCGGCTCGCTTCCGTAGCCGCCCTCGATGCGGTAAAGCAGAATGGGCATGCCGAGCTTGCGCGCGAGCGCGACTATCGAGGGGTTCATATACTCGGTGCGTCCGCTGTATGTGCGGTTGCCCTCGGGCGCGATTGCGATCGAGCCGCCCTCCTTTGCCACCTTGAGGCAGTTGAGGACCGCGCGAATGTCGGTGGTCTGCTTTTTGATCGGAATCGGCGCGACAAGGTATTTTATCACCTTGGAGATCCAGCCGTTCGAGAAGATGTCCTCTGTTGCCATATAGTAGACAACGCCACGCAGCGTCATTCCAACGAAGAATTGGTCAAAAGGTGTCTGATGGTTGAGCAGAATGAGGTAGGGGCGCTTCTCCTGCTCCTTATATTTTTCAATTTTTATGCCGTACTTAAAATGAACATAGGGTCTGACGATACAATATGCGATGTTTCTGACAGCCAAATGCCGCCATTTCATCCATTTTGTATCCTTCTTCTTCTTTTTCATAAGACCTCCAAAAGCGGGGATTTTTTGCATACACTAATAATTATATAACATTTTATGCTAAATGTCAAGAAAAAACGCCAAACGCAAAAGTCAACAATGGTTGATACTGCACGCCCTTGACAAATCGTTTTGATTGTGGTATAATTAAAAAACTTAAAAAAAGGAGGGCAAAGACTTGATTTTAGCGCTTGACATTGGAAATTCGGTGATAAATATCGGCGGTTTCGCAGGTGATGAGCTTGCTTTCGTTGCACAAATTGCCGCAGACACAAGCAAGACCGCGGATGAATACGCCGTTTCTCTGCTTTCCGTCCTCTCGCTCCACTCGCGCGACCGTTCGGACGTTACGGGAAGCATCATTTCTTCTGTTCTCCCCGAGCTCAATCCCGTTATCAAATCCGCGCTCCTCTTCCTTTTCGGAATCGAACCGATGACGGTTGGGCCCGGCGTTAAAACGGGAATCGGAATCAGATGCGATATGCCCTCATCGGTTGGTGGCGACCTTATCTGTGCCTCGGTTGCCGCAAATAAGCTTTACGGTTCGCCCTCGCTCATCGTCGATATCGATACGGCGACAAAGATGACGCTTGTCAATTCGGACGGCGCGTTCGCGGGTACCTCGATACTCCCCGGCGTGCTTATGGGACTCTGTGCTCTTTCGAGCGGAGCGGCGCTTCTGCCGACAGTCGAGCTTTCCGCGCCCGACAAGGTCATCGGCAAAAACACCGCAGACTGTATGCGCTCGGGTATCATTTACGGCAATGCCTCAATGATCGACGGTATGATCGACCGCATATTTGCCGAAAACGGCGAGTGCCAGGTGATCGTAACGGGCAGTCAGGCGCATCTTATCACTCCCTACATATCCCATATCTATATTTTTGACGAGCACCTCGTCCTTCGCGGGCTCGATCTCATATATAACAAAAATAATTGAATATTATTCCGAAAGGAATTATATAAATTAATTCAGCGTTGTATTGCGAAAGCAAACGACAGCAAGGAGGAATTTATGAAAAACACAAAAAACAGCGAACGCACAAGAAGACTTGTCACGGCAGCGATGATGACGACACTCGTCATTGTCTTTCAGCTCCTCGCGACCTATACCGCCTTCTTCGGACCCTTCTCGACCGCAATCGGACTGATCCCGATCGCCATCGGCGCCTGCATTTGCGGACCCCTTGTCGGCGCGTGGCTCGGACTTGTATTCGGCATCGTAGTCCTCGCAACCGGCGGCGCGGCTCTCTTCTTTGCCTTCAGCATTCCCGGCACAATTATCACCGTCCTTCTCAAGGGTGCGGGCTGCGGATTTATCGCAGGACTTGCTTTCAAGATTTTTGCACCCAAGCTCAAATTCTTCGCCGCGATCATCGCATCGCTTCTCTGCCCCATCGTCAACACCGGCATCTTTCTCCTCGGAAGTGCGGTATTCTTTATGCCCCACGCACAGGCAATCGGCGATATGGTTGGAGTCGATGGTGCGGGCTTCGGCGTTTTCATCGCCCTCGCCTTCGCCAATTTCATAATCGAACTGCTTATGTGTGGGCTTCTTTCCCCCGTTTTTGTCAGAATCATTAAGATAGTTAAACTGGGGAAGAAGTGAACAGTGGTTAGTGGACAGTGGACAGAAAGACGCGAGTGATAATTTAATTTTAATTATTGTTCTATTGTTCAGGAAATAATTTAATAAAAAGAAAGATCTCGGATATTTTGAAGTAAAAACTTCTTGATATCCGAGATCTTTTTTCACTTTTTATATGATATTTGATTACCTTGCAAAGTTATCAACGAACCAAGCAAAATTACAGCTCAAATTCCGCATCTTTCTGTCCACTGTCCACTAACCACTGTCCACTAAAAAAACAAACACCCAACCGCGTAATCGGTCGGGCATTTGTTTTATTTATCCGTGCCAAATCCGATTGAACGCCGGCAACTGCGTCTTGCCTTTGTTTTTTTCGGATTTGGCGCGGTGGAGACTGTTGCGCGCATCTTCCTTGACGCTATCAATCACCGACATGTCAGACCTCCCGGGCGAGTGTGACGCTCATCGCCCGGTGTCGCAGCAGTGTTGAAAGAAAACACGCGTTCCGTCAAGACCTCTGATTTGGGAGAGAATAACTCAAAATTCCCCTCTACTTATATAGACAACTTTTTTTCTGAAAGGTTGCATAGTTTGGGAAAATTTTTATTATTTTTTTAGAATTATTTTGGAATTTATCGACAATCCCACATCCTATAATTCTTATTAGAAATATTATACCACTTTCAATGCTAAATGTCAATAACTAATTTAGTGTTTAGGCGATTTGACGATAGGTTTGTGCAAATAATACAAAACTATAGCATAAAATATGGTTATAATTGCCGAATACGTCAAAATACGATATTTTTCGAAAATTTATTGATTTATTTGACTAATTAATTTGCGGGGGATTCGGATTCGCTGATTCCGCCGAGAATTGGCAGAATTGTGTCTGTTCCGCTGACCACAGTTTCGGGGAGCTTACCGTCCCAACCAAGAGCCTCGTAGTACTTGATAAGCTCTGCCGTGATCGATTCTGCGAGAGCCTTGTTAGCCTCCGCTTCCTTTTCGTCAGCGTATTTTTCAGCATCTGCCGCAAGCTTTTTAGCCTCTGCCTCAGCCGCCGCCTTGATCTTTGCTACCTCCGCGTCAGCCGCTGCCTGAATCGATTTAACTGCCGCATCTGCTTCCGCTTGGATCTTTTCACGCTCTGCAGCTTTCTCCTGCTCCATGGTCTTCTGCGCCTGCTCGGTCTGCGCCTTGAGGAGCGCCTGCTCGGCTACGACCTTGTCTTCAACGCTGGCGGTGAAGGCATCCGAGAAGTCGATGTCTTCAACTGCGGTCGAAACGACAACGATATTGTAAGCTCCGAGCTGTTCTGTAAGAGCATCGGTGATCTGCACAGAAAGAGCCTCGCGGCTTTCGATCAGCGCCTCGGCGGTATACTTTGCAATTACGCCCTTGACGACCTCCTGAATTCGGGGAGCCATAACGGTGTTGTAGTAATCAACGCCAATCTCCTTGTAGATCATCTGCGCGTTCGACTTTTCGATCTGATAGTTCATCGAATAGGAAACAAGGACCTCCTGAATGTCGCTCGAAAATGCCGAAAGCTCAAGGTGTGCGACCTGAGTTCTGTTATCCATACAAACGATCTCCTGGAAGGGAGATTTCATATGCATACCCGCTTCGAGTGTCTTATCCTCGACCTTACCGAATGTGGTCAGAATGCCTGTGTGACCCGTGGGAACGGTTGCAACCATCCCGCCAAGGACAAGGACCAGACCGAAAACGCAAAGAACCTGACGTCCGCAAAGGCGCCACCCCGTCTTCGAATAACCGAGTGCCACAAAGAGCACCAAAACTGCCAAAAGAGAAGCAACTATCCAAAACATTTTAAAATACCTTCCTTTCATTGAGATGTTTGGTCATTATTGCTGTAATAATATTATATCACACGGTCAAGTGATTGTCAATAGGTTTTAGAAAGATTTTTTGCAATTTTTGTTGAATTATGGTTGAAATGATGATATAATATATAATGTAGTATTATACAGTCACGTTCCGCGAAGCGGAATATATCGCGCGCCCGAAGGGCGCAATCATTAAAAACTATACTCAGAGCGCTGAACAAATAAGTTTGCGATCTTAAGTTTCCCCTTCCCGGTTTACGGGAAGGGGAGTAAGGGGATAGGTACCGATTTGCCGTAACAAAATTATTAGGATATCGGTAAAATTGTTGTGTAGGTGCAAAATATTCAGCACATACCCGCAGAAAGCACAAAACCTCTATGCGGCATTGCGCGATCAAGATCGCGCGGGGTGAAGGAGCGAAAACCTCCCCTAAAGTGGAGGTTTTACTCCTTCCAAACTGTCGGCGGGGCGCCGCCAGTTTGAAGCGCAGGGGTGAGCAAGCGAAGCTTGCGGGGTTGCCGAAGGCAACCGTTTTCGCGCTCTGCGGACGGCGACTTAAGGCTCTGCCTTAAGAATCCGCGAACTTTTGAAAAAGTTCGATCAAAACTTTCCTCTTTTTTAATAAAAATCGAAAATTTTCGAGCACTGCGAGAAAATTTACCTTCATTCTGCGCAGCAGATCATCATTCGGCAAAGCCGACTATCATTCCGCCTATGGCGGATTATCATTCACGCGAAGCGTGATTATCATTCCGCCGAAGGCGGATAAGGAGTTATTATGTCCAAAAAGAAAAAACCTCAAAAAATCGGCAAACCCGCCGCGTGGCTCTATCACCCCGCATTTTTCTTCGTTTCTCTTTACTACCGCCTGCGCTACCGCGTACATATCTACAATTCCGAGCTGAAAAATATGCCTAAGGGCGGTTGTGTGGTTCTTGCTACCCACACATCTAACAAAGATCACTTCCTCACCGCGATGGCTCTCTACCCGCGCCGCGTGACCTTTGTTATGAGTGAGCATTTCTTTGCGAACAAGCTCCTTCGACCAATTCTCAAAATTATGAACGCGATCCCCAAAAAGATGTTCTGCCCCGATACGCGATCTGTGCTTTCAATGATCCGCGCCATCCGCGAGGGCAACACACTTCTGCTCTTCCCCGAAGGCAGACTGACCTGCAACGGCGTCTCCTGCCCCATCACTCCCGGCACAGCGGAGCTCATCCATAACCTCGGCGTCCCCGTTTACACGATCACAGCCGAGGGCGCGGGCAAGACCTTCCCGAAATGGGCGAAAAAGCCTCGAATCGGGCGCATCGACGTCCATCTTTCGAAGCTTTTCGACGGCCCCGAGCTGAAGGAAATGCTGCTTGACGACATCGACCGCAAGATCACGGACGCCATCTCCCACAACGCGTGGGAATCGCTCCCCGACGTGAAATTCAGATCGAAAGCCCCCGCCGAGGGCCTTGACGGCATTCTCTGGAAGTGCCCCGAGTGCGGTGCGGAGCACAGTCTTATCTGTATGGAAAACAAGATCGTATGCGTAAAATGCAAACTTTCCGCAACAGTTGACTCGCACGGTCAGATCACGGGCGTCCGCGGCATCAAGACCGTTGCCGATTGGTTTGAGCACAATGCAAACACCCTCGATCTCACAGCTCCCCTGACCTTCGACTGTACCGTTGGCGTGACTGACGGCGATCCGAAGAAGGACGGCGTCATGCGCCGCGACGTCGGCAGCGGCAAAATGACCCTTTCCGCCGAAGGCTTCACCTTTGACGGCGAGATAGGCGGCGAGGAAACGCACATCGCCCTGCTCGGCAAGGACTGCCCCGGCGCGCTCCCCATCTCCGTCGGCGACCACTTCGACGTCTACTACGGCGGCAAGCTCCATTTCTTCACTCCCCTGCCCGACCCCAGAGATACGGTGAAATTTGTTGCGTTCAAGGATAAATTGAACGAATATAAATAATAATGAAAAATTCCGAGCATCGCGAGGAAATTAACCTTCATTTCGCCGCAGCAACGGCTCTGTCGGTTTTCTGAAAGAAAACGGCGGTGTTTAGCCGCCGAGGCAGAGTCGACATTTGCCGCAGGCAAATACACTATCATTCTTGCGAAGCAAGATTATCATTCGCGCTTGCGCGATAAACTAAATCTCCCACGAGGCACCCAAATGAAACGAACTCCTTTAGCTGAACTCATCAGACCCACCTCCTTCGACGATATCGTCGGTCAGACCCATCTTTTCGGCAAAAACGGCGTTGTTCGCCGCCTTTGCGACTCGGGTCGAATTCCGAATATGATATTCTACGGCCCTCCCGGCACGGGCAAGACCACCGCGGCATCCCTCGTTGCGAAATACGCCGATATGACCTTCGCACGCCTCAACGCCACAACAGCGTCGCTTCAGGACGTTAAGGACGTGCTCGCCTCGACTGAAAACGTCTTCGGCTCGGAGGGAATTTTGCTTTATCTCGACGAGATCCAGTATTTCAACCGCAAGCAGCAGCAATCTCTGCTTGAATACATCGAGGACGGGCGCGTGACTCTGATCGCCTCGACCACCGAAAATCCGCATTTCTACCTTTACGGCGCGCTCATTTCGCGCTCGACTCTCTTTGAGTTCAAGCCCGTGCCGCAGGCGGAGGTCGTTCGCGCACTCGGGCGCGGTATGGACTACCTCAACCGCGAAACGAACCGCACCCGCACCTTTGATGCGGGAGTTGCCGAGAAAATTGCCGCAGCATCGGGCGGTGACGTTCGCCGCGCGCTGACTCTTTTTGAAAACGCCTATCTTTCCTCCGAGGGTGACGCCCTTCTCCTCTCCGACGTCACGCCCTTTGAGTCGAATATCACCGAATACTCGGATGACATCCACTTCGACCTCCTCTCTGCCCTTCAAAAGTCGATCCGAGGCTCCGATCCCGACGCCGCCGTATTTTATCTGAACAAGCTTCTTGCGGCGGGCGAACTTCTTGCCGTTTGCAGACGAATGCAGGTCATTGCGAGCGAGGACATCGGACTCGCCTACCCGATGGCGCCCGTTATCACGCGAGCTTGTTGCGAATCGGCGCGCGAGCTTGGTATGCCCGAGGCGAGAATCCCGCTCTCGAACGCCGCCGTTATGCTTGCAACCGCGCCGAAATCGAATTCCGCCTACCTTGCCGCCGCCGCGGCAAACGAGGACATCGAAGCGGGACGCGGCAAAATTCCGCCAAAGCACATCCAGTCCCCGCTTTTTGAGGGCTACGTCTATCCCCACGACTACCCAAACCACTACACGCACCAGCAATACCTCCCCGACGATCTGAAGAACCGCGTCTATTACAAATACGCCCCCAACAAAACCGAATCCGCCGCCGCAGCCTACGCCGAGGCGATCGGAAGCAGGAAAAAGGGATCGTGAGAAGAGTGGGCAGTGGGCAGTGTACAGTTAACAGAAAGACGCGAATGATAATTTAATTGGGACAAGAAACGGTTAATTCCGCAAAGATTTTTGCCGAACAAGGCTTAGTCCCGATAAACAGAGTTATAAACTCGCATTTTTCTATCCACTGTCCACTAACCACTGTCCACTAATTTTTTGCTGTGCAAAAAATTACACATTTCCGCAAAAATGCCGTCTTTATAAGTGAAGAGCTCTTACAAACTCCGAAGGAGGTGCGATATGAGGAAAGAAATTATTCTGACCGACGAAGAGATACTTGATCTTTATTTCAGTCGCTCGGAAGATGCGATCAAGGAGACCGACAAAAAGTACGGTAAATATCTTTACACCATTGCGTTTAATATTCTGCGCGATGAGGGCGACTGCGAGGAGTGCCTGAACGACACCTACCTCAAGGCGTGGAATTCCTTTCCGCCCGTCCGCCCGCGAAATCTTCGCACCTACCTTTCGAAGATCATCAGAAACAATGCCGTTGACCGCTACGACGAGGATCACCGCCAAAAGCGAGTCCCCGCCGATGCTTGCGATCCGCTTGAAGATTTCGACAACGTCATCGGAAATTACAACCTTGATGACGAAATTGAGGCGGCTAGAATAGGAAAGATCATCAATTCCTATCTCAAAAGCCTGCCCGACCGCTCACTTTACATATTTATGAGCCGATTTTACTATGCTATGCCGCTTTCTGACATCGCTCGCAGGCTCGGGGTCAGCACATCAACGGTCAACAAGGAGCTCGCCGCTATGAAAAACGAGCTCAGAGAGAAGCTTACAGACGGAGGAATTGATTTATGAGTAAAAAGAATTTTATGAAAGCAATGGGCACGGTGAGTGATGCCACCCTCAACCGCTATGCCAAATTTGAAAGAAATTTGGAAAAAGAAAAGAGCAATAAAAAAGCGCGGCTCATCCGCATTGCCGCCATTGCCGCCTGCTTTGCCATTCTGATCGCGGCGATCCCCGTGTCATTTATGTTGCGTGACGGCAGCGGTGATCCCATCATCGAGCGCGACTATTTCGCAATGGACGGCGCGGCTGTCAAGCAGCTTACCTCGTCCAAGTTCAAATCCACCCGCATAGCGGGCAAGGTCAGCGACGAATTCAGAAATGCCGCCGCAAATTTCGCCTTTGAGCTCCTCAAAGAGAGCAATAAAGCCGACTACGAGGGCAATTCCCTGCTCGTTTCTCCCCTTTCCGTGATGCTCGCGCTCTCAATGACGGCAAACGGTGCGCAGGGCGAAACGCTCAAGCAGTTTGAAGAGGTTCTTGGCGACAAAATGGGTATTGGCGACCTCAACGCCCAGCTTTTTAACTATACATCCTCGCTCAGCTCGACCGAAAAAGCAAAATTCAACCTCGCCAACGCCGTTTGGTTCACAAGCTCCCCCACATTCTCGGTCAATCGCCACTTCATCTCCCGCATCGAGAACACCTTTGATGCCGACATCGTCGCTGCCGATATGACCAACCCCGCAACAGCCGACGAGATCAATTCCTGGGTCAAAAAGGAAACCTTTGATATGATCGACAAGATCATCGACGAGGGATCGCTTGACGGACGGACGATTATGGTTCTTCTCAACGCCATTGCCTTTGACGCAAAATGGGAAACAGAAAATAACTGTTACGAGGACTATTTCAACGGCACCGACGGCAAAAAGGCCGCGACCTTTATGCGTACCTCGGGTAGCCGCTATCTTGAGGGCAATGATGAGATCGGATTTATCAAAAATTACGCAGGCGGCGACTATGCCTTCCTCGCGCTTCTGCCCGACGAAGGTATTGACATCAACGATTACGTAGCCTCGCTTTCCGGCAAGGAATTTCTCAAGATCTGCGAAAAGGATTTTGGCGATAAATACGAAGTCAACACCGTTATTCCTCATTTTTCCTTTGATTGCAGCCTTAGTATGGCAAGCGTTCTCGGGAAAATGGGCATAAAAGATGCTTTTGACCCCTTCACAGCCGATCTTTCCGGCATAGGTGAATCCGCAAACGGCACTCTTCATATCTCCGATGTGCTTCACAAAACGCACATTGAACTTGACAACAAGGGCACAAAAGCCGCCGCGGTGACCTCGGTTACAGTCAAAGCTACGGGAATGTCCCCGTCTACCGGAGTAAAAAACGTAGTCCTCGACCGCCCCTTCGTCTACGCCATCATCGACACACAGACGGGACTGCCGATATTTTTGGGAGTTTGTGAGAATATTAGTGGATAGTGAACAGTGGTCAGATAAGAGTGGACAGTGGTTAGTGGACAGTGGACAGATAAGAGTGAACAGTGGTTAGTGGACAGTGGACAGAAAGATGCGAAGATAATTTAGTTTTGATTTTTGCATTCCATTGTACCGGCAAATAATTCAATAAAAAGAAATCGGATATTAAGAAGATTACTTCAAAATATCCGATTTCTTTTGCTTATTTCAGTTCTGCAGTAAACAGTGTTTCAGACGTACTGAACAAAATTATTTGCCCGCGTCTTTCTGTTCACTGTCCACTAACCACTGACCACTATTCCCCTCACGGCTCAACCACAACGATCTTGCCGTCCTTGAAATAGCCGGTATAGGAAGCCCTTCCGGTCGGCCAGGTATACGTGCCGTAGCCGTTCATGTTGCCGTTTGCGAACTGACCGGTATAGGTCTCGCCGTTCGCCCAGACGTATTTTCCGTCGCCGTGGCGGAGGTCACCCTTGAACTGACCCTCATAATAGTCACCTTCGGCGTATTTGTAGGTTCCGTATCCCGATTTAACTCCGCTGATGAAGTCGCCCTCATAAACTGCTCCGTCCGGGGAGGTGAGCTTGCCCTTGCCGTGGAAGCGGTTCTTCTTGAAGCTGCCTTCGTAGACCGTGCCGTCCACCGAGGTATACTTGCCCTCGCCGTGCTTGTCGCCGCCAAGAAGCTCGCCCTCGTAGACGTCGCCGCTTGCGAATTTGTAAACGCCGTAGCCCGTCAGCTTGTCGGCAACGAAATCACCCTCGTAAACGTCACCGGTCTTCCAGGTGATCTTGCCTTTGCCCGTGCGGCGGTAATCGGCGTCGAGTGCGCCCTCGTAAACCGTGCCGTCCGAATAGGTCACCGTGCCTTTCGTAACGTCGATCTCTGCGGAAATGCCGTTTGCGTAATAAAGCGTGCCCGAAACGGGATTTCCGTCCTTGTCGAACATTCCCGCAAACTTGACTTCCTCTCCGCTCGGTAGGATGACTGTTGTGTTCTGCGTGCCCGCAAGTCTTGAAATGCCAAGCCCGATCAGAAACACGATCAGCGCGGCGGCTACGATCATGGCAAAGATCTTCAGGTATTTTGTATCATGGTATCTTTTAATCTTAAATGCCATCAGTTTACCTCTTATTGGTTAATTATGCCCACGAAATTGTTGATATACTGCAGAATGTCGGGCAGGAATTTGAGCACTGCCCAGAACAAAACTATCGAAACCACCGTGATGGTAACGGCGGTGAAGATTCCTGTTCCCTTCTTTTCAAAGCGTCTTGTTGCTGTGAAATGTATATCTTCGGGAATGTAGAAGCGGCTCTGCGTGAAATCGTGGTGATATTCCGGAGATGAGAATGCGGGTGCCTTTTCTCCCGAAGCGGCAACACGCGCCTCATACTCTCCGCGCGCCTGCTCACGGGCAGTATAATACTCCTCTGCCTCAACACAGCGCACGATTCCGCGGTACGTGTTACCCGAACGAAGCGCGCTTCTGACAGCGGAATTCTTAAGATATCCGATCTCTGCAAGAGTTTTTGCCTTTTCGGGCGTAGAACAATCCTCGTTTATAAGCGAGCGGATGAAGTCACCGTGCACGCGTCTGTTGAAAATGACAAGGTAGGAGGCAAAAATGATGCCAAGCACCATTCCGAAAATGATGCCGCGAAGATTGTTGAAGGCGAAGTCACCGAAGCCAAGATTCTCGTACTGACCCATCTCGAGAGAGAAAATGTCGTTCAGAATCTTGAACCAAGTATCCTCTTCGGTCAAAACAAATGGAATTCTAATCATAATTCTTTCCTATTATAAGTTGAAGATGTCGGGACCGCAGATTGTGAGAAGAAGCTCGGAAAGATCATCGGAATCATCAAAATCGATCTCTATCCTTCTCTTCCCCGCGCCCGCGTCCTTGATCTTGATTCTTCTGCCCGAAAGCTCGACGGCGCGGCGCTCGAGCTGCTCCATATAAACAGCAGTCTGCTCGTCGATGGGCTTTGCAGGTTTTGTTGATACTGTGACGGGTTTGTTGTATTTTTTAACCTCTGCTTCAAGCGCGCGGACAGAAAGACCTTCGGCGATAACGCGCTCTGCGAGCTCGGGAATGAGGGATGCATCATTCAGACCGAGCAGTGTGCGCGCGTGACCTGCGCTGAGCTTGCCTTCTGCAACGAGCGGAAGCACTGCTTCTGGGAGATCAAGCAGACGCATAGCATTTGCGATCGCGGGGCGTGACTTGCCCATTTTGAGCGAAAGATTCTCCTGAGTCATGCCGTATCTGTCGATCAGCGTGCGATAACCCATTGCTTCTTCAATCGGGTTGAGGTCGCTTCGCTGAATGTTCTCTACAAGCGCAACCTGTGCCGCCGCGAGCTCGTCGCCGTCAAAAATTACGCAAGGAATTTCATCAAGACCCGCCATCATTGATGCACGCCAACGGCGTTCACCGGCGATTATGCGATAAGTTCCCGCCAAAATTCCGCTTTCTGCGACAAGAATCGGCTGGAGCAGACCGTATTCGGCAATAGAAGCCGAAAGCGAGGAAAGCTCTGCCTCATCAAATGTCTTACGCGGCTGATCGGGATTTGGCTCGATGTCGCTGATGCGGATCATCTGCGCGGGGTTCTTTTTTGTGTCTATGAAATTGTCCTCGAAGAGCGAGTTGAAGTCGCGTCCAAGTCCGGAATTCTTTAAACGTGCCATATTATACCTCTAATGCCAAATAATGTCAAATACGTTCGATTAGTTCTTTTGCAACGTCTATGTATTCGCGGCTTCCCTTCGCGTTCGGGTCGTGATAATAGACGGGCATTCCGTAGGAAGGAGCCTCACAAAGTCTTACACCGCGCGAAATGGCGGTTGAAAAGAGCTTTTCGTAGTAATGCTTCTTGAGATCTGCCACAACTTGGGATGTAAGAAGCAATCTGCCGTTATACATTGTCAAAAGGATTCCCGTGATGGTCAGATCCTTGTTGTATTTCTGTTTAATGCGCGAAATTGTGATAACAAGCTGCGAAAGTCCCTCAAGGGCGTAAAATTCGCACTGCATCGGGATTATGATTCCGTCGCTCGCTGCCAAAGCGTTAACAGTAAGCATTCCGAGCGAAGGCGGGCAGTCCACAATTATGTAATCGTACTCCTCTTTCAGGGGCGTGAGTGCCTCTTTGAGGATATATTCGCTGTTTTCGATAGAAAACAGATCAAATTCAGCGCCAGCAAGCGAGATTGTAGACGGAATTACGTGCAGATTCTTAAAATCTGTCTTGATTATGGCTTGTTTTGCCACTTCATAAGGGCTCTTCCCTCCTCCGATCTCCGGAGAAAGCAAAATCTCTCTAATTGTGGTTTTGAGTCCTTTTTTCTGCACACCTACTCCGCTTGTGGTGTTTCCCTGAGGGTCAAGGTCTACCATAAGCACTTTTTTGTCAAAAAGTCCGAGGGATGCGGCTATATTTACTGCGGAGGTCGTCTTTCCGACTCCGCCCTTCTGATTTGCAAATGAAATTATCTTTCCCACGTCTGTCACCTCCGTGATGATATTTATACACTATTATTATACCATTATTCTTGTTGCAAATCAATAACATATTGTGAATTACATAAAATTTACAAATTGTTTCACGTGAAACGCGCTTGGAATGTAAAACGCCGATGTTTCACGTGAAACATCGGCGCAATTATTAAAATATCGGTTTCTTTTTTATCTGTGCGTAAGCGCGTGGGTACTTGGGCGGAGTCGGTCCGTTCTTTGCTACCTCAACTATACATCTCTCAAATACTTCTTCAGAGTGATGTATTTCGGAATAGTTGAATTTAGGAGTCGATATTGATAAGAGCTTTGAAACTCTCTCAATTCCGTTTGTTTCACGTGAAACATCTTTGGATTTCATCGCAACAAACTTACCGCCAACTTTAACGGCGGGCAAACATAGCTCGAGAAGTATTGGATAAGCCGCAACTGCACGTGCGGTTACAATATCAAAGGTTTCCTTGAACTCTGAACCCGTAACATCCTCGGCTCTGTGGCAAACTGCGGTCAGATTGTCAAGTCCGAGCATCTTTGCGGCAGAATTGATAAAGTTTACGCGTTTCAATGTGGAGTCAAGAGCGGTTACTTGAATATCGGGGCGTGCTATGGCGATCGGAATAGCTGGGAAACCTGCACCTGAGCCAACATCAAGTATCTTTGCACCTTCGGGAAGGTATTCCGAAAGAGTCAAACTGTCTGCGAAGTGAAGTAAAGCAGCTCCCTCGTGGGTTTTGATTGCAGTAAGGTTGAATAATTCATTCTGCTCAAGCAAATAATCGCAAAAAGCCGCGAGTTTTGAGCATATTTCGTCGGTTGCTAAGCTTTCAAGCCCATTTTCGGATAAGACAGAGGCAAGATATGCGGAATATTCGGTATTTGTCATAAAATCACCTCATTTAAGTCCAAGTCGGATAAGAAGGACAGAAATATCTGCAGGAGAGACGCCGCTGATTCGTGATGCTTGTCCGAGGGTAACGGGTCGGATCTTTGAAAGCTTTTGAACTGCCTCAATGCGAAGCCCGCCAATCTCCTTGTAATCAATATCTTCGGGAAGACGGAATTCTTCAAGTCTTGCTTGGCGGTTGATCTCAGCAGTCTGTCGGCGGAGGTAACCTGCGTATTTAACGTCATATTGAACGGTTCTGATGACAGAGCGGGGAAGAGGCGGACGATTTTTGTCTATACAAGCGGTATCATCGTAAAGAATCTCGGGTCTTCGGAGCAGATCTGCCACCGATGCACCGTGAGCAGGTATCAAAACGCCTTCGGGAAGGGAAGCGGCATCAGCGGGACGAGCGAACACTTGTTCTATTCGAGCCTTTTCCGCTTCGATCATCTCCTGACGGGCCAAGAATCGAGCGTATCTGTCGTCGTCAATCAGCCCGACACGTCTTCCAAGGGGAGTAAGACGCGCATCAGAATTGTCCTGACGATGAAGAAGTCGGTATTCCGAGCGCGATGTCATCATTCTGTAAGGCTCGTTGGTTCCTTTTGTGACAAGATCGTCGATAAGAGTGCCAATATAGCCGTCAAAGCGACGGAGAATTAAGGGTTCTTCGCCTTTTATAGCAAGCGCGGCGTTGATTCCCGCCACAAGACCTTGCGCGGCAGCCTCTTCATAGCCGGATGTACCGTTGAACTGCCCCGCACCGTAAAGACCGGAAACGCGCTTGTGCTCAAGAGTGGGATAAAGATCGGTCGGATCGGCGCAATCGTATTCGATCGCGTAGGCGTAGCGCGTGATCACGGCATCCTTGAACCCGGGTAGAGTGCGGAGCATCTTGTCCTGAACGTCGGGGGGGAGGGAAGTGGAGAATCCTTGCAAATAAAGCTCCTCGTTGTTCTCGCCCATCGGCTCGAGGAAGAGCTGATGGCGGTCCTTGTCCGCAAAACGCATGATCTTGTCCTCAATCGAGGGGCAATAACGGGGTCCAACACCGCTGATCATTCCGGAATACATCGCAGACCTGCCAATATTTTCCATTATGACGGCGTGAGTGTCAAGATTTGTGTAAACGATGTGGCAAGGGATCTGTGAGAGAGCGTTCATCGAACATTCGTCAGTATCAGCGGAGAATGGGATGATCTCTTCTTCACCTTCCTGTTCCTCGAGCTGCGAGAAGTCAACGGAAGAACGGAGTATTCTTGGAGGCGTGCCGGTTTTGAAGCGTCTGATCGAAAGTCCCGCATCAGCGAGCGATTTTGTCAGCGCGCAAGCGGGGATGAGCCCATCGGGACCTGCGGGAATCGCGCGGTCGCCAACGAAAATCTTGCTGTCAAGATAGGTTCCCGTTGCGAGAATGACCTTTTCGCACTCGTATTCCTCACCGTAAGAGGTGCGAACACCGACTACCCGGCGCTTGCCGTCAACATCTTCGGTGATAATATCCGTGATTTCAGCCTGAAGCAGACGCAGATTCGGGGTCAGCTCAAGCGTATGCTTGATGACCTCCTGATATTTGCGTCGATCGGCTTGTATTCGCTTTGAGTGCACCGCCGCACCCTTGCCGAGATTCAGTGTGCGCGACTGAAGCGTGACCTTGTCTGCCGCGCGACCCATCTCACCGCCGAGGGCGTCGATTTCGTAAACGAGATGTCCCTTCGCCGTGCCGCCGATGGAGGGATTGCAAGGCATATTGCCGAGCGAATCGAGCGAGAGCGAAAAGAGGGTGGTTTCAATGCCGAGTCGTGCGGATGCAAGCGCGGCTTCAACGCCCGCGTGACCGCCTCCGACAACGGCAACCCGTGTTTTGAGTTTCATATTTTCTTCCTATTTATGTATTAAAGCAGAAATGCAAGTCTGTCTGCGAGCTTTGTGTAATCGTCAACAGTGACGAAAGCAATGTCGGATACCGCAACGGCGTGATCGTTGCCGCCCTCGCGGTAGTCGTCGCCGACGTAAAGGACCTCGTCGTGCGAGTAGCCTTCCTCGGCGCAGAGCTTTGAAAGCGCGTAGAACTTATCGTTCGGCGCGGGAACCATATCAAAGGAGGACGAGCCGCCGATGAAAACGGTGTACTCGGGGAAAAGTTCTTTTACGCGGGGATAAACGGGACGGCGCTTTGCGCGGTCGGGGTCGAAGGCGAGCTTGTCCTCGATCTTCGCAGATTTGCCGAGGATGGGGAAGGTGATCGCGCCCGAAGCGTGGAACTCAACGCCCTCGCCCGCAAATTCGGTGAAGCCGAACTCATCGCGGAGTAGCTGCACGTTCTTTTCCGCGCGCTCGCGGTCGCAGGGAACAACGGTGTCGCGGATGATGTCGATCGACTTTGTTTCCTTGTTGTATTTTGCATACTGAAGACCGTAATTTCCGAGAATGTCAACGGGATAGCCGCCCATCTGGTTAAAAATGCGCGCACACATACCCGCGCCGACCATCAGAATGCGGTATTTCGCCGAAAGCTTGTCAAGAACCGCGCGGTTCTGTTCATCAAGAGGCGTTCGGTGCTGAGTCAGCGTGCCGTCAAGGTCAAAAGCGATGACCTTCAGCTTTTCTATGTTGATCTGATCGGGAGAAGTAAGTATCATAATTTTTCTTCCTTATAAAAATAATATTCCTTATATAATATATCACAAAATGGGGGAAAAGTCAAGATTTTTGTGTAACAAAACGAATGCCCCGCCGCTTTTGCGGCGGGGCGGGGGACTATTGATTCGGGGAGGTTCCAATCTCGATGTGCCTTTCTCCCGGGGATGTGTATGGGGTGTATTTTACATATTTCTTAGAGAAATGAATCTCCTTGTAAATCTCATATAATTCAGCGTATTCCGGTAACCTTTGCCACCAAAGATCCTCCTGATTGCCCGATGTCGAAAGAGTTTCACCGTCTGTGCATATAACGGTGACGGGTTTGGATATGTTGCTGTTCTGCGTTTTGGCAATTTCATTCCACTCAGCAACTGTGCCCTTGTAATACAAGGTCGGCGGTTTATAGTTATTAAATGCGATTTGATTGACTGATCTGAGATTTCTGCCAAGCTCGATGGTCTTGAGCGCATAGCAGGTCTGGAAAGCGTTTGACTCAATAAACTCAAGGCTGTCGGGCAGAGATATGCTTTCAAGCTTCATGCATCCGGAAAAAGCTGCGTTTGAGATGATCTTGACACCTTCGGGAATTACTATCGAGGTAAGTTCGTACCTTGCCGATGAAAATGCGCGGTCACCGATTATTACAACGCTACCGTCATCGGGAATAACGGTTGTTGGTGTCGCGATAACAAGCTCCTTCGTTCGAAGATCGACAAGGCAGTTTCCTTTGCTCGAATAATTTGGATTATCGGGGGAAACCTCTATCGTTGCAAATTTTTCACCGTAATGGCTGTTAAAAAACATAGCACTGATCCGCTCAACCGAAGCTCCCAAGAAAACGCTTTCAATGTTCTTACAGTGGCGGATGAATTCCGAACTCACGTACACAACGGTATCCGAAATCACCAGATTTTTGACGTATTTGTTGTTATAACTATGATCTGCGGGAATATATGATGCCTCATTATACGCTTTGTTATAAACACTCGTTACCGGCAGACCGTTATAGTGCGAGGCGATATATACGACCTCGTCGGTGCAGGTGCCCCAACCGACGCAGAATGCTTCGGTTCCTGTTTCGTTTATCTCGTAAACAAGTCCTCGGCTGCCGTCGTATTCGGGCGGAGCTTCGACCTCTGCCCCGCTTACGTCGGCACCAAAGAGGGGTGGGGTATATTCTTGATATTCGGTTATAAGGGTAGCTGTGGGTATTGCGATAGCCAGAAGCACCAGGCACGCAGCAATGGCGGGCGCGAGCTTCAAAAAGATATTTGTTTTCTTTTTAGTTACCGCTACGCGGCTTTTCTTTTCGTCAATTCTTCTTACCGCGCCCGATATCATATCGGGATCAACGTAATCGAGAGAACGGAGAAGCTCTTCTTGTTTATTGGTGTAATTCATACGATAATACCTTCCTTTCTTAATTTTTCTGCAAGTTTTTTCTTTGAACGTAAAAGTGACATTTTCACCTTTCCCTCCGAGCAGCCGAAGACGTCGGCTATCTCCGCATGGCTTATGCCGAGATAGTGGCGCATCACGAAGATATCTCTGCTTTCTTCGCTCTGTCCCGCAAGAAAGGCGTTGATGATCTCACCCGCACGGCGAGCCTCGAATTCGTTTGCAAGATCGGTACCGTCATCAAGCATCGAAAGGAATTCGTCGCTGACCGTGTGAAAGCCACCGCCGCGTTTTTCCGCCTTGTTCGAGCGGAGCTTGTCGATAGCGCAGTTGCGAACTGCAGCAGAAACGTAGGCGCGCAGATCGTCAGGTCGTTCGGGAGGAATAGTATTCCAGAGATTTAGCAGAACGTCGTTTATGCACTCTTCCACATCCTCGCGCGCGGAGAGGAAGTTCCCTGCAATATATCTCAGCAAGCCCTTGTATTTTGATTCGATCTCCGAAAGAGCACGCTCGTCACGTTCGAACAATAATTCGAGTATTTTTTCGTCTGTCATGCTTTTACCCCCTTTCACTTTCAACCTTGCAAGGACGACAATCCGAAAAGCACCAAAAGTAAGGCTCTCGGGCTAGTTCGGATTATTCTTTTCACTCTACCTGACGGAAAAAATTCCAAAAAGTCACGCGTTTTTTTAAAATTAATTTTATTTTGTTATCTTGCACAAAAAGAAAGGTTGGAATTTGTGCAGTATATCTATGATTATTCTACCATGTTTTGAGTATAGAGTCAACGCCCGATGAATAAAATTTTTTATCAAACAATATTGAGGCGAAGTATGCAAACACTTGAAATAAAAGAGAAAAACGAGCGCGCACAGGGTCTTGACGAGCGGGAGGTTGCCGCGGCGCGGGCGAAATACGGCGAAAACGTGCTCCCGAGAGCAAAGGGACGCTCGTTTTTTCGCGCGTTTTTGTCAAATCTCGCCGACCCGGTCATAAAGATCCTCCTCGGCGCGTTTTTTATCAATCTGATCTTCCTTTTTAAGTCGTCCGACGTCTGGGAAACCGTCGGGATCGGAATTTCTGTGCTGTTGGCGGCTCTGCTTTCCACAATTTCCGAGCGGGGAAGCGAAAAGGCTTATGCAAGGCTCGAGCGTGAGAGCGGCGAGGGCAAATGCCGTGTCAGACGGCGCGAGGGTGTGTCGCTGATCTCATTTTCCGAGGTCTGCGTCGGCGATATCGTCTTGCTTTCCGCGGGTGACGAGATCCCCGCGGACGGGGTGATAATTTCGGGCAGACTCGGGCTTGATATGAGCTCGATGACGGGCGAGAGCAGGGAAGTGGAAAAGCTTCCGAGTGGCGACGGCGATCTCTCACCCTCAGCACCTTCCTCGCTCCTCCGCGGTGCAAGAGTGCTTTCGGGAGAGGGGGAAATGCGCGTCATGGCGGTAGGCGGGGCGACTCTGCTCGGCTCGATCTCGCGCGAGGTGCAAGCGGAGGTGCGCGAAAGCCCGCTCCGAGTCCGCCTTCGAAAGTTGGCGGGACAGATAAGCGTCCTCGGCTATATTGGCGCCGTTTTGGTCGCACTTGCCTACCTTTTCAACGTCTTTTTGCTCGATAGCTCCTTTTCGGGCGAGATAATACTCGGCAAATTGCGCGACACCTCGTATCTTTTCGCGCGGCTTTTCGAGGCTTTTACACTCGCGCTGACAGTTGTTGTTGTCGCCGTGCCCGAGGGACTTCCGATGATGATCGCGGTCGTGCTCTCCTCAAACGTGCGAAGGATGGCGCGCGACGGAGTTTTGGTCAAAAAAGCCGTCGGAATCGAGGCGGCGGGCAGTATGGATCTGCTTTTCACCGACAAAACGGGCACACTGACCGAGGGGAATATGTCGCTCGACGGAATCATCGCGCCAAACGGCGAGATCTGCGGATCGGTTTCCGAGTTTTCGCGCAAATATCCCGACCTTGCGCGCCTTTTTGCCCTCTGCGCGCTGTGCAACACGTCTGCCGAGCTTGGAATTTCGGAGAGCAGAGAGGTGCCCATCGGCGGCAACCCCACCGACCGCGCGCTGATCCGCTCACCCAAAGAGCTGAAAAGGCTTGCGGGAGGGTATGAGATCATCAAAAAACTCCCCTTTGACAGCGTGCGGAAGTTTTCGGCGGTGGAGATCGAAGCGGACGGCGAGGTGTTGACGCTCTTCAAGGGTGCGCCCGACTACATTTTTCCCCACTTGGTGGGAAATAACTACACTTTGCGCCAAAAAATGGCATCCGAGTGCCAAAACGGTGCACGCGGGCTCCTTGTGGCGGTAAAACCGGGGAAATTCCTCCCCGAAAACGGCACGATTCCCGATGGAATTGTGCCGATATGCGGCGTTCTTTTGCGCGATAGGGCTCGAAAAAGCGCACCCGCGGCTCTGCGAAGGCTTCGCGGCGCGGGAATTGGGGTCGTTATGGTCACGGGGGACTCGCGCGAGACCGCCGCGGCTATCGCAAAGGCGTGCGGTATCCTTTCGGGTGACTGCGATACCGTCATCGACTCCGCCGAGCTCTCGCGAATGAGCGACGGGGAAGTGCGCGCGATTTTGCCCCGCCTCGGCGCAGTTGCGCGCGCTCTTCCGAGTGATAAGAGCCGACTCGTTCGAATTGCGCAAAGCGCGGGAAGAGTGACGGGTATGACGGGTGACGGGATCAACGATGCTCCCGCCCTTCGCGCCGCCGACATCGGATTTGCTATGGGAAGCGGAAATGCCGTGGCAAAGGACGCGGGCGACATCGTCATTCTCTCAAATGACCTCGACGGCATCGCAAACGCGGTGCTTTATGGCAGAAATATCTTCAAAAGCATCAAAAAATTCATCTGCCTGCAGCTCACGGTCAATCTTTCGGCGGTCGGAATTTCGATGGCGGGCCCCTTTATCGGCATCGACCGCCCCGTGACGGTGGTGCAGATGCTGTGGCTGAACATCATAATGGACACCCTCGGCGGTCTCGCGTTTGCGGGCGAGGCGGCAGAGGAGAGAATTATGAAGGAAAAGCCGAAACGCCGCGACGAGGAGATCTTGTCACCCTATATGAAAAGCAGGATCTCGTTTTTGGGGCTTTTCAGCCTCGCTCTTTCGCTGTTTTTTCTCAAATCGGAGCGAGTTGCGGCGCATTTTGCCGAAAGCGCGGGCGACGTGCGCTTTCTGACGGGATTTTTCGCCTTTTTCGTTTTTCTTGGACTCTTTAATTGCTTCAATTCGAGGAGCGATAGGCTCAATATCTTCTCGGGACTCGGCAAAAACGCGGCATTCGTGCTGATAATCTGCTCGGTTGCCACCGTGCAACTGATTTTTACCTACGTTGGCGGCTCGATACTGCGAACAGTCCCGTTGACCGTGGAAGAGCTGTGGTTTTCGCTCTCAATGGCACTCTCCGCCCTGCCCGCGGGAATAGCGCATACACTTTGGCGAAGGCTGATGGGAAAGAAGGATGGGTTTTGATCACGCTTCGCGCAAGTTAAGATCGACTGCGCCGAATTAATGTTTCCGCTTTGCGGAAAGTTTGATAGGTATTTGATTTTATTAAAACCAGCGGGAAAGTTTGATCAAACTTTTCAAAGTTTGCGAATTCTTAAGGCAGCGCCTTAAGTCGACCTCCGCAGAGGTCGAAACACCCCCTGCGCTCCAAACAGACTGCGCCTCGCAGGCTGTTTGGAATGAGTAAAACCTCCCCTAGGGGAGGTTTTTGCTCATTCACTCTTGAAAACAACAGTCCTTTATGATATAATGATAAAAAATAGTTCAATCATCAGTTTTTTGAGTTTGATGTGGCTCCGAAAGGATTGGTAAAATCATGAAAAAACGGCTGTTTTTTATCTTGTTGATAACAAAGATCGTTCTTGTAGTATCAAATATGATATTGGCGTACATCGTCTCACCCGATCTTTCACATGTCGCGGGAACTTGGTTTTCCGAGCTTATCGGAAACGTGTGGATCGGGGAAACAGTACCAATATTGTTCAGAATCGCACTTGTCTTTGGGTGGTTTTATTACAGCCTTTTTGTCTACAAAACCGTTTACACCAAGAAAACAAAATTTACCGAATACTTCTCGTTTTTGGCATACGAGCGTTACGACAAATTTTGGACGGGAATTTTGCCGAAGCATATCAACCATATCTTCGCAGCGTGCGGATTTGCCGCGCCGTTTGCGCTGATAGCTTGGCGAATGTTTTTAACAGCTGAATGGATTTTATGTGCAATAGACCCTTCTCTTTACGTTGAGTTTTGGAGATTTACAGAAAAAGATATGTTTATAAAACCCGAAACTATTGTGTCGATCATAGTGTGCTTGACCATGGTCGCCTATTGGTACCGCGCAGAGCATAAGAAATCCAATGCTGCCGCCCCCGAGAGTGGCGAAGAATAAAACAATCAGCCGATCCGCTGGCTTTACAGCGGATCGGCTGGTTTTTTCATAACAAAGTTAAGGCAGGCTGACCGAAATGTTTTTGCTCGGATTGGATCGGATGTTTGAAATCCTCGGGAAGCCTTGAACCGAATTATCTTCTATCAGTATGTCGGACACGCTTCCACTGAATAGAAATGCGGTGAATGCGGAGAATTTTTCGTTATTTGCGCCGCCGATGATCTCGTTTTCGCGGATGGTGAGTCCGAATTTCGTCGTTTCCTTGTTGTGCGAGTTTTTGTGAGTCATCACACCCGTGATGACATTGGCGATATGATTGTTGATAAGTGTGATCGGACCTATTTCGAAGATGTTGGTGTCCTCGTAACCATCGCGGATAAGAATGCCGGTGCAAACCTCGGATATGCGATTGTTTTTGACGATCGCATCGACGGCGTATCCCTCGAAAAGCATAATTCCGCTCGTTCCGCCCTCGTTTGGTTTTACGTAATAATAGGAAAGCTCCCTGCCCTTGCCACCGTGGATCTCGTTTTCGGCAATCAGACTTTTTCTTCCGCCCTGCATAATCCCGTGGGCGCAGCCCGTGATCTTGTTCCCGATGATCTCGCTGTCATATGATCCCGAATTCACGACAATACCTGCCCACCGCGCGTTTTCAGAGATGCAATTCTTGACGTAACAGCCGTAGGATATGCCCCTCTTGTCGCATTTGCCGATGTTGAAGCCTCGGGTCGAGAAATTGATCGAGCAGCCCTCGAAGCCGCATTTATAGCCCGCGTAAATGTAAAGCGGAGCGTAGTTCGCGTATTCGCTGAAGGTGGTGTAGGTTTCAATATCGTCGGGCAGAGTTGAAAAGACGAAATTGCAGTTTTCGATGCGCGCGCCGCGGGAGTAGAAGATGTCGACAAATTTCATCTTCTTTTCGGGCGCCGCGCCCTTTTCGGTCGAAATATTTACGTTGGAAATGAGCAGATTATCTGACCAATGCGTGACGATGACTCTTCCGTGTGCGTTTGTGATCGAAATATCCCGCACTGTCACGTTTTCTGCGGGGTCGATGAGATAAACGGTCGTCGCTTTTCTCCTGTAAGGCCAGTCGCTGACGGCAGAGGTGGGCTTTTTCGGGTCGGATTCGCGCGTGTCATCCTTGTAATAAAAGGGGAATATCGTGTTTTCCACGGTGACGATCTTGTTTTCCGTCGCTTCGCGGACGGTCAGGAACTCGGAGAAAAACGAGGTGTGACCGCTTGTGTAGCTTCGCCCCTGGCACCATTCGTAGCCGCAATCCTCAAGGATGTTTGTGTTGCGTTGGCTCAGTAAATATATCAGGTCACCGGGGTTGGCGTTCAGGGGTTTGAGCGTTGTGATCTCGTTTGAAAAATCCTTCATATCGGCTGCAATGTCGCTGCTCGCGCTCACCTTGCCATCGATCCAGAAAAGCTTGTCGGATATTTGTTCGATCACGGTTTCGTCGCCGTCACCGAAAATGGTCTGCCCGTCGGTCAGATAAACGGCGTCAAGTCGGTATGTGCCCTTCGGAAAATAAACGGTATCGGATGCGGCAAAGGCGCGGTCGAGAGCATTGTTCCAGCCGTCGCCGAGGTCAAAATCATTTATATTTACGTAATATGCCTGAATATCGGGCTCTGTAACTGCGTCAGTTTCGGTTGCGGCTGCAGTATCGGTCGTGCAGACCGCCTCAACCTCGTCTTTCGCACATGAGCACAGCCCAAAAAGCAGAATTACGATCACAAAAAACAATATTCTTTTGCTCATATTCAAAAACCTTTCAAAGCTTTACAGTCATATTATACCATATTGCGCGCCCGACTGCAATAGAAATTGCCTCTTGAAGGTTAAAAATCCTCGCCCGAAGGCGAGGATTTTTATTGTCAGATCAGCTTCGCAAGCTCATCAACGGTCTCGTCGAAGATCTTCATTGCGTCGCGGACGGTTTCGGGCTTGGTCAGGTCTACGCCTGCGATCTTGAGCTCCTCGAGCGGGTAGTCGGATCCGCCGGTGGTGAGGAACTTGAGATAGTTCGAGGGATCGCCGCCCTCCGCGATCTTGCCTGCGATGGCAACTGCGGAGCAGAATCCGGTTGAGTACTGGTAAACGTAGAACGCGCGGTAGAAGTGGGGGATGTATGCCCACTCATACTGCATAATGTCGTTGATCTCGGCACCCTCGTAGTACTTCGAGATGAGAGCCTTGTAAACGGCGGAAAGTGACTGCGCGGTCAGGGGCTTGCCCGCCTCGCACATAGCGTGTGACTCGCGCTCGAACTCGGCAAAGAGAGTCTGGCGGAGAACGGTGCCGCGGAAGCCCTCAAGGAAGTGGTTGAGGATATATGCGCGTTTCTTGGGATCGGTTTCGGTCTTGAGGAGGTACTTGGTGAGAAGAACCTCGTTGACGGTCGATGCAACCTCGGCAACCATAATGCGGTAGTCGTGGTTGACGTAATCCTGAGCCTCGCTCGAGAAATAGGAGTGCATAGCGTGGCCAAGCTCGTGCGCGAGGGTGAAGGCATCGTCAAGGGTGTCGGTGTAGTTGAGCATTACGTAGGGGTGAACGCCGTAAACGCCCGCGGAGAATGCGCCCGTCGATTTGCCCTTGTTCTCATAAACGTCGATCCAATGGTTGTTGTATGCCTCGTCAAGGAGCGCAACGTATCTCTCGCCAAGGGGCGCGCAAGCCTTCTTTACAAGCTCTTTTGCGTTTTCGTAGGGCAGAGTTTCTGCAACACCCTCAACAACGGGAACGTAAAGGTCGAACATATCAACCTTCTCCTTGCCGAGTGCGCGTGCGCGGAGCTCGATATACTTCTTCATCGTGGGGATAGCATTGTGGATCTCGTCGATGAGGTTGTCATAAACGGAGAGCGGTACGTTTCCTGCGGAGAGGGCAGCCTCGCGTGCCGATGCGTAGCCGCGAGCCTTTGCACGGAAGCAGTCAAACTTGACCGAGCCGCCGTAGGTCGCCGCGATGGTGTTGATGAACTTTTTGTAGGTGCCGAACATCTTCTGGAAAGCATCCTCGCGGACTGCGCGGCACTCGCTTTCGCGGTAAACGCCAAAATTGCCGCCGGTGAGGGGGAGCTCTTCGCCGTTTTCGCCGATAACGTTCGGGAATTCCATATCAACTCCGGTCAGCATATCGTATGCATCGCCGGGGGAGGCCGCGCCCTCGCTCATGCCCGCAAGAAGAGCCTCGCTCTTTTCGTCAAGCACGTGCTCTGCGGAGCGGATGAGGTCAAGAATGGTGAAACGGTATTTGCTGAGTCTTTCGCAAGAATCAAGATAGGAAAGAAGGGTTTCCTTGCCCGCCGAAAGCATTTCGGGCTCGGAGAAGGAGATAGCTGTGCTGAACTTGACGTAAAGGCTCATAGCTCTGGCGGACATCTCCTGATATTCGGGGTCGGAGTTGTCGGCTTCCTTGTGAAGGAATGCGTAGCTGTATGCCTTTTCAAATTTCTCGGCAACGCCGTAAATTGCGTCAAGTCCGTCTGCAAGAGCCTCTGCGCTTGCGGTCAGCTTGCCACGGTAGGATGCGGCAACCTCGATTGCCTTTTCAGCATCAACGAGAGCTGCTTCCCAGTCTTCCTTGGTTGCATAAATGTGTGAAAAATCCCACATAAATTCGGGATTCATATCTTTTCTCTGCTTGGGTTCTGTCATAATGACACCTCCATAAAAATTATTATATACAATTATACCATTAATATGTAGAAAATGCAACTTTTTTTTAGAATATGAATACGAATTTACAAAAAAACCTTTACTTTTGTGCCGAAAAGTGATATGATATAGTGGGTCTATTCGAAGACTCTTTATTGTCACGCGAAAATAATAAAAATTCAAATAAAAACGGAGGAAAAATCACATGGCTATCAAACGTACAAAGATTTCCATGGACGGTAACACCGCTGCCGCGCACGTTTCGTACGCGTTCACCGAGGTTGCCGCAATCTATCCCATCACTCCCTCTTCGCCCATGGCGGAGACCACCGACGCTTGGTCCGCAACAGACAAGAACTTGCTTGGTAAGCCCGCTCGTAACATCTTCGGCGAACGCGTAAGCGTTATCGAGATGCAGTCCGAGGCTGGTGCTGCAGGTGCTGTTCACGGTTCTCTCGCATCCGGTGCTCTTACCACCACTTACACCGCATCTCAGGGACTTCTTCTTATGATCCCCAATATGTACAAGATCGCGGGCGAGCTCCTTCCCGGCGTTATCCACGTTTCGGCTCGTTGCGTAGCTTCCCACGCTCTTAACATCTTCGGCGATCATTCCGATATCTATGCTTGCCGTCAGACCGGTTATGCTATGCTTGCTGAAACCAACCAGCAGGAGATCATGGACCTCGGCGCAGTTGCTCACCTTGCTTCCCTCAAGGGTCGCGTTCCCGTTCTTAACTTCTTCGATGGCTTCCGTACCTCTCACGAGATCCAGAAGATCGAGGCTTGGGAGATCGAGGACCTCAAGGAAATGGTTGACTGGGATTCCGTTAAGGCATTCCGTTCCAGAGCTCTCAACCCCGAGCACCCCGTTCTCCGCGGTTCCGCAGAAAACGGCGACATCTTCTTCCAGCACCGTGAGGCTTGCAACCCCTACTATGATGCATTCCCCGCAATCGTTGAGGAATACATGGACAAGGTTAACGCAAAGCTCGGTACTGACTACAAGCTCTTCAACTACTACGGTGCACCCGACGCAGAGCGCGTAATCGTCGCTATGGGTTCGGTTTGTGACGTTGCAGAGGAAGTTATTGAC
>JAGBRZ010000091.1 GCA_017632155.1 Clostridia bacterium
GATGAAATGTCCTTCAAGACCGCTGCTATTATGGCTTACAAGCAGTGCCTCGAGCAGGCAGCTCCCGTTCTTATGGAGCCTGTCGGTGATCTCGATATTACCGTTCCCGAGGATCTCGTTGGTGACGTTATGGGCGACCTTAACAAGCGCCGCGGTAGCATCATGGGTATGGATCCCGCTGCAAAGAAGGGCTACACCGTAGTTCACGCAACCGCTCCCAAGTCCGAGCTCGTTGACTATCCCATCGCTCTCCGCGCTATGTCGCAGGGCCGCGGCTCCTTCGAGTTCAACGTAACCGATTACGCAGTCGTTCCCGGCAACATCTCCGCAAAGATCGTTGAAGAGTACAAGAAGTCTCTTGCATAATTAAAATATAATATCATCGGGGCTGTTTTTGACAGCCCCGATATGATTTGAGGGAATATATGAATTATTCGTTTTTCTCCAAAACCCGTTTGGTGCGCATAATCGTGGCATCTTTGATGCTTTCGGTATACATTTGTACGTTGCTGATCAACTACGCCTCAAGAGAGATAACCACGGGCAATTTTGTTGCAACTGTTGTATTTTTGATTTCCATTGCCCTGTTTTTATTGTTTTCAAGCGAAAAAAAGCACCCTCCGCTGCTTTGGGCTGCAAGAGGGTGGCTTGGGTTGTCTGTATTGTTTTGTTTCCTTGCGGCGGTTTTTACAGCCGCAGGAGCTGAATTGAACGGTTTCTTCGGCAACTTGATCGGTTGCGGAATAATGCTTTTTGTGTCGCCTTATTTCGGCATATTTTTCGTTATCGAAAACGCGATCATTGTTGGTTTGCTTTCAATGCTGATAAGCTTTCTTATGTTGTTCCTTCCGATGTGTCTGAAAAGAATTATTGAAAGAAGAAAGCTTATTGAGCAATACAAATGATCAAAGGACGAAGAGCTTGATCGACTTGATCGCCAAGCCGTTTTCGTAGCTCTTAACTTCGCCAAGCGCAAAGAATTCACCTTTTGAGTCAAGCACTCTGAGTCTTGTTCCTTCGGAAAACTCGGGGAGCTTGGCTTTTTTTAGATAGATCTCGCATCCCGAGCGGAAAAGTCGCTCATAAAAGTTCGGAAGCTTAACTGCGTCAAGCTCGTTGAATATTTCCTCAACGGGGCGGAGAAGCGCGAGTCTTTCCTCAATCGAAAACTCTTCGATTTCCTCGATCGTGTGTGCTTCATCAATGTCGAATCCGCAAGCAGAGCTTCTTTCAAGACTCGCCATAGCGCCGCCGCATCCGAGAGCCTTGCCAATATCAGCGCAGAGCGTCCTGATATAGGTTCCCGCAGAACATTCCACAACGAGTTTATAGTCATTTCCTGCAATGTATTCTGCGGAAATCGAGTATACCTCAATCTCTCTTGCATCGCGCTCAACTGTGCCGCCTTCGCGCGCAATGTCGCAAAGCTTCTTGCCGCCAACTTTAAGCGCGCTGTACATCGGAGGAATCTGCTTGATCTTTCCTTTGAAGGACGCAAGCACATCCTTGACATCCTTTTCGGTCACGTTTACGGGATATTCTTTAAGGATATTACCCGTTGTGTCTTCGGTATCTGTTTCAACACCAAGGCGAAGTGTCGCGGTGTATTTCTTTCTGTCCGAAAGCGAATATTCGCAAGCCTTTGCTGCGCGCCCGATGAGAACAACGAGAACTCCCGTAGCCATCGGGTCAAGAGTACCCGTATGCCCGACTTTCTTTGTTGAATAAAGGCGGCGCACGCGGTTGACAATATCATGCGACGTGGGTCCTTGCGGCTTGTTTATAATCAGAACTCCGCAGGGTTCGTTTGTGATCTCTGCCATTACTCCGCGTCCTTTACGGGAAACTTTACGTGAGCCGAGAAGATGTTTTGACCCATTTCGGTGAATCTCTTCTCGTATTCGGTTACTATGTTAGTCGCGGCAAGCTCACTTGAGTGCAGGTCGCGGGTATAGAAGATTATCTCGAGTCCGTATTCCTTGAACTGCTCGATCGACCAGTCAAAGAGGTCCTCGTTGTCGGTCTTGAAGTGAAGCTCACCACCGGGCACGAGAAGCTTTTCATATCTCGCAAGGAATCCGGGCGCTGTCAGTCTGCGCTTGTGCTGACCCTTCTTCGGCCACGGGTCGGAGAAGTTGGCATAGATACAGTCAAAGGTGTGCGGCGCAAACCAATCGTTCAGATATTCTGCATTACCAATAATAAATCTGAGGTTATCGGGGCGTTCATCTGCGGTTGCCTTTGCCTTTTCGAGGGCAAACATAGCAACGTCGGGCACGCGCTCGAGCGCGATAATACCGTGATCGGGATACATTTTACTCAGTCCGCGGGCAAAGTCACCCTTGCCGCAACCGATCTCGAGGAGCATCGGGCACTTTTTGCCGAAGATCTCTTCCTCTTTTTCGAAGCACTCTATGGGATTTTTAAGCAAAAATTCGGCACATGCTTCAATTCTTTCTGCCGAATGCTTCTTTTTTCTCATTCGCATCTTGAAATCTCTCTTAAAATCTGCTATAATATAATATAAGTATGTGCAAAAATGGCTTTGAGCACTTGCACGCATATATTATATCACAAATATTTGAATTTTTCACCTGTTTTTTGACAAAAACAGAAAAAATTTATCAAAAGCCACAAAACATTCAAAGATCCGGAGAATATTATGAAAAAAGATGATTTTTTGAAGTTATTGCAGGCGCGCCTCATTGAACGTGGGTTAACTCCCACCGCGGCAGAGAAGGAAACCGCACACGTTCGCACGTATCTTGCCGAATCGAGTATGGACGATGTCGATATTTCGATTGACGAGATGGCGGACGGTATTCTTACTATGCTCGAGGACAGCTCGGACAGTGACCACGAGGACATCGACATCTCGCCCGTACCTATGGTAAGCGAAGAAAACGATGAAAGTGTGTCGGATGAGCTCAGCGCCGCTATTGCCGCAATCGATTCCCCAACGGATGCGCAGCCGGAAGCTGGCGCCGAAGATGGAGAAGAGTCTGAACAGATTGCTATCCCGATAGTTCTGGAATCGGAGCCCGAAATTACGGAAGAGCCCGCTGAAATCAATCCCGTAATTGAGGAAACTCACGAAAAGATTCAGGAACCGACACTTCCCGTCACCCAACCTGAAAAAGAAGAACCCAAACCCGAAGAACCGAAGAACGAAGATGAAGTCAAAAACGACTCGTTGGAGCTTTCGGTATCGGACGAAGAAAACGAGGATATAGAAAAATACATCCCGTACAATCAAAAGGTAAGAATGAGAAAAATCGAAAACAGTAAAAAAGGCGGAAACGAGTGGCTTTACGTTTTGCTTCTCGTTATAACGATACCGATTGCTGTGGCCCTTATCCTTGCGGCAGCCGTGCTCTATCTCGGATTCTGGGTCGTACTTGCACTCGCTATGATCGCGTGCATCGCGGTTTTGGTGGTATTCGTAACCGTATTCGCCATAATTGCAATAGTCGGAATAGTATACGGTGTCGTCGCACTGATCACGGGAAATACGCCCGTCGGACTCTTCGAGATCGGACTTGGAGTAATGGTCGGTGCTGCCGTTATGTTCATCGGCATTCTCGTATATAACTTTGCGGTAAGATTCATTCCGTTTATAATGAAGCTTCTCGCGCGTCTCTTCCGTGCCGGATTCAGAGCAATCAGAAACGGATATCAAGTATTGAAAGGAGCTGTGGAAGAATTATGAAGCCTACCTCGGTAATATTTCTTATAGTTTCAATATTGCTTGCATGCGTCGGATTTCTTCTCTGCATAACAGCTTCTTCGATGGCAACCGAGCAGGGAATTGGACTTTTCTCGCAGATCGGCGATGAAGACGATAACTACGTTGCAACACAGACCTTTACTGAAGAGGATCTTAAAAAGATCGTCATCAAGGTTAGCGACGTAAACGTAAACGTGATCGGCGGAGCAGAGGAGAGCAAGATCGAGCTTGTTAACTTTATGAACAATTCCTATAATATTCAGGCTGGACGTGCAACCCTCCAGATCTCGGATAACTCGGGAATCACGGGCCTCATCGACCTTGAAAATTTCAAGATCAACTTTGGCGGCTTCCGCGATTATCTCCATTACCTCTTTGACTTTATTGAGGGTAATGAGAAAAAGGAACAGATACTCAACGTCTACCTGACAGACGAAGCCGATCTTGTTAACTTTAACATAACGGTCGGCGACGGTGACATTACTCTTTCTCATATGCAGACCGAATGTGACTATAAGATAGTCCTTGCAAACGGTGTTGTTGAGATCGACAATGTTACCACCGATTCCTCCATCCAGATCGAATCAACAGAGAGCTCGAATATCGAGATAAAGAATACTGTCACGGACGAGCTCCGCATTATGTCGCCCAAGAGCGAATGCTATATTGAGATCGCATCCACCACCTTCTCCCGCGCTATGTACATTGAGGCGAAGTCGGGTGACATCGTTTACGACCGAGTTGAAGAAGATTTCGCGGGACTTGACGTTAAGTTTGAAGCTCTCGGAAACACGATCAGCGTTTTCGGCGAGAACTTTGCCGATTCTTACGTTGAATTTAATGCACCCGTTACGAGTGATCCTTCAACCACTCCTTCCGTTCCCGGCACTGAGGAAACTCTCCCCGAATCAAGTGAAACCACCGCCCCCGCAGAAGATACTGCCGAGGGTGAAACCACCGTAGAGGAAGAAACCACCGAGCCCGAGGACATCGGAGATATCGACGAGGAAGAAAACAACTCCTCCGTCACAATCCCCGCGAACTCGCTTACGATCATTATCGAAGACGGTAAGATCGAGGTTAAATAAAAATATCGCCGAGGCGTTCCGCCTCGGCGATTTCTTTATTATACGTTAAATCTGAAGAGGGTAACGTCTCCGTCCTTCATGACGTATTCCTTGCCCTCGCTTCGAACAAGACCAGCCTCTTTGGCGGCAGTCATACTGCCAAGGCGCATAAGGTCATCGAAAGCAACGATCTCGGCACGGATGAATCCGCGTTCAAAGTCGCTGTGGATCTTGCCCGCTGCACCGGGAGCCTTGGTGCCCTTGCGGATAGTCCATGCACGAACCTCCTTGGGTCCCGCGGTCAGGAAGCTGATAAGACCGAGAAGATCGTAGCCCGCGCGGATAAGTCTGTTAAGACCCGACTCAGCAAGTCCCATGTCCTCAAGGAACATCTGCTTTTCTTCGCCTTCAAGCTCAGCAAGCTCTGCTTCAAGTCCGCCGCAGATCGATACGATTCCCGAATTCTCGCTTGCCGCGAACTCCTTGAGAGCCGCGTAGTGGGGATTCTGAACGGGATCCTCGTCAAGGCTGTTTTCATCAACGTTTGCAACGTAGATGATGGGTTTAGCAGAGAGAAGAGGCATGTCCGCGAGCATTTCGCGCTCATCGTCATTCATATCGATGCCTCTCGCAGATTTACCGTTTCCGAGGTGTTCGATGAGTCTTTCAAGGAAAGCTGCCTCGGGCGCAAGCGACTTGTCAGCCTTCATAGCCTTGCGGGTGCGGTCGAGTCTTCTTTCCGCAACCTCAATGTCGGAAAGGATAAGCTCATAGTTGATCGTCTCAACGTCAGAGATGGGGTTGACTCTGCCGTCAACGTGAATGATGTTGTCATCGTCAAAGCAACGAACAACGTGAAGGATCGCGTCGCACTCACGGATGTGAGAAAGAAATTTGTTTCCAAGACCTTCACCCTGGGATGCACCCTTTACAAGTCCCGCGATGTCGAAGAACTCAACAACAGCGGGTGTGTACTTTTCGGGTGTGTACATTTCTGCCAGAGCATCAAGTCTGGGGTCGGGTACGGGAACGACACCGACGTTAGGTTCTATGGTGCAGAAAGGGTAGTTAGCCGAGTCTGCGCCGCCGCCGCAAAGGGCGTTGAAAAGCGTACTTTTGCCCACATTGGGCAGTCCAACAATACCAAGTTTCATTTGTAACTCCGATAAAAAATAGTTTAGCCCTAATATTATATAATAAAATTGTGAAATTTTCAAGCAAAAGTGCAAAAAATACTAAAATTTTGCGAAAAATATGAACATTTTTTTGAAAAAAGTATTTGCAAAATCGAAATTATGTGATATAATATAAGGGAAAGTATAAAAATGCCGAAGTTTGCCCAAATGCGGAAATATTCGGCAAGTCCAAAATTAACATAGGAGGAAAAAATGTATACCAAAATTCTTGTTGTCGATGATGACAGCTATATTTGCGACCTTCTGAAAACATCTCTCGAAAAGGAAGGCTATGAGGTACGCACCGCACCGGACGGTTACCAGGCTATCGACGTGTTTAAGAAATACGAGCCCGATCTTGTTCTCCTTGATATTATGCTTCCCGGTAAGAACGGTAAAGACGTTTGCACAGAGCTTCGCAAATTTACAAACAAGCCCATCATTATGATCACCGCTAAGGGTGAGGTTGTTGATAAGGTCGTGTGCCTCGAGCTCGGCGCAGATGACTTCGTTGTCAAGCCCTTTGATATGAGCGAGCTCTTCGCACGCATCAAGGCGGTTCTTCGCCGTTGCAATACCCATGACGATCCCGATGACGATGAGGTTATCAAGTTTGAAAATATCGAGATCAGCAAGCAGAAGTATGAGCTCAAGCTCAACGGCAAGAGCGTTGATATTCCCCCCAAGGAGCTTGAACTGCTTTACTTCTTGGCTTCTAACTATAACCGCGTATTCACAAGAGATCAGCTTCTCGACAAGGTTTGGGGCTTCGATTATCTTGGCGACTCGCGTACTGTTGATGTACATGTTAAGCGCCTCCGCGAAAAGCTTGAAGGCGTATCCGATAAGTGGGTGCTTAAAACAGTTTGGGGCGTAGGCTACAAGTTTGAATTGACAGGCAACTGATCCTGAACAAGAATACGCCCGAACAGGGCGTATTCTTTTTAAAATTTAAATTGCGGAAAGGAGAAGGAGATGTTTAAAAGTATTTACGTTAAATATATTGTGACCTTTATGGTAATAATAGGAACAAGCCTTATCCTTCTTCTAGCCATCATCGGCACGCTTGTTGACGGATATTCCGAGTCGTCAAAGAATGATGCCGTGTCCGCCGCCGCAGGATCTCTCGGTCAGGGCATACAGCTGAAATTGCAAAAATTCGGATCAAGCGGCAGCTTTGCAACGTTTTGTAATTATTATGAAACCGAGATCGACGCGCAGATAGACACCGTCAAGGCAATGGCAAATTTCCCGGTAACGGTGTTTATTGCCGATAGCGAAGGTAACATACTTCTTGCACGCCCAGATGAAAACTGCGAGTACAAAAACGGAGCGCAGATCCCGCGTTCCCTGATGGATGAGATCAACAACGGTGTTGAACAATCCGTTCTCAATAATCTTGAGGGGATCTTTGATACTCCTCACGTTATCAGCGCAACTCCGATCTACCTCCGCAACAATTACGTCTGCGGAACAGTCATCGTTTGCTGCGATATGGATTCGATCAGCGATTTTGCAGAAGTTCTGATCAAAACGGTTGCAATCTCCAGCCTTTGGGTAATGCTCGCGGCATTGATCGCCATATTCTTCATAAGCGAAAGAATAATCAGCCCCCTGCGCGGAATGAGCCAGGCGGCAAAGAGCTTTGCAAAGGGAGAATTCAGCGTCCGAGTTCCCGTTGTCGGAAACGATGAGGTCGCGCAGCTTGCTTCTGCGTTCAATAATATGGCGCAAAACCTTGAATCTCTCGATGAAATGAGAAATAACTTTATGTCGAGCGTTTCGCACGATATGAGAACGCCTATGACAACCATTTCGGGCTTCATCGATTGCATCTTGAGCGGTGCAATCCCGCCCGAAAAGCACGAGTATTATCTCAAGATCATCCGCGATGAGGTGCTCCGTCTCTCGCGCCTTGTTGCAAGCCTTCTTGATATTTCAAGAATTCAGGCAGGCGACAGAAAATTCGTTATGGAACCCTTTGACATCTGCGAGATGGGACGTCAGGTCCTCATATCATTCGAGCAAAAGATCGATAAAAAACGCCTCGAGGTCGAATTTATTTGCGACGAAGATAATATGTTCGTAACGGGCGACCACGATGCGATCTATCAGATATTCTATAACATTACCGATAACGCCGTTAAATTTGCCAACGAAAGCGGACTCCTTCGCATCTCTCTTACCAAAGTGGAGAAGAGCAAGGTGAGGGTTGCCGTTTACAACGAAGGTGACGGAATTCCCTATGACGACCAGCCTTATATCTTTGAGAGATTCTACAAGAGCGACCGTAGCCGCGGTAAGGATAAGACCGGTGTCGGACTCGGTATGTTTATAGCAAAAACCATTATTGAAGCACACAAAGAGGTTATTGCCCTTGAGAGTGAGCCCGGTAAGTACTGTGAATTCTATTTCACTCTGCCAATAACTCCCGAGGATAAAAAGCCTCAAAAGTCCCGCGAATGAGGAAAATTAATGAACGAACACGATGAAAAAATTATCGGTGAAGAAGTGACCGAACCCAAGGAAGAAGCGACGGTTGAATCTTCAGGTGAAGCACTTTCTGAAACCAATAGCGAACAAAATACAGAATCTGCCCCCGCGACGGAGATCACTCCCGCCCCTCTCACAGAGGTTAAGGAATATTGGAACTTTTCCGAGCAAGTAAAAGCGGATAAAGCGGTACAGAAGAAAAAGGGCAGACGAGGTGCACTCGTCTATGCAATAATTATGACATGCCTTTTCGCCGTTTGCTTTGCGCTCCTTGCTGTGCTTCTTATCACGGGATTCGGTACGGATAAAAACGTTGTGCAAGTGCCTACCAACGGCGCATCTCTTGCAGATCTTGTTGACAGCGTTATAGATTCCGTAGTCACAGTTGTTGTCGCAAAAGACGGCGGCACGGGATTTGGCAGCGGATTTGTTTATACCGATGACGGTTATATAATCACGAATTACCACGTTATCGACAAAGCAAAGAGCATCAAGGTTATGTGCACAGACGGCAGAGAGCTGCCCGCGGAGCTGATCGACGGCGATGAGCTTTCCGACGTTGCGGTCATCCTCGTCAGAAATCTTGGTCTATCACCTCTCGCAATAGGTGATTCCGATGCACTTCGCGTTGGCGAGGATGTCATAGCTATCGGTACTCCCGTTGATACCGACTATGCGGGCACCGTCACAAAGGGTATCGTTTCCGGAACAAAGAGAACGGTTCGCGTTTACGAGTCTTCGGGTCTGCTTGAAAAGACTATGGAAATGATCCAAACCGATACCACCCTCAACCACGGTAACTCGGGCGGCCCACTTCTCAATATGCGCGGCGAGGTCGTCGGAATCAATACAATGAAGTATTACGCCTCCGATGCGGGCGATACGCTTTATTTCTCGATCCAAATCAACGATGCGGTTGCCATTGCCGACGATATAATAGAAGACGGTAAGTATTCGGGCAATAAGGGCAGCGCCACCCAGGGCGTACAGCTCGGAATTCAGGGCGGCACGGTCTATAAAGGCGTCGAAACTCAGGTCGCTGTAGGCGTGGTTATTACCCCCGAGGTTGACGGAGTATATATTTCGGCTGTCAATGAAGGCTACCCCGCACACGGTAAGATCGAAGCGGGAGATATAATCGTTTCCTTTGGCGGCGTAAAGACCGAAACGATCGAAGAACTCCGCGCCGAGCTCTTCAAGCACAAGGTCGGTGATACCGTTACCGTTGAAGTTTGGAGAAGCGGCAAGATGATTTCCGTTGACGTTACTTTATAAAATAAGATCCGCAGAGCGTTTTGCTCTGCGGATTATCTTTATCTGTTGATCTTTTTCATAATCGACTCATGCGAGAGTCCGTATTTGTTTGCGATGTCGCGGGCGTAACTCTTGCCGTCGGGCTTTGCGCGGTAGATCTTGAAGGAACGCTTGCCTTCGTCAATTCCCGCAACGAGCGTATCAATAGGCGCACCGCCTTCAGCCGCGCATTTTTCATTGATGTCATCAAGCATTGCGGCAAGCTCGTGAAGGTGGGTGGAGAAGAGAGTACGGCACTTTACTGCCGAGAATCCCGTAAGTATCTCCGCGGCGATGTAGGATGCCTCGTAAGAGCCCGTAGAGGAAAGCGACTCGTCAAGCAGAACGAGCGAATGGGATGTCACGCAGTCGAAAATTTCGCCAAGACGTGCACATTCCTCGCCAAGTCTACCCTTGTCGATCGTGTCATCAGCGCCGGTGGGGAAGTGGGTGTAGATCGCGTCAACCGGCGAGATGGTTGCACTTTTCGCAGGCACGAAAAGTCCAAGCTGCATCATTACCTGAGACATACCGAGCGCGCAGGTGATGACCGATTTACCGCCTCGGTTGGGACCCGAGAGAATGTATATCGTCGCTTTCTCATCGAATATAAGGTCATTGGTAACGATCTCATCGTCGATCTTGAGCGCGACTGCGGGGTTGTAAAGTCCGATGGCTCTGAAAGCTCTGTCATCCGCTGGAGCAAGCACGGGAACGCAAAGGTCGCATCCCTTTTCGCGCAGACGGCTCATAAGGCGAGTACCCTTGATGAGGAATTCGATCTCGGGCATCAGGTTGAGCAGAAAGTCGGTGTTCTCAAGAACGTACTGCTGTACGATCTTCTTCCAAGAGCGGAGCGAGGACTTATAAACCTCGTTGATAGCGGTGTTGAAAGCAAGCGAAAGCGCGGTCTTCTGGCTTTCCGACTGCTTCTTGCCAAAGGGAACAAGATTTGCAATGCAAGTGTATTCATCGTCTTTGAAATTGAGACGAAGGATCTTTTCAAGCACCTCTCCCGAGCGGAAGGATTCCGAATTGATCGAAAGTACGCCCGCAGAGGAGGGGCGGAGCTGTGCGTCAAGGTTACCGCCCATCGTCACGCTCTTGATCTCGCGTACACGCTTTGTGAGCTCGCAGAGCTTCTCGTTGAGCTGTGCGTAGTAATCGCTCTCGGCAAGCTCGCTGATGCGGTCACAGAGCGTTCTGAAAGCCTGTCCCTTGAGGTTGCCCTTGACGGCGTTGAGTCCGTCGTCAAGCGTGTCGATGCAGGAAATATAAAGCTCAATTTCGGTTATGCTCGAAAGATAATCGTTGGGGTCTCCGCTATCAGCCTCAAGACGGCGAAGCTCCATAATATCCGAAAGGATGGGGAGCAGATCGTTGAGAGTACGGATAAGCTCGGGGTTGTCAAGCATATCGCCAAATGTCTCGCGGCGGTAATTGATGACCGCTTCGTCGGATGTAAAGAATTCGGAAAGAGAGCCGTTTTTCAGATCAAAGATCTGCGAAAAGCCCATTTCGTCAAGAGTGAAATCCGAAATATTGGGGCGCACGCCCTCCGACATATGTCGGCTGATGCTTTCGGCACTCGGATAAAGCAAAGAAAAATTAGTAAGATCCAAAACTGATTATTCCTTTCTATCGGTTTGGTCAATAAAATATTATATCATATAAATTCCAAAAAATATATAAGAAAATGTAAATTAGTTGCTGTTTTTGACGTTATCAAGCGTTCCGATGTGCACGGTTTCTTCTTTTTCTTCCTTTTTGGGCTCTGCAGAAGTAAGACCCGCAAGCGGATTTTTTGCCATCGCAGCCTCAACTTCGCTGTTTGAAACGTGTGTATATATCTGCGTGGTGTTGAGTTGCTCGTGACCGAGTATCTCTTTGAGCACACGCACGTCAACACCGCCCTTGGAATACATAAGCGTCGCCGCGGTATGACGAAGCTTATGCACCGAAAGCCCACGGTTACCGAGCCCCGACGCATCGAGATATTTGTCCACCATTTTTTGCACCATTCGCACATCTATGCGCTTTCCGAGGCGGGAGAGAAAAAGTGCGTTTTCGTTTTCTGTCGCCACCTTTTGCTCTTCGCGCATAGGAATATATTCTTCAAGCGCAGCGCGGCAGGCATCGTTAAAGTAGAGAATTCGCTCCTTGTTGCCTTTACCGAGAATACGCACCGAGCGCAGAAATCTGTCAACGTCGTTAAGACTTATCCCGACAAGCTCGGAAAGACGCATACCGCAGTTGAGAAAGAGTGTGACTATGCACCAGTTGCGTATGCGGATAAAATCGGTCTGCGATGTGTCTCCTTTTACTGTTTCGATGAAGTATACTGCTTCTTCATATGTCATATGTTTGGGCAAACTTTTAGGCTTCTTTGGTCCGTCGACTTTCTCTGCCGGATTGTTTTCTATAAGCATTCTTGTTTTGCAGTAATACTTGAACAAAGCGCGAATCGCGCAAAGCTTGCGTGCTCTGACGTTTTGTTTGTTACCTCTGATCATATCACAGAAAGACAGATAGTTATAAATTTCCATAACCTCAACAGATCTGAGAAAAGACAAGTCGACTTGATTAATAGAAATTTTGGCGAATTCTTCGGAATTGGGATCTATGCCGGATCTGTCGGCTATAAGAAATTGGCAAAAAGCGCGTATATCACGCATATATTCATTCACGGTCGAGCGTGAACACCCTGCTATTGTCAGTTTATAATTAGCAAAGTCGCGCAGTATCGGAGAGTAATCTTTGGGATCGTATTCTGTACTCATTATATCACCTCGAAGAGATTATATATAATATTATACAACATTTCGCAAGATTTTAGTGGATAAAATGTAAATTTTCAGTTTTTTGTGTTGAATATTATTAGATAAAAGTATATAATTTATACGCTTGCGTTCGAGCAAGTACAAAAATCGCATTTTAATAACTATCACGGAGGAATATACAGTGCGTGAATTTATGCAAAAACACTCATACAACGCAGTTCGTCTGTTTATAGATCAGATCGCAATATCGATCTTCGGCCTTGTTCTTGCAATTGCTTGCGGAAGAGTGGAAAACGATACTCTCAAAATAATTACAAGTGTCGGAGCCATTGTTTTTTATCTCTTTTTGATCTATGCGGCAATGTGGGAGGTTGGCTCGAAGGATAAATTCGGTATCGATAACGGAACGAAACAATCTCGTCCGCTCACGGGGCTTTTTGTGGCTTTGCTTGCAAACAGCTTCAATTTGCTTCTTGCGCTGATCATCCTTGGCTGCAGCTTCGCATCCGAAGGTTCTGCGCTTAGCACACTCGGCGCTCTTGCGAAAGTTATCGCACTATTTATCGAAGGTATGTATACCGGTCTGCTTTCACTTGATATTGACGGTGTTGCGCTCAACAACCATTGGCTGTCCTACTTTGTTATAACCGTCCCCGCGCTTGTGACTTCCGCGCTTGCATATTGGTGCGGCACAAAGGGATATCATTTCTCGAAGATCCTCATCCCCGAGAATCCCGAGGAAGCAGAAATTAAGAGAGAAAAGAAAAAGGCAAGGAAGAAACAAAAATGAATTACAAACATCTCATTTACGATTTTGACGGAACTCTTTCAAATACTTACCCCTGCTTTGCGGAAACCGTGATCCAAATGCTCAAAAGCCGCGGCCTTCCCGCAGATTACAAAACCGTTTATGATAATCTCAAGGTGTCCGTCGGCCACGCTCTCCAGCACGCCGATTTCACCGAAGATTATTCGGTGCTCAGAAAGGAATTCCACGTCGTTCACGACGAGCTTGCACTTAAGATACAGAAGCCTTATCCCGAGGCAGAAGAGA
>JAGBRZ010000092.1 GCA_017632155.1 Clostridia bacterium
GAGGGGGTGCGGAATGAAGGTCAACGGTGAAATCATTAGAAAGGAGATGCGTAAGCGGGATATAAGAGTAACAGAACTTGCGCGGATGCTCGGTTGCTCTCATAGTTCGGTCAGCAAATGGATTTATGGAAGATAGGGATGCACAAGGGATAAGGTCAACCGGATTTGTGATCTGCTCGGTCTGACCGTCAGCCAGATTACAGGCAGAAAGACAATCCCGCTGAAGAAGTTTGAAACTGTAGACTATGCGCTGATGATTCTGAAAGCGCACGATTGGCACGGCACGATTTAAAAAGGAGTGATGACTTATTAACCGTTTAACGATTATTGGAAATCTAACCCGCGATCCTGAATTGCGGACAACGCAAGCCGGGAAAGATGTTTGTCAATTTGCGGTTGCGGTCAACAGGGGAAAAGATAAAGAAGCGGATTTTTTCAACGTGAACGCATGGGATAAGCTTGCCGGACTTTGCAAGGATTATCTGAGCAAGGGAAAAAAGGTTTGTGTGATCGGGTCGGTCTCAGCGCGGACTTATCAGGACAGGAACGGAGAAACAAGGGTTAGCCTTGATGTCAGGGCTAATGAAGTCGAGTTTCTTTCACCGAAAGATGATAATAATTATCAAGCTGTGAATGATCCAGATGATCCGTTCGGGGAGTGAGAGCAATGAAGAACCACAAGGATAATCCTGCAAAGATATTTCTGCGGCGTTATAGGGCATTATGTAGGCTTAGTGATGAGTTGCAGAGAGCGATTGATGAAGCGATGGACAGGGCGTTTAGAACATCTGTCACGCTTAAAGAAATCATTGTGAAATCATCCCCGGCAGAACATGACCGGATGGCGGCAGATGTCTGCAACGCTGTTGATGCAAGCGAAATCCTGTATACGTACAAGGAAGAGGTTGCAAAATGTTTGCATGATATCCTTGCGGCTATTGATTCCCTGAAGGATGACCGGCAGAAGGAAATATTGACGATGCGTTATATCAATGGCGATTCCTTCCCGGACATCATGGATAAAATCGGCTATGAAAAAACTCAGGCATACGTAATTCACGGTAGAGCATTGATAGAGATCAATAAATGGCTTGAAAAGAGGGTTGTTGATGGATCGGGAAAAGGTGTTTGATGCTTTTCGGAACTGCATAACTGAACCGAAGTGCAAAGATTGTCCTTGGGAAACGTGTGAAGAGTTTCACCAGACAAAAAAGATACCATTGGATTTGTGTCTGGACATTCTGAAATTGCTGAAAGAGCAGGGATGGCACTTACTCACGGAGGACGCTGATGGCGTTATTCACGGTTTACCGGGAGACGATGGACTATATCTCATGACAGACGGTCAAAAGATATGGATTGACGTTTATGTGGACGGTGTAGAAGACGGAATCATTCTCGATAGTGGAAGGGATATCAGAGAAATAACGGCATGGATGTACATGCCCGAATTGCCGAAGAAGGATAGGCGGTGAAGTGGGATGCCCGACAGGGAGAAGGTTATCAAAGGGCTTGAAGAATTGCGTGAATACCTGTTTCATGAGTATGAAATATGCTATCACGGAGATCAAGAAGACATTTATAACAGGTTTTTGATTGCCGATAATGCCATTGCCCTGCTGAAAGAGCCGGAAGCGGTTGAGCCTGATACAGATTCGGAAGGAACATGCACCTGCGGTAATTGCGGCGAAACTGTTGGATATTATCCTGTTGGTTGCAAAACTCCGCAACGGTTATGTAAGTTCTGCCATGAGTGTGGGAGGCGGGTGAAGTGGAATGCCTGATAGGGAGCAGGTTATTGAGAGACTTAAGAGGGTTTCATACTATTTCAAAAGACTGCTTGCGGTCGGATGGCAAGGCGATGCCGATATATACAGAGAGCATAGGGAATCTGTGAATATGGCAATTGCCCTGCTGAAAGAGCAGGATGAACGAATTAAACTGCTTGAGCATCAGCTTGAAACAATAACGAAATGGAGAATGAACGCTGGTGCATTTGATTGAGGAAGGTCGGTGAAGTTGGATGGAACGAGAGTATATCGTTGAGTTAAGAGAAGAAGAAGCGGATGAACTTATGAATGAGCATTGGGTTGGGGAACTTGTCCGGTGCAAGGATTGCAAATACAAAGATGATGGCGAGTGCGTTATTAAGGCGGGATGGTTCCCGGTAAAACCGGAATGGTTCTGTGCTGACGGGGAACGCAAGTGATTAAAAGGCAATAATAAACTTTTGAAAAATCGTGCGAAATCACGAGATAGTCAAAAGATAAACGGAGGTAAAAATGAGCGATAATCTTTGCGTTTGCTGCGGCAAAAGCACTCCAGAAGGAACTCAGGTCTGCCCACGTTGCCAAAAGGGGCGGGATGAATATGGAGCAAGGGCGATCATGAAAGACGGGAGTGATATATATAATCATGGGTCGTATGAAAACATCGTGAAATGGTCTAATGGGATGGTCAATAGAGATGATGTAATTGAGGTTAGATTCTGGAGGGCTTTCTAATGATGCTGAAAACGATTGGTCTGTATAAACACAGGTGCCGGGTTTGCGGGAAGGAGTTTGAATGTAGATCGTCATACGCCTATAAGCGCGGGAAAAACGATAATTATATTTGGTTTTGCTCGTGGCATTGCATCCGGGAATACGACCGGAGGATTGACAAAAAGAAAACGAAAGCGGTTGCTATCAATTATTGAAAGGGGGAACCGGATTAAGCGCGCACTGTGATACGGCATCCGGGAATCAGAAATGAAGATTATCAATGCGAGTTATGAAATCCTTAGACCAAAGATTACGGTTGACGCAAAGGACGCAGAATTTCAGGCGATAGAAGGAGCAGGGCGAACGTGTTATAAAAGCGGGGAAAAGATCACTCCAGAAAGCGCAGTCAGATTTACGGAAAAAATTATTGGTCTGAATCATGAGGCGATGTTGGAGCATGCGTTCATGTCGGTAAGGTTTATCGTTGATAGGGGGATTTCACACGAAATTGTAAGGCACAGGATGGCGAGTTTCGCTCAGGAAAGTACACGATATTGTAATTACAGCAAGGACAAGTTTGGAAACGAACTGACATTCATCAAGCCCTGCTTTTTTGAAGAAGGATCAACGGCATATAACTGTTGGGAAAAGGTTTGTCAGAATGCAGAAGATATGTATATGTCTATGATCCATATGGGGCTTAAACCGGAAGAAGCAAGATGTATTCTTCCGCATAGTCTGAAGACGGAGCTTGTCATGACGGCAAACATGCGGGAATGGCGGCATTTTTTCAGGCTGAGAGCGGCGGGAGAAACTGGAAGACCTCACCCGCAGATGTTAGAAGTAGCGGTTCCGCTTCTGAAAGAAGTTAAAGAGTTTATGCCGGAATTGTTTGAGGATATTGATTCGATGGAGGTAGAAGAATGGGGGCGTTTCTGATTGGTTTAGCTGTCGGGGCGTTTTTCGTCTATGTCTGGATGACAAAATAGGAGGGCAAAATGCGGGAAGAAAAAACACGGTGGATATATCGGTGCAGAATGCGTCCCCCGTCTCCGGGAGCGGTGCCGAAGGATGGGATTATAAACTGCGATTTCACGGAAAGAATCAGTTTACAAGGTAACCATTATTGGGGGACCGTAACATATAACCGGCGATTAACAAAAAAAGAGGTTGCTGAATACGAGTTAGAAGAAGAATAAAGTGCGGTCGAAAACGGAAAAAATATGATCTAAAATGATAGAGTAAAATCGAAGCAGAGCGGTTTTACAATTCGTTTTCTTCATGATCGGAGTACCTCCCAAAGGCTGAGACCGGATATGCGGCATCCGGTCTCTTTTTCTGCTCTCAATTTATGGTGTGCGCCGGGGTTGACCTTCCTCCGGGTCGGCGGGAGTCAGCAATTACTAACACCTCCCGTCTAAGGTTTAGTTTTTTTTCGGTGGGGACGCTGACAGTACTTCAGAAGGTCGAGAAAGAAGGTCAATTATGAAAACGCTTATTGCGATACCATGTATGGACATGGTGCACACAGGATTTTTTCGAAGTTTCTTGGAAATGGAAAAACCGGATAACAGCGCATTTGCAATTATACAAAACACGCTGATATACGGGGCAAGGAACGCTATAGCACAGAACGCAATTACAGAAGGGTTTGACCGGGTGCTGTGGCTGGATTCGGATATGGTGGTTCCGCATGATCTGTTTATCAGGCTTTCGGAAGACATGGACAGCGGGAAAGAGTTTGTGACGGGGGTATACTTTGCACGGAAACCACCGATCACGCCGATTGTGTTCGATAAACTGTGGTGGGAAGTACAGAAAGATGGATGGGTAAAAACCGGGGCTGAAAGGCTGAAGGAAATACCGGAGAACAGTGTGTTCGAGGTTGCCGGAAGCGGTTTCGGTTGTGTGATGACTTCTGTTGACCTGCTGAAAAGGGTTTGCGATGTGTACGGGGCACCGTTTACGCCGTTGATGGGCATCGGGGAAGATTTGTCATTCTGCTACAGGGTGACGCAGACAGGCGGGAAGATGTGGTGCGACAGCAGGATCAAGGCCGGGCATATCGGGCAGTTTATTTACGATGAAAGCGTATATGAAAGAAGGTCAAAAAATGGAAGTGGTTTATCTTTCGCCGGATGAGCTTATCCCCTATTCCGGGAACGCAAAGCAACACCCGCCGGATCAGATCGAACACATTGCAAACAGTATTAAGGCGTTTGGTTGGCAACAGCCGATAGTGGTTGACCGGGAGCGGGTGGTGATTATCGGTCACGGCAGATTGTTGGCGGCAAAAGAATTGATGCTTGATCAAGTTCCGGTTGTGTTTGCGGATGATCTGACGGATGAACAGGTAAAGGCGTTGCGGCTTGCGGACAACAAGACCAATGAAAGCCCGTGGGATTTCGGGAAACTGGAAGAAGAACTTGCGGGATTGGCGATTGCGGATTTGGATATGGTGCAGTTTGGTTTTGAGAACTTTGATGAAGCGGTTCTGGATGATTTATTCGAACCGGCAGAGGAAAAGGAAAAGGAGCCGAAAAAGGTGCAATGTCCGCATTGTGGGGAGTGGTTTACGCCGTGAAAATCTA
>JAGBRZ010000010.1 GCA_017632155.1 Clostridia bacterium
ACCTCCAACAGTTCGTTACACATATACGTCATATCCTGCTTGAGCGTGACCATTGACCAAATGCTGATAATTAAGACTAAAACAAGAGCGATGACGAGAACCGCCACCGCTACGTCGATATAGCCTTCTGCTTTTTTGTTTTTGAGTGTTTTTAACACGGTTGCACCTCCTTAAAAGAGCGTTCCCATCGAAGTCAGAAGCACCTGTCCGAGCACCGCCACATAGATAAGGATAAAGCAGAAAAGAAGTGCCATTGAGAGCTTACGCACCTTGCGAGGTACTGCGTTTGCCTGCGCCTTGAGCTGTTCTCGCTGATAGTCAGCAAACTTCAATGCGGTAGTTCCCCAATATACTTCCATATCATCACCGCGCACAACACCGATCAGACCTCTTGTGACGTCACTCATCATCGTAGAGCCAACGCGAGACTCCAAACGTGTTAATGCAACTTCCTCGTTACCGGAGCGCATATCCGCGATGGTGATCTCAAGCTCCTCCTTGAGTTCGGGGCAAGTGGTATCCTTAAAGGACTCAAGAGCATACACAGCTCCCTTTTTGTGCTTGATCGTCTTTTCGATAGAGCCGACAAGTCGGGGCAATTCGTACTCGATCTTCTTTCTCTTTGCCGCGATCATCTTGGTGACTTTCTTAGTTTCAGAGAAATACATCACTACCGCCACAAAAGCGATAAAGAGTCCAAGCAACTTGAAAATGAGGAAAGCCGGGATAGCGAGAAGTCCGATAGCCACCGATTTCACGATAGCATTGGAAACGTACATTTCGGGTGAAATATCCATGCCCGCCGTTCTGAGGTCTGCTTCGAGCTGTGCTTTCTTGTATTCATTGAGTTTGATCTTCTCGGAGAGCTTTGTCGCAAACTCCTTGAGGTAGATCTCAATGATACTCGTTTTCTTATCGCCCTTCTTACCGAGGTTGTTTGCCGCTTTCGATGCTTTCATCGTGGGAACCTTCATCAAGTCCGCGAGAACACATCCGATACCCACCGCCGCAAAGAGACCGATGAAAATCTGTAAAATAATCATACCGTTTCCTCCTTATCTCTTATATTCAATGGGTTTCGTGATCTTGTTCATACGAATCGCGGTAATGATAATGACTACGCCACTTATGGCAAGAACGATCTTACCAAACACCGTATTCATCAGCGCATCGTACCAATCCCTATTGAGACAGTACAAAAGCGGAATGTTGCCGACAACCATCAGCACCATCATCCAATACTCACGTCTGGTCTCGGCAAGCATCGTTTTCAAACTATTGTTTACCAAACGAACATCGGTGAGTTTAGATACAACGGGCATCAAGGTGTCCTTGAGGGTTCTGTCGTTCTGACACGCGATAAGGGTATCGCACCATTCCTCATAGATACTGTTCTTAACCTTATCTTTGAGATTGTGGATAGCACCGCGAATGTCGGGTGAAATGATCGTTGCTTCTGCGATAAACTCCTCAAAAATACCCTTGATAGGAGGCTTGAGATAGGAAAGGTTCTCCTGCACCGCACTTACAAGGTTGTCGCTTCGGATATATGAGGTGGTGATGATAGAAAGAGCCGTTTCAAGCTCTTGTCTGACCTGCGTTTCATAGATAGCAATCGCTTTGGTGAGGTAGGCAAAAGGAATCAGAGCGAAAGCAATCGCAAGAACGGGAATAAGGAACATATTATCAATGGCGATTGCCACGATACAACCCGCTACCATAAGAAGCAGAGCCGCCGTACATGCCAATGAAAACTGCTTTTCCTTGCCCGTTTCCTGCAAAGCTCGTCTGATACGTTCAAGCTCAAGAATGAGTCTGTTCTTTCTTTTCTTACCTCGTGCCATCAACGCTTGGTCTTTGAGGGTCTGTTGTTTGTTGAACAGTTCATTTATATCCTTATTGATCTGTTCGGGTGTCAGCTTCAAGAGCGCAATCGTCGCAACGACAAGCAAAATAAAGCTGATAATATAGAGTGCTGTCATACGCTTTCCTCCTCTCTTTCAAATCTTTTAAGAAGCTCGTGCGGGATACCGCCGCGCAAAAGCTTTGAGCGCAGATACTCCGATGGGCTGTTTTCTTGGATGAACTCACCTACAATGTGAAACTGACCGTCCACGTACTCGTTACTGTGGATCTTGTAGCGGTAGAGCGTTCTGTACTCAAGCTCTCCGTCATCGTGAACGATGCACTCGGAAATGTCCATTACCTTACGGGTGTTGTCCTCAAGCTTGTGTGCAAACACAACTACGGGGAAAGCAAGTGCCGCCTGCTGCATAGAGATCTTCATGTCGATAGGAAATCTTCTCTGCGAAAGGAAGGCAATACGGCGATGAGCATATCTGCCACCGCCACCGTGAACGGTCGTTACAACGGTGTGGTCTGTGGAGCTTGCTTCTACTGCGGAATGAGCCTCCGCGTCTCTCATCTCACCAACGCAGATCACGTCGGGGTCAAAACGGAGTGCAGCCATTACCAAGTCCTCTTGGGTAATGTCATAGATGTCCTTATCCGAGGGGCGAGACAGCGTATGCACCACGTTATTGATGACTCTGCCCTGCTCGTCTCTCTTGACAAGGGAAAGCTCTCTTGCACCGCTTTCAATCGTATAGATACGTTTACTGTCGGGGATAGAGCCGAGGAGAGAGTTCAAAAGCGTTGTCTTACCGGAGCTTGTTCTACCTGCAACAACGAAGGACACACCGTAACGTAAGCAAGTCTCAAGAAAGGCAAGCATATCGTCGGTGAGTGAGTCGGTTTCGATGAGGTTTTCCCTATCTACTCTCTGCGGATGAAGCATACGGATAGAGACCGCGATACCTCTGTCGGCATCTACAATAGGTTCTTTCAAAGCCGTAACACGAGTGTTATTCGGCAAATGTCCCTGCGCGATGGGAGCCGCATTGTCGATAATCATACCCGAATGGTGAAGCAGCTTCTTTACAATGTCGATGGCGTGTTGCGGAGAGAAAAAGTGTTCCTCTGCCTTCTCAATACGACCGTCAAGGTGTGTCAAAGCTACATCATCCCAACCGTTGATATTGATCTCCTCAAGGTCGGGGTCTGCAAGGTACTTGGTGAGGATCGAATACTCCGCCATTTCGGTGAAAAGACGTTCTACCAAGCCTTTGGTGTCATACCCCGCTACCGAATAACCCGTATCATAAAGATACTTTCCGATATACGCTTTCAGCTCGGCGGTCTTGCTTTTGTCGATGAGTGCTGCCGCGTAGTTCTTCGCAATATGGCTCTGTGTAAGCCCTACAAGCGAAGATAATTCGATCTGTGCCATAACTTACACCACCCTTTCCGCGATTGCTCTGATCGTCTGCATGAACTTCTTATCCTTCAACGGTTCATACAGATTTCCCTCCATATACTGTTCTGTCAGCGAGGAGCAGTAAGGAACCGTAAAGGCGATCTTTCCAAGATGAAGTCTCGCATCAGCGGCGGCAAGATTAAATTCCTCTCGGGGAATGTTCATCACCGCCACATCGTTTTCGCGGAGATAACCGTGAGAAGCAAAGATCTTCTGCTGAGACATCTGAAAGCTCAAGCACTTGAGATCGGGCGTAGACAGACGAATGACCTGCTCCGCTTTTTCAAGTGCTACGCTTGTAAGAAAGTTGGAGTCGGGGAGAGACATACAATCCACGATCACGTAGTCCGCGATACCTACAAGCACATCATAGAGATACTTTGCTTTTTCTTCCGTATAATCGGGAAAGGAGTGTTTGTTCTCGCTGTCCTTATATCCGAGATATCCGAGGTTCATTCTGTCCTTAGTCATTACCATATTGGAAACAACGTCGTCAGCGAAAAAGTCGGGTTTGGTAAGGATAGTACCCACCGAGAATACGTCCTCGGAACGGAAGTTGGGAAAGATCACGGGAATGGTAGGTGTCACAATATCGGTAAACACGACGATAACAGCACTTTTGCCACGGGAGCGATTGTAAAGAGCTTCCGCGAGTTTTACCGAAAAGGTGGTCTTGCCACTATCCGGCGAACCCCATACTGCTATCAATTTACCCATTGTTCTCCTCCTCCGTTTCCTTCGGTGTGTTGTCGATGGGGTTATTCTTCAGATAATCGTCCTGCACCTTGATATATGCGTCTGCCTTATCCGTTTCCCCTCTGTAAACAAGCGTAAAGTGGATGGTAGTCACAGAATTGTAGTGTGCCAAAAGCTCTGCCTGCTCGGGTGTAACAAGTACCGTAACAGTAGCGGCTTTACCGCCCTCAACGATCTCGTCCTTATCCACACCTTCGTTTGTGGTTGTGGTAATGACCTTAACGTATTTCAGCTCTGCGGGGATATATGAGGTATACATATCCTTGTCGTAAATGATTACAGACACAATATCTCCATTTTCAAGCTTATCCGAGAGACCTGCTGCAAAGTTTGCCACATTCACGGAAACTGCTACCTTTTCCCCGCCAAGTCCGAGAAGCACATCGTCTGCGCTCTTGTTATCGGTGGAGAGTTTGTTTGCAAAAAGATAATCTCCCGTGTAAAGATCTGTCGCGGCATATTTACCGACAACGGCTTTACCGTCTTTGATTACGTTATTCGGAAGATTGTAGGAACCGACGTTGACGATTTCAAGGTGGTCTGCGGTGATGATCTGACCTCTCGGCACATCTGCTTTGAGTCTGACAATATCCACCTTCTGATCGGTAAATCTGTTCACCAAGGGTGCAACGCCAAAGGTGATAAGAAGTGCGAGTACGATACAGATAACTCCGATGACCGTTCTTGAAGAAAATGGCTTCTTACCGGGAGCTTTAGGTGCTTTGGGTGTTTTCATAGGCTTGGAGCCAAAATTTCCAAAACTCATTTTTCTTTTTCCTCCTTAAATTAAATGAAATATCCGATCATCAGACCGGTAGATAAAAACGGCAAAAGCGGAAAGGCTTCTTTGTTAGATTGCTTCTTGACCTTGTTGTAAATCGTTTGAAATACGATTGCAAAGACAAGACCGATCATATAGCCGATCACACCGCCGTAAAAACCGAGGCACAAAGCGGCAGCAGTTGAGAATTTGAAATCTGCTCCGCCTTGCCCTTTCGTTTTGAAAAACATTACT
>JAGBRZ010000093.1 GCA_017632155.1 Clostridia bacterium
TAAAAGAAGGTTTCCTGAAACGCTGTGAGTTGATCCACGTTTTCACTTGAACAAATGCTTTCTTTAATAATCCTGTTTGGCACCAATCACACCGCCTTTTCAAGATAATACCGCGCATAGATGGTTTCATCACCGTACCGGTTCTTCCCGCGCTCCATGCGTTTTACGACCGCTAAACCGCCTTTAGACAGGTCGTAGATTCTGGCTGACAATCTGGTTATACCAAGTTCCAGAACGGCTTCTAACGCAGTTATAGAGCCGTTTTTGCGCATGTATTCAACAATCCTGTCATTCTGCGTCATGATTTACCTCCTTATCCGCATCTTCCCCATTCAGCAATCAGCCGTTTTTCCTCCGCTTTGCTAATCGGGATAGGTAATCCCATGCTTTCGGCATCCTGCTTCAGGTAATCAATTACCCTGCTCATTTCTACACTGTCATATACTGAAGTTCCGAAGTAGGCGAACACTACGGAGCAACCCGGATTCTTTTTGCTGTCATCGAACTTCTCTGCAAACCATCCGGTTCCGCGACCACTCCAAACTTTCTGGAATGTCTCGACCGCTTCATCCTTCATCAGGATCATTTCATACTTGCCAACCTCTCGGATTGCCTGACGGTATACCATTTCTTTCGGAAGGGGAGGGCGCATCGCATTTCCGATATCTGTACATAATGCCCAGCAGAAATCGTTGGCGGTTTTCGTCCTGCCCCTTGTTGCTTTCTTGACCTCTACAGATATATCTGCATCTTTCAATTTCTGATAGACTGCTCCGGGGTCTTCCCGGACGGTGAAGGATATAACCCATTCACCGCCGGAAAGCTTCAGGCAGTCCCTAAACCGCCCGGTCATCCGATTTCACCCCCGAACCGCTGATAGATGGTTTCAATCAGTTTTGCGGCTTCTTCAACTGTGTATTCCTTCAGGGATTTCTTCGGAGCAAGCCCCAGTTTAACAATCGCATCTACACGTTCTTTGAACCACTTATTATTCTCCGCGACTGAAGTTCCCATGGTTTCCCGAATTTGTTTCATCGTTTGCTTCAGTAAATCTTCAGCCTCATTCTTGACTTCCGGCACCTTGTTTCCGGTTTCAACCGTTGCGGATGCCGATTTCGGGGGAGTGAAATCATTTTGCACTGGCTGAAGCTCAATATTTTTGTCGCTGTTAGCCGGATTTTTGGGGGATAATGAATCATCGTCAGAATCCTTTGAATCGTCAATCATGAGCAAAGCATTCAGCGCATATTTACGTGCATACGAACTGCAAGCCCCTGTAATTTGGCATCCATCCATGCCTTTTTTCGTTTCATCTTCACGCGCATAAGCAACGGCAACAACGCTTTCTTCTCCGTCTGTCAATGTGACAGTTGCCTTAATATAAAATCTGTTACCGATCATCACAGGTTCATCATTTATCAGCAGGACAAGCCCATTCAATAACGGTTTTACTGATTCAAGAATGCCTTCTGCGTTCCTGTAATTATAGTTACCAAATTTATTATAGAGATTTTTCGGCGCTTTCAATTCCTTTTGTATCCGGGCGAGTTCATTATAAATCTTTTTCATCTTCAATTCCCCCATTCGTAATTATCACAATAATCATCCGGTTTGCGTTCGTCCCGTTCGGGGATGCAATAATCGGGATCAAGATTATTCCACTCACGGCAACAATAGGTTCCGTTGTAATGACAGCATGTATAACAGCATTCTTTGACTTCCAGATCATCAATCATTTTTCCGATAACTCCCGGAGGATAAGACCCTTCGAACATTTACTAACCCCCTTGCGATTTCCGGTTAGCCGTGATATTATAATCACGGTGGTTGTTGTTAGCCCTTCAACCCGAGCCCCGCTCAGGTGCGTCCCTTGCCCTGCGGGGCTTTTTAATGCCTGATCCATACCGGCGGGAAAAACCCGGTCACCATGTACACATCCGGCTGATCCCGCTCTTTCCGCTTTAGCAGAATCTTTCGCCTGATCCTGTCCCGGATCGTTAGCTTCATCCAAATTCTGTTCTGCGTCATCGGGCAATAGCAGTAACGGCTTGTCATCTCTTTCACCCCCTTTTCAAAAGCCCTTCATGATTTTTTCCTGCATATGCCGGATATCATAACTAAGCTCACCAATCGGATCATCGAACATTTCCAACTCTTTCGCTTCTGGAAGTCCGTCAATTGCGGTTTCAGCATCAATTATCAAGCTCATAACTTCATTCAGCTTTTCAACGGCTTTTTTCAGGAGGTCAACCGCATCTTTCCTCTGGCTTTCGGAAGGATCATAATTGAGTTCCTCCCACTGCTGTAACCGTGCGTTAGCCTCCATCAATTCGATTTGCCATGCGGCAAGACGATCTGTTGCAAATCCGCTCATCATTGTTGTTAGCCCTCCAATCTTTCCTCAGCGTTGAAAATATATTCTTCTGGTTCATTGTTCTCGTTATAGGTAAATGCGAACGCATTAACGTAATCTTTGGAACATGCAATGCTTGTTATATTAACCGTGGAATCAAACTCATCAATTAAGGCTTGTATTTCCCACATCTTTTTAATAAGTTCTTTCTCCAATTCCGCCCGTGTCATTGTTAGCCCTCCCTTTTTCGTGGGACGATAACCCGCCCCGTCTGTCTTGCCATGATTTCCTGTCTGCGTTTCCTGCTGACTTCTGCCGGTATCACTGTCCGGCTTGCTTCCCATTCCCGGAAAGCCCATTCGGGAGCGGCAAGCGGATTTTCCAGATGCGGGATAATCTGCCGCAGATACTTTCTTGCAGTTGGTAAACTGCATCCGTACCGCTCCCGCATATCTTTAACCGTTACAAGCCGCTCCATCCCCTCACCCCACTTTCTGAATCAGCTTTTCAACCGGAACACCCAACGCAAACGCAATTGCTCCAAGTGTGTCGCTCCGTGGGTGCTTTGTCTTTCCGCTTTCAATATAAGACAAAACCCCCTGCTTCACTCCCGCTCTCCGCGCAAGTTCCGTCTGTGTCCACCCTTTCTTCTCCCGAAGTTCCCGGATCACCTTATCACCTCCTAACCGAAACTTCGATTATATATTATCAAAACTTTGATCAAAAATCAATAGAAAAATTGATAAAATTCTGATAAAATTTCTTTGATCATAGAATTTTCGATAAAACGGGGGATGATTTTGTGCATGTAGGGCAACGAATTCAGGCTAAAATGATGGAAAAGAAGATAAGCCAAAACCGGTTAGCAAAAGCCGCTCAGATTTCGCAATCCGGGATTTCAAGCATTATTTCCGGTTCAAGCAGTCCGAAAGAAAATACCCTTCAAGCAATCGCAAAAGCTCTTGATTGTTCTGTAGCTGAATTGATGGGGGAAACGGTGTCAAACCTGATTCCAATCAACCGTGCCGCTATTCCCATCGTGGGGGAGATCGCATGCGGAACTCCGATCTTAGCACAGCAGAATATTGATGGGTACGCCGATCTCCCGGACGGTATCCGCGCTGATTTTGCGCTCAGGTGCAAAGGCGATTCCATGATCCCGACTTTTCAAGAAGGCGATCTTGTACTAATCCGTCAACAGCCGGAAGTCGAAAACGGACAGATTGCCGCCGTTGCGATTGATGGGGAAGTAACCCTGAAGCATGTTTACCGGACTGCGGACGGACTAATGCTTACCGCAGAAAACCCCGTTTTTGCCCCTATAACCGTTTCCGCTGATTCAGGCAGGGAAATATCAATCTACGGTCTCGCAGTCGGTTATACCCGCCTTTTTTAGCCGAATAGAGGTATTATATGCCACGTGAAAAAAAGCCACGGCTGAAACGCAGAGCAGATGGACGATATAAATGCAAATATCATGGGAAACAGTTCTACGGAGCCACTCAGGAAGAAGCATTTGCCGCTCGTGACGAATACAAAGCACGGGAGAAAATCGGACTGTCAAAAGATATGACTGTTGCGGATTATGCGTTGCCATGGCTCAGACGGACATACCCGGCAGTTGCACCGACAACCTATACCGGGCTTGCAATCCATCTGCAACACCTGATTGATATCATCGGGGATAAGCTGATATCAGAAGTCGTGCCATCAGATATCAAGGACATCTATACAACCGCATATCGGGATTGCTCAACCTCATACCTTAAATCAGCCAAGCAGCTTTTTTCCTCTCTCTTTGATGCCGCTGTTGCTGATGGGCTTTGTCGGTCAAATCCGGCGCGGGATAAGACAGCCAGACCGCACAAAGGAACAGAGCCGAAAACCAGACCGATCACAGAGCAAGAAAGGGAATGGATTTTAACCTTTTGCGCTGATCACAGAGCGCACCCGGTCGTAATGGCGATGTTATACGCAGGACTAAGACCGCAAGAAGCAAAAGCCCTGAAAATCGACAGGGATATTGATTTCAAAGCGAAAACCATAACTGTCAGGGAGACCGCCCACAATGACCCCGATAACGGGCAGAAATACGCCTTTACAGGCAAAGGAAAAACGGACAAGGCAAATAGACAGATTCCGCTGTTGCCGCCGTTAGAAACGATTCTAACAGGCAAGAAAGGGTATCTGATAACATCAGCCCACGGGGAGCAGATCACACATACAACATGGCGTGTAGCATGGAACTCCTATAAAGCTAAGATGGAAACAGCTATAAACGGGATGCCAAAACGATGGTACGGAAGGACAAAGGAACATAAAGCACTTATAGAGGAAGGGAAAGAATTGCCGCCATGGATCGCGTTTTCAATCGTCCCATATGACCTCCGGCACTCATTCTGTACCATGTGCCGGGATGCCGGGGTCGAGATCAATACTTGCCGCCGATGGATGGGACATGCGGATGCCAAAATGTTCCTCAAGGTGTATGATTCCGTTTCGGAAAATCGGTCCGCATCGGAAGGTGAAAAGCTTAAATCCCGGCTGTTTGGGGTTCAAAACGGGGTTCAAGACGAAAAAGAACAGCCTGAGAGCATTGATAAATAAAGAGCGGAAAGTCATCACGTTTTCCGCTTCATACCCGGAGTGTCATAGGTTCGAGTCCTATTTGAGCCACTCCCAAACCCCCGAAGAATCAAAGCTCCGGGGGTTTTCCTTTTGTCCAGACAGTAGGAAAAAACAGAAAAAAAGAACCCCTTTCGGGGTTCAATCGGGGTTCAAGGATTCTGCCGTATATCTTCTTCAATCAGCCATTTTATGTATCCCTGAATATTTCCGACCTGTTCAAGCCGTTTTATGATTTCTGCATCCGTTTTCAAGTTCAATTTCAGGTGATACTGCTTTGTATTCTTCGCATCATACTTTGCAACCGCTCTTGCTTGTGCTTCAGTTGCCATGGTTAGCCCTCCTTCTTCATGGATTCATGCCAATACTATCTTATCATATCCATGATTAAAAGCAAAGCAACCGGAGAATAAATAATTATAGCGATCATGTTAGCCCTCCAATGCCGGGGATATACCGCCCCGGCTCGGTATCACATATCATTCAAATTTCCCAACCTTTGACCTCTGCAAGTTCCTTCGCGTCATCATCTTTGCGGAGTTTCCATGCAATGTATTCCCGGCAAAACTTTTCTCCTGCAAACCGCATCTCTTTCGGCGCTCTTCCGCTATGCTCAAATCCGTCACCATAACCGTTTTGCATGGACTCATCATAAATGATTTCCTCAAGGTCTTTTATTGTATCAGGAATGTATTCTTCGTTCCCGTCCTGATAATCGTTATAAAATCCTCCGACAATCCAGTTGATTGCATAGCGGATATTCCGCATTGCGATCTTTTCGTGTCCTGTCCGCTGATCCTTTCCACGACCTTCAAAGATAAACTGTGCCATTGTTAGCCCCTTTCTCCGGGGGTTTAGCCGCCCCCGGTCGGCGTGTCGGTCATTTCAGTAATGCTAATATTGCTCTGTATCCCTTCGCCGTTGGAAGATAACCATCAGTCCCGCCATAACATCCGGTTCCGTTTACTCTCCGGAGATATCCAGAGTTGCAATCATCTTCCGTCCCGGGGACGTCAAGATTTAACTTTGTCTTCTGAAGAACGATCTTCACTGCATCCAATGTCAGGGCGTTTACCGTGTACATCCGTTTCGCACCGGTGGTTCTCATCGTGAAGAGATCAGCAAAGAATCCCGCTGTCTTCATGCTACCTTCCTCCCTTCCTTCCATTCTGTCAACTTGCGTTCGTTCTCGTCCTCAATTTCCCGATGAATATCCAACATCTTTGTAAACCTGTCCAACCGTTCGTCCAGCATCTCAACATACTCGTCAAACCTGTACTTCATAGCCATCAACCTTTCCTTTCCCCGGTCTGGCACCGGCTACGAGCGGCGGCTTGCGCCGCCCGTCTGCCGAAGTCAGGATACCTTTTCGACCTGTTCTGCCGTGAACCAGAAAGACTTTTTCAGGAAACAGCGTCCGCTGATCTCTTCCCCGGTTTCCTCATCTTTCTTTCCGGCGTATTTCCAGATCGGGAAAGTCGCTTTTGCGTGTTCCCCTCTCTTGACCTGATAGCCTCGATCCTTCCACCCGTTGTAGGTGTGAATCGGTTCAGGTTCAGGAAGTTCGACCTTCGATCCATCCGGGAGTTCCTGAACAAATACCCTGCCGGTTGGTTTCAGGATTCCTTGCTTCATCAGTTCCAGTGATTCCCTCAGAATGATTTCCCCGTTTGTCATTGCCATCGTGTTAGCCCTCCTTCATTTGATGATATAAGTATACACCTATAGAAAACAAAAATCAAGCCCTTTTTTGAAAAAATTTCAAAAAATTTTGCCAAAAATGAAAAAAGTTCCCGGTTTCCCGGGAACCATTGAAAAATCAAGCTTGATCGGGCGGTTTGACTTCAGGCAGACCGGCGAGAGCAAGCAGGATTGCACAGACCGCGCCGAAAGCACCGGCAGACAGAGCCGCAAGCCAGTTGACATCACCCAGAACAACAGCTCCGGTGCCAATATAGGCAAGTGCGCTTTCCGCAAAAGTCCTGATTGCTCGA
>JAGBRZ010000094.1 GCA_017632155.1 Clostridia bacterium
CCCTCAGAGAAAGCGGACTGGCTGCGGCCGTAAACGATCTGGAGGAAGAGCTCTCTCATTGCGGTGTTGATAGCGTCGCAAACGAGGTCGGTGTTAAGAGCCTCGAGGAGAGTCTTGCCGGGGAGAATCTCAGCAGCCATAGCTGCGGAGTGGGTCATACCGGAACATCCGATGGTCTCTACGAGAGCCTCTTCGATGATACCGTTCTTGACGTTGAGGGAAAGCTTACAAGCTCCCTGCTGGGGTGCACACCATCCCACACCGTGGGTGTATGCGGAAATATCGGTGATCTGCTTTGCCTGGATCCATTTGCCCTCTTCGGGAATGGGGGCGGGGCCGTGATCGCAGCCCTTCTTAACAACACACATCTGTGCCACTTCGTGGCTCTGTGCGTAAGGGCATTCACTTACGTTGCTCATTGGTTTTATCTCCTTATTTTTTGATTTTTTAAATTATTTTGCCGATTCGATAAGTGTTTTTACCGCGTCTGCATAGATCTTGCCGATAAAGGCTCTGCCGTTATCGTTGGGATGAACGCCGTCTGCCGAATAGAATTTCGGCTCGGGCTGGGTCTTGAGCGCTTCTGCGAAGATCTCGTCAAGAGGAATGTATACATCTGCAAATTCGTCAGCAAGCTTGCGCACGATCGCGATGACGCGGTCGACCTCGCCTCTCCAGGATTCCTTTGCCTCGTCATCGAGGAGGAAGGGAGCGAGCATAACGATCTTTGCGTTTGTTTCTTTCTTGAGTCTCTCGAGGATCGCGCGGTAATTGGTTTCTACCTGTGCATCGGTGGTCGCGATGTTGGTGCCGCCGTGACGGTGCCAGACATCGTTGATACCGATGAGGATCGAAATGATATCGGGATCGAACGCGATAGCATCGGGGTAGAGACGGTCAAAAAGCTGATCGGTGCGGTTTCCGCTGATGCCGAAATTGATGAATTCAATGTCGGTATCGGGGAAAGCCTCGCGGATGTGCTGTGCGGCGAACTTGGGATAACCCGCGCCGAGGTCGTGATAATTTCTCTTATCTCTGCCTGCGTCGGTTATGCTGTCGCCCTGAAATACGATCTTCATTTTCTTACTTTACGATCTCGCCTTCAACTGCGCCGAAAGCTGCAGCTGCGTTGCACTCATCGGTGTCGATGTGCATAGCAAGAGCGAAGTTCGGGTTAACACGAACAACAACGTCCTCGAAGATAACGGGGCGAGCGGTGTTAAGCTTAACTGCAACGATCTCCTTGTCGGAAACGCCGAGCTCTTCAGCATCTGCGGGAGTCATGTGGATGTGTCTTTTTGCTACGATTGCGCCGTCTGCGATCTCGATCTCACCTGCGGGACCAACAAGCTTGAGGCCGGGGGTACCTGCGGTGTCGCCGCTCTCGCGGATGGGGGGAACGATGCCGAGTGCACGTGCATCGGTGAAGGAAAGCTCAACCTGGTTTGCGGGACGGGTGGGGCCGAGAACGCTCATAGCGAGGCTGCCCTTGGGGCCGACAACGGTAAGCTTTTCGTTTGCGCAAGCAAACTGGCCGGGCTGGCTGAGCATCTTCTTAACGATGAGCTCCGCACCCTTGCCGTAAAGGATCTCAACAGCTTCTGCGGTGAGGTGGCAGTGGCGTGCCGATGTTTCAACGATAAAAGTCTTGGACATTTTTATGTATCTCCTATCATAGTAATTTCGGTTGTAAAGTCATACCAATTAATTATATCATAAAATTTGTCGATTGTAAATCCCTTTGGCGATTTTTCCTTGCGGCAAATTGCAATAAATTGATAAATATTTATTATTTAAATAAATATCTTGACTTTTTTTTCGATTTGTGATAAAATAAAACCAACTATTTTACTTTTTGGAGGAAATCACTATGAGAATCAATTTGATCCGTATTGTCTCTTTTGCGCTGTTGATGGCAATGATGCTTGGCGCCGTTGCTTGTGCAGATACTACGCCCGAAGGCACCCCCGAAACATCGGCAAATGATCCCGCCGTTGCTGAAACGACCGAGGCGATCACCCCGGAAACTACAGAAATCAACGCTGAAAATCTTCTCGGCGAGAGAAATTTTGGCGGCGAAACGCTTACTATCTATGCCCGTAAGTATAACGGCGCGTGGTCGAGCGATCTTCTTGTTGAGGACGAGGACGGAACAGTCGTAAACAACGCTATCTATAAGAGAAACGCAAAGCTTTCCACACTCTATTCCGTCAACTTTGAGCAGATCGAAAGCGGTAAGCGCGACTGTCTTGATGATTTTGTTAAGGTAGTTTCATCCGGTGATACCACTATTCACGCAACATATCTCGGTCTTACCGATGCCGCAACTGCTGCACAGCGCGGTTACCTTCACGATATTACCAAGCTTGAAAACGTTAACCTTGAAGGCGAGTGGTGGACTCAGTCCCTGAATAAGGCTTGGTCGATCGGAAACAAGCAGTATTTTGCAACCGGCGCGATCACCACCATCGACGACCAGGCGATCCGTACAATGTTCTTCAATAAGGAGATCATTGCAGAGCACAACCTCAAGACCATCTATGACCTCGTTTACGATAACGAGTGGGTGTTCGATAAATTCTTTGAATATGCAGAGATCGCGAACAAGGATGATGGCGACGGTCAGCAGTCCCTCTCCGATACCTTCGGCGCTTGCGCGCAGACTACCCTCGGATTTATGATGACTATGGGTTCGGGCGAAATGCTCGCAGCCAAGGATGCGGACGATTATCCCATCATTGCCGCAAACAGCTCTGCAACTCGCTTTATCGACGTTGTAACTTATCTTACCGAAAAGATCTCGGGCAACAATGCTATCTATCAGGGTGACGATCAGGTCATCCGCGACCTCTTCGGCAACAATCAGGCGCTCTTCTATGCAGAGGTTCTTATGCACGCACAGACCATGCGCGTAAACTATGACGTTGACTTCGGTATCATCCCCATGCCCAAGTACAATGCGGATCAGGAAAATTACTATCAGTATTCGACCGGTAGAAATACCACCGTCATCGCGTTCCCGAACGCAACAAACGGTGACGATCTCGATATGGGAACCTTTATGATCGAGGCAATGGCAATCGAATCGGTCAACACCGTAAAGCCCGCTTACTATGATATTTGTCTTAAGGGCAGATACGCAGGCGACGCGAAGGACGTTGATATGCTTGATATCGTTACCACCAGCGTTGCAACCGACTATGCGGAGATTTACGCTTGGGGTAGCTTCCACTCCACTGTTCAGAATGCTATCACTTCGGGCGCTCCCATTGCGAGCATCCTCAAGAAGAATTCCGTTGCTGCTGAAAAGGTTATGAAGAAGACTATCGACGACTTTATGAAGCTTAACTAAAGCCAAAGGAGCGAAAATATGAGAAACACAAGTATACGTTTGACTTCTTTGTTGTTGCTTATTGTAATGTTGATCTCCGCAGTTTCCTGCGCACAGACCGGATCGGGTGAAGAAAGTACCGCTCCCGCACAAACAGAAGCCCAGGGTGCAGGAACCGCAGAAGTAGTTGTGACCGAAGAGGAAACAACTGAAATTAACGCAGAAAATATCCTCGGTATTCGTGACCTGAGTGGTGAAACACTGACGTTCTTCAGCCGTAAGTATAACGGTGTTTGGTCCAGTGACCTTTTTGTCAAGGAAGTGGACGGCACTATTCTCAACGATGCTATTTACAGAAGAAACACAACGCTTTCCGAAAAATACGGTATCGCTTTTGAGGAGATCGAAAGCGGAAACATAACTTTCCGCGATGACGTAGGAAACAGAATTGCTACGGGTGATACTTCGTATCAGGCTCTTTATATGGGTCTTGCGGATGCGGCAAACGCGGCTCAGCTTGGTTATCTGCAGGATATGACCTCTATGGAGAACATCAATCTTGAGGGCAGATGGTGGACTCAGTCCTCGAACAAAGCTTGGTCGATCGGAAACAAACAGTATTTCGCAACCGGTGCCATCACCACAGTTGATGACCGTGCTATCCGTACTATGTATTTCAACAAGACTATGCTTGCCGATCTTCAGCTCAAGTCTATATATGATCTCGTTTACGATAACGAATGGGTATATGAAAAGTTTTTTGAGTATGCAGAGGCGGCAAAGAGGGATGACGGCGACGGCATTCCCACTCTGCTTGATACTTATGGCGCATCTGCGCAGACAACCTTCGGCTTTATGATGACGATGGCGTCGGGTGAGATGCTTACGCAGAAGGATGCGGATGATATGATCGTTCTCGTTGCGACTGATAACACTCGCTTCATCGATGTTGTTAGTTATCTGACCGATAAGGTTGCAAAGAATGACGGTATCTACCTTGGTGCAGATAATGACATCCGCGAGCTCTTCGGCAACGGTCAGTCCCTTCTTTGGGCAGAGGTTCTTGAGCATGCATATACCATGAGAATGAATTATGACATCAACTTCGGTATCGTTCCTATGCCCAAGTTCACTGCGGAGCAGGAAAACTATCATCAGTACACTACCGGCTATTGTACAACAGTAGTATGCTTCCCGACCACAACCAAGGGCGAAGCACTCGATATGGCAACCTTTGCTGTTGAGGCGATGGCTATCGAGTCTGTTGAGACCATCGTTCCCGCATACTATGACATCTGCCTGAAGGGCAGATATGCCGATGATGCTGAATCCGCGGCCATGCTTGATATCATCACTACAAGTGTATCCTCGGACTATGCTGAGATCCTCGGTTGGGGCGGCTTCAAGACCGCAGTTCAGGATGCGATCTCCGCAGGAATGCCCATTGCCAGCGTTATTTCCAGAAACGCTCCTATGACCAAAAAGGCGATCCAAAAGTCGCTTGATGCATTCAAGGATCTTCCTTAATTAAGGCAATACCGCACAATTCGTAACGGCACACTTGCTTGCATAAATTCCGTCATACAGCACAAAATCTCTTGCCGATAGGTCACTATAGGCTGCGAAATTTTGTGCAGTCTGACGAAATTTCTGACGTCGCAATTGCACCATCAGAATTGTGCGGTATTGCCTTAAAGATCGGCTGTTGCTTTCGCAACAGCCGAAGCTTTAGTTTTCGTTCTCGCCGTCCCGGACGGAGCTGTCGATCATGCTCTCGCCGAGAATATACGCGATCAGCACTCCCGCGGCAGAGATGATGGCGGTCACCTCGGTGATCATTGACTCTCCCGCACCGCAAAACACAGCAACAGCGCCGACAAATCCGGCAAGTGCCGCCCAAAATTTGCGCGAGGAGAGCTTGCGCTTCCAATCAATGCCCATCAGTGCCCCTCCTTTCTGCCTTCGTTTACCTCAAGAAGACTGAGGCGAGTTTCGTGATCGCCGATCTTTTCGTAAAAAACGCGATTCTTTTCCGACTGCGCGGAAACGCTTTCGTTGAGGTTATGAACGGCGTCCTCAAGCGAGGTGAGCGTGCGGTTGAGCTTTGCCACGATCTTGAAGATCGCAATCAGCGAGCCGCAAAGGGTCATAAGACCCGTAAGTATTTCCCAAGTCATTCTTTCTCCTTTTATATTACAATTGGCTATTTGTACCCGACTTGGCGTTATTATACAACAAAAATTATAACCGTAACTGACAGAAATCTGTCAAAAGGATAAAAATGAAAAAAGAAACAAGAAAACCCGATACCGCGCGCGGAGCGCTTGTTGCCTCCGAGCTTCAAAAGCTATATCCCGATTCCGCTTGCTCCCTTGATTGGGGAGGCGGCGAGGCTTGGAAGCTGATGGTTATGGGCAGACTTTCCGCCCAGTGCACCGATGCGCGTGTCAATATAGTTTGCAAAGACCTTTTTGAAAAGTTTCCAACTCTTTCCGATCTTGCCGATGCAGATCTTTCGGATATAGAAAACATAGTCCGACCCTGTGGGCTTTACCGCACAAAAGCGGCGTCGATCAAGGCGGCTTGCATAAAGCTTCGCGATGAATACGGCGGAGAATTGCCGCGCGATGTTGAAAAACTCTGCGAATTTCCCGGTGTCGGACGCAAGATCGCAAATCTTCTGCTCGGCGACGTTTTCGGAATTCCCGGCATCGTTGCGGATACGCATTGCATCAGAATTTGCGGCAGACTCGGATTTTATCCCGAAGAACTCAAAGACCCGCTTAAAGTTGAGCGCATTCTGACCGACGCCATCCCGAAGGAGTATCAGACCGATACTTGTCACCGCCTTGTTGACTTCGGACGCGACATCTGCCGCGCGCAGTCGCCAAGATGCGATGCTTGCCCCGAGGCGCTGAAAAATATTTGTACTCATCAAAAAAGTTCTTGACAAAGTTTATGATATACGATATAATGTAAGTACATCAATAAAGAAAGGATGATGACAATGAACAGAAACGTTACACAGCTTGCGCCTCGCGCACTTTATCAGTCAAAATTTAATTCCGCAAGATACAATCTTCTGCTTGTCGTAGCTATGACGGCAATTAATGTCGTATTGCTTATGCTTGGCGGATCCTCCTATTTCCTCTTTTCCGCAACCGTGCCGTACAGCCTTGCCATTGACGGCATGTATATGACGGGACGGATGCCCGAGGATTGGTACACGGATTGGCCCGCAACCGTGCCTTTCCTTGATTCGGGATATATGACAGTAATGATGGTTATAGCTTTTGCCATCATACTTGTTTATCTCGCTTGCTTCTTCTTCTCGAAGAACTTCAAAAGCGGATGGATGATAGCTGCCGCTGTGATCTTCTCGCTTGATACGCTTTATTTGGTATTCATCTACGGTGTGGGTGTGGATTCGATTATGGACCTCCTCCTCCACGCTTGGGTGCTTTACTACCTTATCTCGGGCTCGGTTTACGGAATAAAACTCAAAAAGCTTGCCGAGGATGAGCCTATCGAGGGAAAAGCAGTTGAGATCCCGACAGCGGAAGAAAATAAAAACGACGATAAGACTGAATAATTAAAAAAGATCCGAAGTGTTTTGTACTTCGGATCTTTTGTGCTTATTTGCCTATTTTATTGCATTCTCCAATAAGTTCCGCCTCGCCGAAAACGTATGCTCCGTTGCAGAATCTGCAAGTGACCTCGAGCTCGCGGGGCTTGCCTTCTGCCTCTTGCTCGTCAAGGAGCTTTTTTACGTCCTTTTCGCCGAGCGAAGCAACCGCGTGAAGCATTCTCTCGCGTGAGCAGGTGCATTTGTATTCAACTTCGTTTTCGTCGAAAATATCGTACTCAATGCCCTCGAATGCGATGTTTGCGATCTCCTCGAGCGAAAGTCCCTGCTCAAAGAGGCGGGAAACGTTCGAAAGGGCGGGCGCGTTCTTTTCGATCTTGGAAATGATCTCTTCATCCGCAAAGGGAAGAAGCTGGATCATAACTCCGCCTGCGGCAAGGCAGGTAAGGTCGCGGTCAACGAGAACTCCGAGTGCGCAAAGGGTGGGTAGCTGTTCGCTTTCGGCATAGTAGCGCGCAATGTCCTCGGCAACCTCACCCGTGGTGATCGGGATCGAACCGCTGTAAGGCTCGCCGTCGCCGTTGTCGCGAACAACGGTGAGAAGTCCCGCTCCGACCGCGCCGCCAACGTCAAGCTTGCCGACGGAGTTGAGGGGGAGCTCAACGTCGGGATTGGTGATATATCCGCGAACGCATCCGAGCCAATCGGATACTGCAAGAATTCTGCCCGCAGGTCCGTCACCCGCAAGAGTGAGGGTCAAGGTGTCTTTTTCCTCGCCCATCATAATTCCCATAAGAGAAGCGGCTGTGAGGAGTCTGCCAAGCGCGGCAGTTGCGGTTGCGCTTGTACCATGATATTCGTGAGCTGTGTTAACTATATCGCGCGAGTCGATAACGCTGATTCGCGCCGAGCCGTCGCGCGAAAGCGCGCGGAGAACCTTTGACTTTTTGATTTCCATTTTTGATTTCCTTTACTTTTTTGCCCTTGCGGCAAAGTACATTTTTGAGTCGCTTTTAGCGGCTCTTTTGAATTTAGTGTTTCCAAAAACTCCGCAGATCTCAAAGCCCGCTGCTTTGAGCTTTTCTTCGACCTCGGCGCGAGTGTAGCAACGCTCTTGCCATTCCTCGTCGCGGCGCGAGTAGATCTCGCTGCCCGCTTCTTCCTCGGTGAAAACGCTGAGCGAGAAACGGCAGATGCCGCGTTTTTCGGAATAATCGTTCTGCCAATTGCAGAAAACGGCACAGCCTTCCTCGGTTTCCGCCTCAAGCTGATAGGAATTCTTTCCGTATTCGTGCTCGAAGCGTGCGGGGGTGTTCATATCGAAGATGAAAAGACCGTCGGGGTCAAGATAGTTGTGGACGAGTGAGAAGCATTTTTCAAGCTGCCCCTTTTTAGTCAGATGATTGAGCGAATCGAGAGAGCATAGCGTGGCGCCAACGGTGCCGTAAAGCTCGAAGGATGTGATGTCCTGAAGAAGCAGAAGAACGTCCTCGGGGCAGCTTTCGCGAGCTACCGAAAGCATTTCGGGCGAAAGGTCGATGCCCGTCATATCGTATCCGCGCTCGGCAAGTATTGCGGTCAGAATTCCCGTACCGCAGGCAAGATCGAGCACGAGCTCGGGCTTTTTGGGTAAGAATCTTTCGAAGCATTCCTCGGCAAAATCCGCCCAGGATTCATAATCAACGTCGCCGTTGAATATATCGTAAATGTGCGCTATTGCGCCATATCCTTGTGCGTTGTTCATATCACAGACCAAGGAGAGGGAAGATGCGGTAAACGGTTCCCGCGCCCATTACGACAATGGCGTCGCCGGGGCGAGCCTCTGTGCCGAGGATGGCGATGGCATCCTCAAAGGTGGGGCAGTAGTCGGCTTTTTCACCAATTGCTTGAGCTAAAAGCGCGGAGCTTACACCGAGGGTATCGGTTTCGCGCGCGGCATAAATGTCAACAAGCAGAACTCTGTCTGCGGTGTTTAGTGCCGATGTGAAATCATCCCAAAGCGCCTCGGTGCGGCTGTATGTGTGCGGCTGATAAATGCAGAAGATGCGTCCGAATCCCATATCGCGGAATCCCTGAAGGGTTACCGAGATCTCTGTCGGATGGTGGGCGTAATCGTCGTAAACGTCAACGTCATTCCATTTGCCCTTGTATTCCATTCGTCTGCCCGCGCCGAGATAGTGCGAAAGCCCTTCGGCGACGGCTTCGGGATCAAGACCGCAGATCATTCCTGCGGCAAAAGCGGCGAGAGCGTTGTATACGTTGTGCTTGCCGGGTACGGAAAGCGAAACGTGCGCGGCATAGTTTCCTCTGAAATAAATATCAAATGACGCCATACCCGAAATATATTCGATATTGTAAGCCGTATAGTCGCATCCTTCACCAAGTCCGAAGGTGACAAGAGTGCCCGCGTATCCCGCCATAGCGATGCGAACGTTGTCATCGTCACCGTTGACAACGGCAAATCCTTCGGGACCCGTAATGGCTGCGTAATCCGAGAATGAGCGTCGCACCTGAGTGATGCTCTTGAAGTAGTCGACGTGGTCGAGCTCAATGTTGAGAATAACGGCAATATTGGGGTTAAAATCAAGGAATGAATCCATATATTCGCAAGCCTCGAAAACGAAGTGCTCCTCACCGCCGATGCGGTAAGCTCCGCCCATTTCGGCGAGCGTCGCGCCAGAAAGAACCGTTGGATCTCCACCCGCGTGCATAAAGGAAAGCGCACACATCGAGGTGCATGTGCTCTTGCCGTGCATACCCGAAACGCCCACACGCTTTGCATAGCCCGTCATAATGAATCCAAGGAAATCCGCACGCGAGATGCAGGGAATGCCCTTTGCGAGAGCCGCCGAATATTCGGGGTTGTCGGGTGCGATGGCAACCGTGTAAACAACTGCTTCATAGCCCTCGATATGACTTGCCTCGTGGGAATAAAAGATCTCGATGCCTGCCTCGGTGAGCCTGTCGGTCAGCGCGGTCTGCATCTGGTCCGAGCCTCCCACGCGATAGCCGCGAATATGTGAAATATGGGCAAGCGAAGACATATTGATGCCTCCGATTCCGATAAAGTAGATGCTCGAGATGCCCGAAAGTATGCGGGCGATATTCTCGGCGCCGTAATGTGTATTTTCTACAGACATAAATGCTCCCATCTGCCGCGATGCGCGGCGATATCATCATAAGTAAATTTAAGTGACGCACAATTAAATTTCTCGTAACTTTTCACAGAAAAATTTTATTTTGTTTGAATATCCGTCACAAAAGTAGTGTATACTATAATTGTTAGCTAAAAAATTGAACCCAAGGAGTAAAAAAATGGAAATCACCGATGTAAAAATCAGAAAGCTTTTTGACGAAGGACCCATGAAGGCGATCGCTTCCGTCACTCTTGACAATCAGCTTGCGGTTCACGATATCAAAGTTATTTCCGCAAGAGAGAAGCTTTTTATCGTAATGCCCAGCCGTAAGAATCCCGACGATACCTTCAGAGATATCGTTCACCCCATCAACGCTACTTTCCGTGCCGCAATGGAGGGCGCAGTTCTTGCCGCTTATAACGAGGCACTTGAAAACGCTGAGGCAGAAGCTGAGGAAGCTGCAGAGGATCCCGTTACCGTGTGATCTACATTATAGAGGCATCTCGCAAGAGGTGCCTTTATTTTATATCTTGTTATATCTTGCCGTGAGAGGGAAGAACCTCGCCGCCCGAGAATGTGAGACGCCCGAAGGTGTGGTCAAATCCCATCCCCGCTGTGCCGGGGTTGAAGAGAAGAAGCGGACGCTCGGTTTTGCCGACAAATTCAAGCTCGGTGCCCTCGGGCAGATATTTTGAAATCGGATTGTGCGTGTGGCCGAAAAGAACAATGTCTGCACCGTCCGCATAAGCCCGCGCGGCGATCCTTTCAAGACCGTATTTGACGTCGTAGAGATGCCCGTGGGTCATAAAGATCTTTTTGCCCTCGAATTCGACGGTTTCGGTGCGCTTGGGGCGGTATCTGCGATCTGCACCCACCCAACCGTAGTATTCGCCGTTGCCCTCGATCAGAACGAGTGGCTTTTCATAATTATCGGGCAAGAGCTTTGAAAGATCGGCGGCGCCGTCGCCGAGGTGAACGATCATATCGGCATCGTGGCAAAGCTCAAGTATTCTTTTTACGTTTTTTGTATTTCCGTGCGAATCGGAAAGAACGAGAATGCTTTTTGGCATTTTGTCACCTACAAATAAGCATAGATATGTATTATATATTATAACACGAAAAACTATCTTTGTCTACATTTTTTTGAAAATTCACCCATTGAAAATCGGTGCATATAATGTAATAGATAGATTTGGAGGTGTTTTAATATGCAATTCGACCGTTCTGCGCTTTCGCGCCTGCTTTCTCTGAATGACAGTCAGCTGAAATATCTTGTAAACAAATTCGCCCACGATTACGGAATCGATCTTTCAAGCTACAATGTTACCGAGGGCGATATCTCAAGCGTGCGCCGAGCTCTTGCAAACTTAAGTGATAAGGAGCTTGCAGATCTCGGTAACAAGATCACGGGTGGAAAAAGATGAGTGAGCAGACGCCCGACCTTGGTGCAATGGTATCAAAGCTGCTCGGAAATCCCGAGCTTATATCGCAGATAGCCTCGACAGTGGGAATAGATGCTCAGAAAAACGAGGAGAAAAGCGAGGAGGAAATGCCGGCACAGGCATCCGTTCCTCCGCTGCATTCCATTCTTCCGATGCTTTCTTCTTCAGGTGGTGGAGGTTCATCGAAGAGATGCGCGCTTCTTTCTGCACTGAAACCCTTTTGCAACGAGCACCGATGCCGCACCATCGACTATATGATAGGTATTTCGAAGCTTTCCGAAACTCTTATCCCGACAAAGCGAGGTTGATATGTATTCAAGACAAAATCGAAACGGGCAGGGTGATGTGCAGGTGGAGCTCCCAAGAGATTACAGCGGGAATGCTTTTACCCCTTTTTCCCCCATCCGCGAGCCGATAGAAGCCTGCGCGAAGATAGAGCCCAAGGAAGAAAAATGCCCCGAGCGGGAAGAATGCTCCAAAAAGTCCTGCGAGATCGCGGAATGCGAAAATAATAAAAGCCCCGCGTTCGGGCTTTCGGGACTCAAGGGGCTGCTTGGGGGGAACATAGGGCTTGAGGAGCTTTTGCTTCTCGGCGTGATCTTCTTGATCTTCAACGATAACGAGCTTCGCGACAACGAGCTGCTGATCTGCCTTTTATTAATTTTGTTCATATGAGAAAACCCGACGGCTCACGCGAGCCGTCGGGTTTTCGATAAAAAATGAAAAAAGTTAAAATCCTCTCTTGCATTTATACTTTATTTGTAGTATAATAATTATGTATTGTAATTTTTGCGCCCTTGCGCGCAATATGGGGGTTATTATGCATCAGATCGGATTTGATAACGACAAATATCTTCGCCTTCAATCGGAGCATATCAGGGAGCGAATCGACCGTTTCGGCGGCAAGCTCTATCTTGAATTCGGCGGTAAGCTTTATGATGACAATCACGCATCGCGTGTGCTTCCCGGCTTCCAGCCCGACAGTAAAATGAAGATGCTTCTTGAGCTGAAGGACGAGGCTGAAATAGTCATCGTAATAAGTGCGGGAGATATTGAGAAGAATAAAAAACGCGGAGACCTTGGCATTACATACGATGCCGACGTGCTTCGCCTTATCGACATCTTCAAATTCTTCGGACTTTACGTTGGAAGCGTTGTTATGACTATGTATGAATCCCAGCCCGCTGCGCGCACCTTCCGCGCGAAGCTTGAAGCTCTTGGTGTAAAGGTATACCGTCACTATCCGATCGAGGGATATCCCGCAAACGTTGAGCATATCGTATCCGAAGAGGGATATGGCAAAAATGATTTTATCGAAACCGAGCGCAAGCTTGTCGTTGTCACCGCGCCCGGCCCCGGAAGCGGAAAGATGGCTGTTTGCCTCTCTCAGGTATATAACGAAAACCGCCGCGGAGTTCAGGCGGGATACGCAAAGTTCGAGACCTTCCCGATCTGGAATCTCCCCCTTTCTCATCCCGTAAACATTGCTTACGAGGCGGCAACAAGCGATCTCAATGATAACAATATGATCGACCATTTCCATCTTGAGGCATATGGTGAGACTACCGTTAACTATAACCGTGACATCGAGATATACCCCGTCCTCGCCGCTACTTTTGAAAAGATATACGGCTCCTGCCCCTATAAGTCCCCCACAGATATGGGCGTAAATATGGTTGGAAACTGCATCATAGATGATGAAGTTGTCCGCAAAGCCGCAAACCGCGAGATCATAAGAAGATATTATAATTCTCTCGTTGCCGTCCGAAACGGTGAAGAGCCGAAGGAGATCGTTTATAAGCACGAGATACAGATGAAGCAGGCAAAAATTTCCCCTGCAGATCGCCCCGTTATTGCCGCTGCACTTGCAAAGCGCGACCAGACGGGTGAACCCGCCGCCGCCATCGAGCTGCCTGACGGAAGGATCATCACGGGTAAGAACTCGAAGCTTCTTGGTGCAACCTCCGCAATGCTGCTCAATGCCATCAAGGCGCTCGCTGATATCCCTGACGATCAGCATCTTATGCCCCCTGAGATCATTGAGCCTATTCAGCACCTCAAGGTCGAGCATCTCGGCAACCACAACCCCCGTCTTCACACAGATGAAGTTCTTGTTGCGCTTTCTGTCTGCGCCGTCAACTCCCCCGAGGCTGAGCGCGCGATCGATCAGCTTGCAAATCTTCGCGGTTGTGATGCACACTCCACGGTAATTCTATCACATACCGACGAAAATCTTCTCAAAAAGCTCGGAGTCAACATCACCTACGAGCCCTATTACCAGACCAAGACGCTTTATCATAAGAAATAAGGCGCACCACAAAAGGAAAATTTGATGAATTACAACGAAAACCAAAACCAGCGGACAAGCGATGCCTCCGCACCTCGCCGTCAGCCGGGCGATAAGGATAGGGCTGAACTCTTCCTTTCTTCATTACAGTTTATTTTGGCTCTGCCTCTCACACTGATCTATCTTGAATTGGTGGTTCGTATTGCTACTTTCAAAGAGATTGGCTCTTCATTTTTCGTCTATGCGATATTTTTCAGCATTGCGGGCGGAATGCTTATGGCTCTGCTTTGTACGCTTTTTGACCGCAAGGTGAATTATGTCATCACTCTTGTGCTTTTGGCTCTGCCCACTGTCCTTTGTTCCATACAAATAGTGTATTCCGCGTTTTTCGGCGATTTCTTTGCGATTGGTATGCTTGGTATGGCAGGCAACCTTGCAGATTATATGGGCAACACCATTAAGGCGATATTTGCAAATCTGCATTGGATATTGATCTTATTTGTCCCATTTGTCCTTTTTGCAATTTTCGGCAGAGGTGTGATAGCTCCCGAACGGTCAAGCTGGATGCTCCGTGCCGTGTGTGCGGTTCTTTCCGTATGCTTCTTTATGCTCGGAACACTTTACGTTAATAAACACGACGAAGCGTTCGGAGATAAATTTGTTTACCGCGAAGGATTCTTGGTAAGGGATGCCATTGAAAGATTCGGAGTTATGACCACTGCGCGTCTTGAACTTCAGTATATGATCTTCGGAATGCCCGAAGCGGATGTCGGTGATATTCCCGAAGTGCTTGAGGGCGAGATCACAACAGCCATTCAAGGCGGAGATATTTTTGCGCCGAAGGTGACGACAGCCCCCGAGACCGAGCCTGTAAGCCCGCCCGAAAGCGGAGAAGTTACGGGCGGATCGGAAGCTACTGGCGAAGTGAGCGGCGAGCAGACAACTCCCACACCTCCCCCGCCTCCCGTTATTGACAGAAGCCCGCAACGCCTCGACATCGATTTTGACAAGCTGATTGCGGATGCAAAAGCCGCGGGCAAGAATAATCTTGCTAAGGCACACTCTTTCTTTGCCTCGCGCGCGGGTACGAACAAGCACGAGTACACGGGATATTTTGAGGGCAAAAACCTCATTTATATCACCGTTGAGGGCTGGGCTCCCGCCGCGATAAATGAAAAGCTGACCCCCACCCTTTATATGATGAAGAATGAGGGCTTCATTTTCAACAATTATTATTGCTCTCTTTGGGGAGGCAGTACCGCAACGGGCGAATATGCGAATATCACGGGTAATTTCTATTACAGTGCGGATTGCTTCTACAAGGACAAGAATGCATCTACCTATCAGAAATTTACTCTCGGAAATATCCTCCCGTCGCTCGGCTACGAATGCCACGCCTTCCACAATCACGGATACGACTTTTATAACCGCGATATGACGCATCCGAATTTTGGATACGATTGGCACGCCGTCGGCAATTGGGATGTTCCTTTCACGGCTGCATGGCCCAAATCCGATTACGAGCTTGCAAAGAATTCACTTTCATTTCTCAGCCTCAAAGAGCCGTTTCATCTATACTATATGACGACCTCGGGTCACGCGAACCAGACCTTTGTGGGCAACCGTCAGGCGGCAAAGCACAAGTCGCTTGTTATGGAGGTTCTCGGCAACGATTATAAAGAGGAGCTTTCGCTTTCATATATCGCCTGCCAGTACGAAGTCGAGCTTATGGTAAAGGCACTTTATGACGAGTGTGCGCGCCTCGGCATCCTCGAGGATACCGTTTTCGTTCTCGCACCCGACCATTTCCCCTATAATCTTTCGGAAAAGACGGACGGTACAAACGAACGTGCGCTTGCCGAGATGTATGGACTGCCTGTAGACAATATCTATGCAAACTTCGATCTCTACCGTGCGCCGCTGGTCATCTGGTCGGCGTCGATGGAAGGTCCCGTCGAGATCGACAAGGTCTGCTCCGCGCCCGACATCCTTCCGACGATCCTTAATCTCTTTGGAGTGGAGTATGATTCCAGAGTCATTATCGGTCAGGATATTCTTGATCTTAATGCCGAGGGATTTGTCATACTCAACACCGACAAGGGCTATCATAACTTCGTCACGGATTACGGCGTATTTAACTTCAAAACCAAGAAGTTCACCGTTGCCGAGGGATTTAACGTCGATACTGCCGCTCTCGATGCATACGTTTCGCAAAAGCGAGATTATGCCTATAATCTGAGAACCTATTCGCCATATATCCTTGATAACGATTATTACAAGATCATATTCCCGAACGGATAAAGCAAAACCGCCGTGCTGAAAAGCGCGGCGGTTTTATATTATTTAAATTAAATTAATACTTTTATTTATAATATATATTGACATAAGCGGCAAATAAATGGTATAATAAACTATAATGGATAATTATGCTTTGAGGTAATTTATGAATAAAAGAATTTTGACATATATCGCGCTGTGCTTCTGTTTTTTGATGCTTTTCTCCTCCTGCACGGGCGAGAGCGTGACCGCCGAAGCGGGCGTTACCGATGCGTCCGTAATATCGGGCGTTGAGGGCTCGGAATTTGAAGAGGGATTCGATATTTCAACACTTAAAACTCTTGGAAAGCATACAATTTCGGTCATAGTTAACGGAAAGACGAAAAAATATACCGTTGAGATCGTTGACACGACTGCACCCGCGATCGAGGTTGGTGAGATCCGCATCAACATCGGCGACGGCATTGCCTGGAAAAAGCAGGCAACCGTGACCGATAACTCAGACGGAAAAATTGATATTAAAGTTGATTCCTCCGCCGTAAACACAAGCGTAGCGGGTACTTACACCGTAACCTATACTGCAACGGATGAATCGGGCAACTCCTCGACCGCAACGGCTACCGTTATTGTCGGAACCAAAGAGGTCACCGAGGATATGCTCTACACCGAGATCGACCGTGTCATTGCGCAGATCATCAAGCCTGAAATGAACACCGAGGCGAAGGTTCGCACAATTTATGCTTACGTTCAGGATAGCATCAATTACGCATCGACCGCAAAGACCGACGATTTTGTTTATGCCGCATATATGGCGTTGTTTTCGTCCGGCACGGGCGACTGTTACAGCTACTTTGCCGCTTCAAAGGCGTTCTTTGAGCGTCTTGGAATTGAAAATATCGATATGAAGCGTGCTTCGGGCAGTGCTGCGGGCGAGCATTATTGGAATCTCGTCAACATCGGCACAAAGGAAGCTCCGAAGTGGTATCATTACGATGCAAATCCCATCAGCGGTCAGTATTCCGTCAGCGGATGTTTGCTCACCGACGCGCAGGTTGCGGCTTACGACACCTGGCGCGGCGAGGGCTACCGCAAGTATGATGCGACCGGTATTCCCGCAAGTGCCGCCGAGATCATCACCGACATTCCCGAATTAAGAGGTTAAAAATGAGAACAAATATACTTCAGTATCTTGAAGAAACCGCAGCCCGTATTCCCGAAAAGGTTTCCTTCTCGGACGGTAAGGACTCGGTTACCTTTGGTCAGTTATATAATGGTGCGTGTTCGATAGGCTCTTTCCTTGCTGAAAAGGGCTGCCGCCGCCGTGCAGTTGCCGTGCTTATGGACAAGCATCCGCACGCTATCGTTACCTTTATGGGTATCATCTATTCGGGTGCGTATTACGTTGCACTTGATGCGCAGATGCCCTCGCTTCGTATGCAGATGATTATCGATACCATCGATCCCGCATACGTCATCACAGACGAAAAGCACAGAAAGACTGCCGATGCGCTCGGCAGAGAAGTGCTGATCTATGACGATATCGTGGATCACCTTGAAAACACCGCGCTTCTTGACAATATCCGCGCGCATCAGATCGACACCGATCCGATCTATGTTGTCTTCACCTCGGGCTCGACC